>CAZVRR010000243.1:0-6242 GCA_964629745.1 uncultured Planctomycetales bacterium | reverse complement strand
GGCCGGGGCCGGCGCCGGCGGCACCGCGGGTCCGGGCGTGGCGCGCGCGCCGAGCAGGCTGGCGAGCAACTGGTCGTTCAGCCCGGCCAGGTCACACGGCTCACCGCGCTGTTGCGCATCCAGGGCGCGAATCGATTGCGCGATCAGCTCGAGCGTTTCCGCCGCGCGCGGTGCTTCGTCCAGGATGACTTTCTCGAGCGCCGTCACGATCCCGGTGGCAAGTCGGGTCGCCTCCGCCGGCGGCGCCTGCGCGCAGCCCTCCCCGCGCGCCAGCATCTGGCCGAGCGAGTGCATGCGCGCCAGCCGACCGAGGTCGTTGCGCACCAGTGGAGTTTCAATCGCCTCGAGAAGGCTTACACGGGGGTCCGGCGCTTTTTCCGCGGGCATGACCAAACCCATCCAACAAAGGTTCTGCGTCAGGACAACAGTTCCGTTCGCGGTCCCGAGCTCGGCGCGCGGGCGCGAAGCGCGCCCATGCGCTCCAGCGTGTTATCGTTCCGGGACCCCGCATCGTTGAATTGCGCCCCGCCCCCGCCGCACGCCGTCTGATAAAGCCCGCGCCGCGCGGAAAAGACGCGGGGCGTGGCGCCGGCGGCCGCCGTGCACCACGCCCCGCATCCCCCATGCCGGGCGCGTCAGTCGCTCCGGATGGGAATGTGCTTGGGCTGTGCTTTCGGATCCTTGGGGAACGTGATCGTCAGCACGCCGTCCTTGAAGCGCGCTTCCGCCCGCTCCACGTCCGCATACGAGGGCACCGTCACGCTGCGTTCGAAGCTGCCGAACCGCCGCTCCATGTAGCGGACATCGCGCTCCCGCGCCTCGTGCTCGTGCCGCTTCTCGCCCCGCACCGTGAGCAGTCCACCCTGCATGCCGATCTGCACATCCTGCGGATCCACGCCGGGCAGCTCCATCGTGATCCGCACCTCGCGGTCCGTCTCGCTCAGGTCCAGCGCCGGGAAACTGCCCAGGCTGGACAGGCCGGACGAGAGCGTCCCCCACGGGTCACGCATGACGCGCTCGAGCAGCGTGTCGAACTCGTCACGCATGCGTGCCAGGGCCGTCTCCGCACGCGGACCGTTACCCTCCTTGCGTCGCCAGGGGATCAGATTCATCACACGCCTCCATTTCGTCCGACGCGTGACGCTGGCCCATTACGACCGGCTCAGGCCTTCACCTGAATCCGTCGCGGCATCAGCTGCTGTGCCTTGGGCAAGTGCAGCGTCAGCACGCCATCGTGAAATTCTGCCTCGATCTTGCTCGCATCAATCCCGTCGCCAATCTCGAACCGCCGCACGAAGTCGCCCACGCCGTACTCCTGGAGCAGGTAGCGTGTTTCCGGCGACTGGCGCGGCTCGACGCGCCCGTGGAGCGTCAGCAGGCCGCGTTCGAACTGGATGTCGATCGCGTCCGGCCGCACGCCGGGCAGGTCCGCCAACAGCAACAGCTCGGTGTCGGTTTCGTAGATGTCGACGGCGGGGATATACGTCTGCCCGCCACGCACCTGCTCGGCCTCGCCGAGCGGCGCTTCCCGCTTCTCGATGGTAGCAGCTTCGCGTGCCATGGATTCGTCTCCGTTCTGCGCCGGATTCCTGTTCACGAACTCTTCAGCGTGATCTTGCGCGGCCGCGCCGTCTCCGCCTTCGGCAGCCGCAGGAAGAGCACGCCGTCCTTCAGGGTCGCCTCGACCGCGTCCGGATTCACCTCGACGGGCAACGTGATCACGCGGCTGAACTCGCCCGCCCCGCGCTCCTGCCGATGAAACGTGCGCGCCTCGCCCACTTCGCGGCGCCCGCGGATCGTGAGCTCGGAGCCCATGGTGGTGACCTCCAGGTCTTCCCGACGCACGCCGGGCACCTCGGCCTCAACCGCCAGGGCCTCGCCTTCGTCCCAGATGTTCAGGGCCGGGTACGCGACCGGCCGCCACGCGTTGCGCAGCCGGTTGACGCCGAACTCATCCAGCAGCCGATCCATCTCGCGCCGCAGGTCCCCAAAGGGAGCAACCGGAAATCGGAACGTACCGTTCATACCTGTCTCCTTTACAGCCGGCTCCGAGCCTTTGTTCGCCCCCTGCCCGTTTGCAACGGGTGTACCAGGGAGCAGCGACGACGCAAAATCCACGTTTTCAAGCACTTACTGCAATTCTACCCATCTGGCCCGACGGGTCGGATCGGCCAATCTGACAGCCGTGGCGGCAGTGGCACCCCGCGCAGCACTGCTTGACTCCGCCTCCCCGCGCCCAACAATCCCGCACGAGCCTGCGCTTGAGACTGACGTTGTCATTACCGTGGCCGGCGGCATACGTCGTACTGGCCGGCCTGTGCCTCGCCCTGCGGGGCGTCGCTGATCACTCCTTCAGCCTTCAGGAGGTCATCGCCATGGGCCGTGAACCCGAACCGCGGCGCAGCGCCGCCGCCGGTGCGGCGTCAGCGCCGGCCGCGCCGCCAGACAGCGCCGAGGCGCCCGCCACGGGAACCAACCGCCTGGCACATGCGACCTCCCCATACCTGCTTCAGCACGCCCACAACCCCGTGGACTGGTACGAGTGGGGCCCCGCAGCCCTGGCCCGGGCCCGGGCGGAGGACAAGCCGATCTTCCTGAGCATCGGGTACTCCGCCTGCCACTGGTGCCACGTGATGGCGCACGAGAGCTTCGCCGACCCGGCGGTCGCCGCCGTCATGAACGCCCACGTCGTAAACCTCAAGGTCGACCGCGAGGAGCGGCCCGACCTCGACGAGATCTACATGCAGGCCACGCTCCTGATGAATCGCGGCCAGGGCGGCTGGCCGCTGAGCGTCTGGCTCACCCCCGACGGCAAGCCCTTCTTCGCCGGCACCTACTTCCCGCCGCAGTCCCGCTGGGGCCGGCCAGGCTTCCGCGAGCTCTGCGCCCGCATCGGCGAGTTGTGGCAGACGAACCGCGCCGCACTGCTCAGCGATGCCGACCAGCTCGCGGACATGGTCGCACAATCCCTCGCTACGCCCGCCACGCCGACTGCCATTACGCTCGCCGACATCGACCACGTGGTGCAGACGCTCGCGGATGCGTTCGACGCGCAGCGCGGCGGGCTGATCAGCGGCGGCACCAACAAGTTCCCGCCCAGCATGGCCCTGGACCTCTTCCTGCGCGCGGCGCGGCGCTACGGCGACGAATCGGCCACGACCCGCCGCCTGCACGAACTCGTGCAGCTGACGCTCGAGAACATGGCCCGCGGCGGCATCTACGACCAGCTCGCCGGCGGAATCTGCCGCTACAGCACCGACGTGTTCTGGCACGTGCCGCACTTCGAGAAGATGCTTTACGACCAGGCCCTCGTAAGCCGCAGCTACATCGACGCATACCAGGTCTTTGGAAAGCCCCACTACGCGCGCGTGGCGCGCGAGATCTTCGACTACGTGCTCGATGACCTGCGGTCGCCGCAGGGCGGTTTCTACAGCAGCCGCGATGCGGACAGCGAAGGTGAGGAGGGGAGGTATTACGTCTGGACGCGCGACGAGATCCTCGCCGCGCTGGGCCCGGATGACGGCGCGGTGGTGTGCAGCTACTACGACGTGTCGGAAACAGGCAACTGGAGCGATCCCCACGCACCCGACGTTCCCAAGAACGTGCTGCACGCCCCGCGCGACTACCAGACCATCGCCGCCCTCCACCATCTCGAGGCCGCCGACGTCGAACGCATCGTCGACTCGGCCCGTCAGAAGCTGCGCGCCGTGCGGGCGCAGCGCGTCGCACCCGGCCGCGATGAGAAAATCCTCGTGGAATGGAACGGGCTCATGATTTCGAGCCTCGCCCGCGGCGGCGCGGTCCTGGGCGAGCCGCGCTACATCCAGGCGGCCGCGCGTGCGGCCGATTTCGTGCTGACACACCAGGTCCAGGGCGGCCGGCTCCGCCGCGCGCTGCGCGCGGGGCGCACGACCGACTCGGCGTTCCTGACCGACTACGCCGCACTGATCGAGGGGCTGCTCGTACTCTCCGAGGCCACGTTCGAGCGGCGCTGGCTGGATAGCGCCCGCGAGCTGAACCGCGTCGTGCTGACCCACTTCGGCGACCCCGCGGCGGGCGGCTTCTTCTTCACCGCCGCCGATCACGAGAGCCTCATTGCGCGCAGCAAGGACGTTCGCGACGGGGCCACGCCGTCGGGCAACTCGCTCCACCTGATGAACCTCCTGCGCCTGGCCGCGCTGCTGGGCGACGCGGAGCTGCGCCGGGCAGCCGACGCGTTACTCGAACAGTGCGCCGGCGACGTCCTGGCGGCGCCCGGGTCCGGCGAGCGCTTCCTGGCCGCCGCAGAGTTCGCGCTGCTCGGCCCCGTCGAGCTGGCGTTCGTCGGCGACCCGACCCGGTCCGACCTCCAGGCGCTGCTCGCACATGCGCGGCGCACGTACCTGCCCAACCGGATCATGCTGCTGCTCGACACGGCCCGTCCCGACAACCGCATCGACTCCCCCCTGCTCGCCGGCCGCACGGCCATCGGCGGCCGCGCGACGGCCTACGTCTGCCGCGATTACGTGTGCCAGCGGCCCGTCACGGACCCGGCGGAGTTCGCGGCACAACTGAAACCGTGAGCTGCCGCCCGTGAAGTCGAATTCACGCGCCGTTCACGCCCGCGTCAGGCCGCGCGGCCATCACTAGGGCATGACGACGCCCGCACACGCCGCCGACGGCCCCGCTCTGCCCGGTCATCATCAACCCTGCTGGGATCGTCCCGGCCAGGTTCGCCACTATCCGCCGCTGTTCCAGGACCAGGAGGCCGACGTCGCGATCGTCGGCGCCGGCATAACCGGCCTGACGGCCGCCCTGCGCCTGCAGGAAGAGGGCCGGCGCGTGATCGTGCTGGAGCTCGGTCGTGTCGGCGGCGGCACGACGGGACACAGCACCGGCCACCTCGACAACAGCCTGGATTACTCGCTGGATCGCCTGCTGAGCGATGTGGGCGAAGAAGCCGCCCAACTGATTGTCTCTGCCAAGCGCGCTGCCATGAACCACATTGAGCAGCAGGTGCGCGGACTGGCACTCGATTGCGACTTCACGCGCGTGCCGGGCTACTTGTACGCGGCGCGCCCGGAGGACGGCGATCACGTGCGCAACGAGTGGCGTGCCGCCGAGCGCCTGCGCTTGCCCGTCCGCCTCGACAGCGCGGCCCCCCTCCCGTTCCGGACCGGCCCCGCCGTGTGCTTCCTGGACCAGGCGCGGATAGATCCGCTCGCCTACGTGCGCGGGCTGGCGGCGGCGTTCGTTGACCGCGGTGGTCAGGTCTGCGAGGACACGCGCGTCGAGGATTTCGAGGAGCGCAATGGGCGCGTCGAGGTGACCACCAACCGTGCGCAGGTTCGCGCCGAGATGTTGATCCTCGCCGGCCACGCGCCGCTGGTGGGCAAGTACTCGCTCCAGTCGCGCGCCCAGCCGCAGCAGTCCTACGTGCTGGCGGTGCGTGTCGCGGAAGCCGTGCCGGACGCGCTGTTCTGGGATACCGCCGACCCATACCACTACATCCGCCGCATGCACAGCGACGATCCGCAGGTGCTGCTGGTCGGCGGCGCGGACCACCACACCGGCACCACGCAGGACACCCAGGCCTGTTACGACAGCCTCACACGCTACGCGCGGGAGCATTTTCCCGGCGCCGCCGTGACCTGCCGCTGGTCGAGCGAACTCTTTGACCCGGTGGACGGCGTGCCGTACGTCGGCCGTGCCCCCCGCCACGACCGCGTGTTCGTGGCGGCCGCGTACTCCGGCGACGGGCTGACGTTCGGCACGGTCGGCGGGCTGTTGACGTCGCACCTGGTGCTCGGGCGCGAGAATGCCTGGAGCGTCGTGTTCGATCCGGCGCGGATCAAGCCGCTCAAGAGCGCCGGGCAGTTCGGCAGCATCGGACTGAAGGTCGCGAAACACTTCGTCGGCGACCGCCTGCGCGGCGGCGAAGTCAGCGACGTGAGCGAAATCCCCGCGGGCGCCGGCCGCCTGGTCGTGACGGGCGGCCAGCGCCTGGCGGTGTATCGTGACGAGCAGAACCAGCTCCACGCGCTGTCGCCCGCGTGCACGCACATGGGCTGCATCGTGCACTGGAACGCCGCCGAGCGCACCTGGGACTGCCCCTGTCATGGCGGACGATACGACGCGTACGGCAAGGTGATCATGGGCCCGCCCGGGATGTCGCTCGCCCGGCAGCCGCTGCCGCACGCCGCGCCGCCCGGCGGAGCCTCCCTGTAACCCTCCCGCGCTCCCGTTTACCGGATCTCGTGCCA
>CAZVRR010000242.1:0-6245 GCA_964629745.1 uncultured Planctomycetales bacterium | reverse complement strand
TGTTCCAGCAGTGTCTTCTCCGCGTCGGGGGCCGCCCGGCACTGCTCACAGAGCAGTGGCACGATGACCGACAGTGGGTTCCCGTGCCACTGCTGTTCCAGCAGTGTCTTCTCCGCGTCGGGGGCCGCCCGGCACTGCTCACAGAGCACTGACACGATGACCGACAGTGCGTTCCCGTGCCACTGCTGTGTCAGCAGTGTGTTCTCCCCGTTGGGGGGGCAACCGACATTGCTCACAGAGCAGTGGCACGATCGCCGACACGGGTCCCTGTGCCACCGCTGTGTCAGCAGTGTCTTCTCCGCCGCCGATAACTGACCGGGACTTCTTGCAGGGCAGTGGCACGATGACACCCGCAGGAGTTTTCGAACGTGCTCCGCTTCAGAGAAACGCACAAGAAGTGCGTGCAGACGTGGTGAAGCGCGGCACTCGGCGCATTATGATTTCGTGACGCGATTCTGGCGAATCGCCGCTGGGAGGAGCGCATGACTTCCGAGAATGCCGGTCGTTCGCCGACGGGCATGAGCCCGCCGCCGCCAGTCCCGCCGCAGTACGCGCACCCGGCGCAGTTTCCGAGTGACGCGCGCAATGGCATCGCCATTGCGGCGCTGGTGTGCGGAATTCTCGGGATGGGTTGTCCGTTCCTGAGCATACTCGCGCTGATCTTTGGCATCATCGGGATCATGCGGGCGCGCCGATACGCCACGGGTCCGGGACTTGGGCTGGCGATTGCCGGTACGGTCCTCGGGAGCGTGGGGTTGTTGTTGGTGCCGTTGGGTGTCGCCATTCTCCTGCCCTCGCTCAGTCGCGCCCGGGAACTCGCCAAGCGCACGGTTTGTGCCAATCACCTGCAACTGGCCGGCCAGGCCGCGATCGCCTATGCAAACGACTCGCTGGACTTCTTCCCGGTCGCGCCCTACAACCCGCACGCCGAGGCGCCCGAGCGGCATCGCGTGCGTTACATCGGCCGGCTCGGGGATCGCTGCGGCGAACGGACGCTGGGCAACCAGGACCCGCCGGGTGCCCGCGGTCCGGACGAATCGTCTGTGCATCCCAGTCGCTCGCTGTTCCTGCTGATTTCGCAGGGCCTGGTGACGCCCGCGGAGTTTGTTTGCCCCGGCAGCGGGGACATCGTGGACCCGCTCACGCCCACCGCGGCGGGCACGGGGCAGCGCGTGAAGCCGGGCGTGGATCGGTTCGACTTCCTGGGGTATTGGCACCTGAGTTTCGGCTATCAGATGCCGTTCGGCGCGCGGGCGCGGCCGAGCGTACTGCTGGACCGCGGCATGGCGCTGCTCGCGGACAAGGGGCCGTACTTCGAGGTGGGCGGCTCGCACGCGAGCACCGGCGGCGTGCGCGACCGTCCATCCGATCGGCAGGCGCCTGCGTTTAACGAGGCGCCGGAGAAGCTCGCGGAAATCACCAGCGACCGCTGGCGGCCGTACAACAGTCGCAACCACCAGGGCGAAGGGCAGAACGTTCTGTACGTCGATGGTCACGTCGATTTTCAAAAGCGGCCGACCGTCGGCGTGGACTACGACAACATCTACACGCTGCAAGGTGGGCCCTCGCTGGAATCCGTCATACTGGGGCTGTCGCCGGCGCAGCATGAGCTGCGCGCGCCGCTGACGAATACGGATAATGTGATTGTGCCGTGAGGCGGGTCGGACCGGCGTAGAAAAAGGGGGAGAAGGCGGCGGCCGCACCGTGCCACCTCTGTGATTAGTGCGGCGTGGACATCGGCGGGGAGAAGACACTGCTGACACAGCAGTGGCACGGGCACGGGCAACGCGAGCGGAGGAGAAGCATTCAGAAGCCGGTCAGTCTCCCTGGTCCTGGGACCGGCGGGTCGGACTCGGGCTGCACAGGCGCTGGTACAGGCGCTCCAGCTCCTCCACCATCGTCGTCGCGTCAAAGCGTGCCAGGCAATGCTGTCGGCCGGCGCGGGCCAGGCGCTGGCGCTGCGGTTCATCGCAGGCCAGCTCGACCAGTGCGGCGGCGAACGCGTCGAGGTCGTTGAGGCCGATCAGCCGGCCGGTCTGGCCGTCGAGCACCACCTCCGGCGTGCCGTCGATCGCGAACGCAACCGCCGGCACGTGCATCAGCAATCCCTGAACCACGGCCCGCGGCAGGCCCTCCCACTGCGAGGTATGCGCCAGGATGTCAAAGCCGGCGAGCTGGTCGGGTACGCACTCGGGCGGCACCAGGCCGGTGAGAACCGTGCGCTCCCGCAGGCCCAGGCGCCGCAGCTCCGCCTCGTAGTCGCCGCGCTGGGCCCCATCCCCCACCCAGACAAAGCGCAACCGCGGCTCCGCGGCGGCCGCCCGCGCCATGATCGGCAAGAGTTGCTCGTAGCCCTTGCGCCGGAACAGCCGCGCAATCGTACCCACGACTACATCGTTCGGGCCCACGCCCCAGGCTTGTCGAGCGGCGGCGCGGCGTGGCGCGCTGGGGGTGAAGCGGCCGACCTCCATGCCGGAGTAGACCGTGGAAAACTTGTGGCGCGGGGCGATGCGGGCGGCGACCGCCTGCTCAATCATCGCGTCGGCCACGGTCACGATGGCGCTGCTCGAGCGCGCGGCGTACCACTCGAGCCACGTGTACAGCGTGCGCACCGCCCAGGGTTGCGTGCGGTTGAAGCTCATGCCGTGAATCGTATGGACGATATGCGGCACGCTGGCGTCGGCGGCGGCCAGGCGGCCGATGATGCCGGCCTTGCTGCTGTGCGTGTGGACCACGTCGGGCCGGCGGTCGCGCAGCTCCATCTCGATGAGCCGGCGCGCCCGGAAGTCCATCCACGGGTTCACGGCCCGGATCAGCTCGGGGACCTCAACATACTCGTAGCCGCCGGCGCGCGCCCGCGAGACCAGGCTGCCTTCCGGCCCGCGCGTCGGTCCGGCGATGAGCGTGACGCGGCAGCCGCGGGCGTGCAGCCCCTCGCACGTGAGCAGCGTGTTCTCCTGCGCGCCGCCGATGATCAGCCGGGTGATGACGTGGCAGATGTGCATGGGCGGGCCGAAAGTCTCCTTGTGGGCGACATTCTAGGGCAGATGTCGCACTGTGCCACCAGTCCGCTCGGTGCGTCGCTACAATGCGCCGCCGACGAGGGTCGAGCATGAAGGCGGCGCGGACGGGTAAGGCGAAAGGGGCCGAGGAGCACGGCGGCGCGCCGGCGCGCTCCGCGGCGTGGTTCTGGCCGGTCCTGGCCGGCATCCTGGCCGCAGCGCTGGCGGCACGGATCGCAATTCTCGTCGAGTACACCACGCGCAACCCGCTGTCCGACCTGCCGATCAACGATGCCCAGACCTACTGGGAGTGGGCCGGCCGGATCGCGGGCGGCCAGGTGTTTCCGCACACGCCGTTCTTCTCCGCGCCGCTGTACCCGTGGCTGCTGGGCATGTTTCGCGCGCTCGGCGCGGGGCTGGACGTCGTCTATGTCCTGCAAATCCTGATGGACCTCGGCAGCGCCACACTGCTCGCCCTGGCCGCCCGCCGGCGGTTCGGCCCGGCGACGGGTCTCCTGTCCGCCGGCCTGTTCCTGCTGCTGCTTGAGCCCGCCTCGTTTTCGCTGCGGATCCTGACATGCTCGCTGCAATTGCTGCTGGTGGCGTGGACGTACGGGCAGTTGCTGCGTGTGCAGGAGCGGCCGACGCTGTGGCGAAACCTGCACGCCGGTCTGGCGCTGGGGCTGCTGTGCCTCGCCCATGCGCCCGCCATGGCGCTCGTCGTGGGCGTGGTGATCTGGCGCATCTGGGAAGCGTCGCGCGCGCCGGTGCGGTTGGCCCGGGCGCTGCTGCCCGGTGCGGTGGCGGCCCTGCTGATCGCACCGGTCACGATTCACAATTATCGCGCGAGCGGCGATCTGTTCTTTATCCAGGCCGTCAGCGCGGTGAACCTACGGCAGGGCAACCAGCCCGAGTCGATCGGCATCTACACGCCGATTCCGAACACGACGATCGGCCGCGAGAAGCTGTTCGAGGCTGTCGCGCGCCAGTACGAGCTGGCGACCGGTCGCCGCGGGAGCTGGGGCGAGGTGAACCGCTACTACGCCGGCCTGGTGCGCGCATTCTGGCGGGAAGACCCGGCCCGCGCGGTGCGGCTGGCGGCGCGGAAGGCCTACTACTTCCTCACCTCGCGCAACTACGGCGACATCTACCAGCCGAAGGCCGAAATGGCGGCGGGCGTCGCGGACTGGCTGGGCCGGCTGGCGCCGCTGCCGCTGCCCTGGCTGGTCGGGCCGGCGCTGGTCGGCCTGGTCCTATTGGCCCGGCGGCCCGTGCGGCACCTGCCCGAGCTGCTGATGTTCGCGATCCCGTTCCTGCTGGTCAGCGTGTACTGGTTCACCCCGCGCTACCGGCTGCCGGCGCTGCCGATTATCGTGGTGGTTGCTGCCTGGATGCTGCGGCGGCTGGCGGACTGGCGCCGGGAGCGCGCGGTCGCGCTGGCGACCGTCACGGCGGTCGCGGCGAGCATCGCGGTGGGATACGTAAACCGGGCGGCGGGTTTCCGCGACGACTACATCCCGGCGGGCGTGGCCTACCACATGGGCCTGGCCCTGAGGGAGCAGGGCAAGCTCGCCGAGGCGGCGGAGAAGTTCGAGTTTGGGCTCTCGTTGCGGCCGGACGACCCGCTGGGGCGCACCGACTACGCGGACATCCTCGCGGCCGTGGGACGGCTGGACGACGCGCGGGCGCAGTACCAGCGTGCCCACGAGCTGGCGCCCGGCCACCCCGACATCGCCGGCAAGCTCGGGCAGCTCCTGCTGTCGCAGCGGCGCTACGCGGAGGCGGACGCGGTGCTGACCCGCGGCGTCGCCGCCAACCCCAACCACCCCATGCTGCTGAAGGTCGCCGCGGTGGCGAAATACCAGCTCGGAGACCTGGGCCAGGCGGCCGCCCTGCTGGGCCAGGCGCTGCAATACATGCCGCGCGACACCCAGACACGCCTGGAACGCGCCGGCCTGCTGGTCCAGCTCCGGCGCATCGACGAGGCCCGCGCCGAGCTGGACGAGGTGCTGCGGCTGGACCCGGGAAACGGTCCGGCCCGCCAGTTGCGGGCGCAGCTCGGATCACCGCCGCTCACGCCGTAAAACGGCGCCACCGTTTCCGACCGCTTTCCTCGGCGCCACGCGTCTCTACAATTCGGCACCATGGTTCCGGCGGAAGTGCTCAAGAAAGTGCGGCGGATCCAGATCGTCACGTCCGCGCTCGTCAACGACGTGTTCGCGGGGCAGTACCACTCCGCCTTTAAGGGCCGCGGCATGGAGTTCGAGGAGGTCCGCGAGTACCAGCCCGGCGACGACGTGCGCACCATCGACTGGAACGTCACCGCCCGCACCGGCCGACCGTTCGTCAAGAACTACCGCGAGGAGCGCGAGCTGACCGTCATGCTGGCGGTCGACGTCAGCGCCTCGCAGCAGTTCGGCACGCGCGAGCAGCTCAAGAGCGAGCTCGTCGCCGAGCTGGGCGCTACGCTCGCGTTCTCCGCGATCCGGAACAACGACAAGGTCGGGCTCGTGCTCTTCAGCGACCGGATCGAGCAGTTCGTTCCGCCGCGCAAGGGCGTGCGGCACGTGTTGCGGGTCGTCCGCGAGCTGCTGTACAACGAGCCGGCCGGCCGGCGGACGGACGTCGGCCTGGCCCTGGAATATGTCAGCCGCGTGCTTGCGCGCCGCGCCGTCGTCTTCCTGATCAGCGACTTCCAGACGCCGCGTTTCGCCGGGCCGCTGCAAATCGTCCGCCACCGGCATGACCTGATCCCCGTGCTGGTCCGCGATGAGCGGGAGTACCGGATGCCGCCCTTGCGCTACGTCGAGCTGCTCGACGCCGAATCGGGGCAGCGCCTGCTCGTGGATGCCAGCTCGCGGGGCCTGC
Organism: uncultured Planctomycetales bacterium; assembly: GCA_964629745.1. GTDB lineage: Bacteria > Planctomycetota > Phycisphaerae > UBA1845 > Fen-1342 > JAAYXS01. Next base: position 375 of record CAZVRR010000242.1, on the reverse strand, counting down.
GCAACCGGTTCGCCGCGCTGGCCCAGACCCGGCGGGATGCGCTGCTCACGGAGCTGCGCCGCCGCCGTCTCGACCTGATCGAGGTTGCGACCGGCGAGTCCTTCATCGAGCCGTTGCGCCGGTTCTTCCAGCGCCGGGAGCGTCGGCGATGAGCGCGCACGGCGTCCGCCGGATACTGGGGCTCTGCGTGATCCTGGCCGTGCTGGGCGGGTGTGGCCGGCGCGATGCCGCGCCGCCTGACGAAATCACGGCGCGCGCGGAGCGTGGTCCGCTGAGTTTCACGGCGACCGTGCGGCCGCGCCAGCCGTGGGTCGGTGACCCGATCGCGCTCGAGCTGCGCTTTCATACGCCCGACGGCTACCTCGTGGAGTTCCC
>CAZVRR010000241.1:0-6252 GCA_964629745.1 uncultured Planctomycetales bacterium | reverse complement strand
CGGAATGTCGACCTGCGGCCGTACGAGGGATTCGTGAAGGCCTTTGGCCCTAATGCCTCTTTCAAGTCCCTCGAAGACATCGTGCACTTCTACAACACGCGGGATGTGCCGGAGGAAATGTGGCCGGCCCCCGAAGTGCCGGAAACGGTGAACCCCTTCGAACTGGGGAACCTCGGGCTCTCGCCAGACGAGGAGGCGGCGCTGGTCGCGTTCCTGCGCACGCTCTCGGACGGCTACGAAATGCCGCCGCCGTAACCACTCGCTTGCAGCGCGGCGGTACCCTGGCGACGACGGGTGCGTGAGACGTCGGCGCCGGGGGAGGCGTGCGGGAGACCTGGCAGGCTGCCACCTGTTCAGGTCTCCCGCTCTGTTTTCCTCAGCCCGTGCAGCGCGGGGGCGCCGTTTGCATCCGGCGCGGCCTGGGTCCAAAATGCCCGCTTTCCCGGTACCGCGGACGCGGAGCGTGGGCATGCGACTGAGCCGCTACTTCATCCCGACGACCAAGGAAACCCCCAAGGACGCCACCGCCGCCTCGCACGTGCTGATGCTGCGGGCGGGCACGATCCGGCAACTGGCCGCCGGCCTGTACTCCTATCTGCCGCTCGGCTATCGCACGCTGCGCAAGGTCGAGGCGATCGTGCGCGAAGAGATGGACCGCGCCGGGGCCATCGAGCTGCACATGCCGGTCCTGCAGCCGCTGGCGCTGTGGGAGGAGACGGGGCGCGTGGCGGCGATGGGCGACGTGCTGCTCCGGCTGGGCGGCCCGCCGGGCGACTGGCGGCCCGCCACCGTCCTGGGCCCAACGCACGAGGAGGTCATCACCGACATCGCCCGCGCCTACCTGAACAGCTACAAGCAGTTGCCCATCAACCTCTACCAGATCCAGTGGAAGTTCCGCGGGGAAGCGCGGCCCAAGAGCGGCGTGCTGCGGACGCGCGAATTCCTCATGAAGGATGCGTATTCCTTTTCCGCCGACAAGGCCTCGCTCGACGGGGAGTACGACCGCATGTACGCCGCCTACTGCCGGATCTTCGGCCGCTGCGGACTGCCCTACCTGGCGGTGCAGGCACACAGCGGGGCCATGGGCGGCGACGTCTCTCACGAGTTCATGGTCCTGACCGACGCCGGCGAGGACCGCGTCGTGCTCAGCGAGAACGGCGAATACGCCGCGAACATGGAGCAGGCCAGCGCGGCGCCGCTGGTGCGGGTGCCGGCGGAGCCGAAGGAGCTGGAGCTGGTGCATACGCCCGGCCACGGCCGCGTGGAGGACGTGTGCAGCTTCATGGGCACCACGCCCGAGCAGATGATCAAGACGCTGATCTACGCCACGCCGCAGCCCGTGGGTGAGACGGGTAAGGGGACCGCCCCGCCGCGCCGGCAGGTGATGGCGGCCCTGGTCCGCGGCAATCACGAGATCAACGAGATCAAGTTGCACAAGGCGGCGGGCGTGACGCTCGAGCTGGCCGACCCGCAGACGATCGAGCAGGTCACCGGGGCCGCGGTCGGCTTCGCCGGCCCGCACGGCCTGATCGACCGCGTCGACCGCCTGCTGATCGACCGCGACGTGACGACGCTCGTCAACGCCGCGACCGGCGCGAACCGCACGGACTACCACGTGAAAAACGTGAATCCGGGGCGCGACTTCCCGGTGAGCGGCGAGAAGGTCACGGTGGCGGACCTGCGCAACGTCGTGGAGGGCGACCTGTCGCCGACGGGCAGCGGCTACCCGCTGCGCATCCGGACCGCGATCGAGATCGGCCACGTGTTCAAGCTCGGCACCAAGTACAGCAGTTCGATGCAGGCCACCTTCCTGACCCGCGAAGGCAAGCCGCAGCCGCTGATCATGGGCTGCTACGGGATCGGCCTGAATCGCATCGTCGCCGCCGCGGTGGAAGCGCATCACGACGCCGGCGGCATCGTCTGGCCGATGTCGATTACGCCGTTCCACGTGATCGTGCTGGCGCTCGATCCGCGCGACGAGCGGGTCATGCAGACCGCGAGCCGGCTCCACGACGAGCTGGAGGCCGCCGGGCTCGAGGTGCTGCTGGATGACCGTGACGAGCGCGCCGGCTTCAAGTTCAAGGACGCGGACCTGATCGGGATCCCGCTCCGCGTGATCGTCGGCAAGAAGAGCCTGGCCGAAGGCACGATCGAGTTCAGCCATCGCAAGGACGACGTGAAGCAGCGGCTGGCCCCGGACCAGGTCGTCGCCCACGTTCGGCGGCTGTACGACGAGGAAATGGCCGTGCTGGACCGCGGCGAGCCGAGCCCGATGACGCAGAGTGACGCAGTCTTATGACGCAAGCGCCGGCGCGCGGCACGACCACGGGGGCGGCGCGAAGCCGGCCCTGGCTCGCGGGGGGCGTCCTGTTGTTGCTCACTGCGCTGGCCTACCTGCCCGTGTTGCGGGCGGGTTACGTGTGGGACGATGACGACTGGCTCACGGACAACCGCACGATCCGTGCCGCCGGCGGACTGCGACAGATCTGGCTCTCCCCCCGCGCGTCGATTCAGTACTACCCGCTGACCTTTACGAGCTGGTGGCTGGACTACCGGGTGTGGGGGACGAACCCCCTGCCGTACCACGTAGAGAACGTGCTGCTGCACGCCGCGAGCGTCGTGCTGCTCTGGCGCATCCTGCGCCGCCTGGCCGTGCCGGGGGCGTGGCTCGCCGCGGCGCTGTTCGCCCTGCACCCCGTACATGTCGAATCCGTGGCTTGGATCACGGAACGCAAGAACGTCCTCTCGGGAGTGTTCTACTTTGCCGCGGCCTGGTGCTACCTCCGTTTCGAACGGGATTTCGCAGACCCGGCGCCGCCACGGTCCTGGGGCTGGTACGGGCCGGCGATCCTGCTGTTCGCCGCCGCCCTGCTGAGCAAGACGGTCACGGCGACCTTACCCGCCGCCCTGCTCGTCGTGGCGTGGTGGAAGCTCGGGCGGCTGCGCCCGCGCCACGTCGCGGCGCTCGCACCGCTGTTCGTCCTCGGCCTGGCCTTCGGGCTGCTGACGGCGCAAATCGAGCGGACCACGGTCGGCGCCGCCGGGACCGAATGGAGCCTGACAGCGCTCGAGCGCATCGTGCTGGCCGGTCGGGCCGTCTGGTTTTACCTCGGCAAGCTGCTATGGCCCCTGCGGCTCAGCTTCCTGTATGACCAGTGGCAGCTCGACGCGCGCCAGGCCTGGCAGTTCCTGGCGCCGGTCGCCGTCATCGCGGTCCTCGTCGTCCTGTGGGTGCTGCGACGCCGCGTGGGCCGGGCTCCCCTGGCCGCCGGCCTGTTCTTCGTGCTGACCCTCGCCCCCGCGCTGGGATTTTTCAACGTCTACTTCATGCGCTACGCATTCGTGGCGGATCATTTTCAGTATCTCGCGAGCGTCGGGCCGCTGGTCGGCGCCGCCGCCCTGCTCGCGCTGCGGTTGCCGCGGCCGGCCCGCGCGGGCGTCGCGGGCGTCATCCTCCTCGCACTCGGCGTGCTGACCTGGCGCCAGGCCTCGGTGTATCACAACGAGGAGACACTGTGGCGCGACGCGCTGGCGAAGACCCCCGACGGCTGGATGGCCGCAAACAATCTCAGCCACGTGCTCCTCGCGCGCGGTGCGCTGGACGAGGCACTGCCGCTGGCCCGCCGGGCCCGCGAGCTGCGCCCCCACCATCCCGAACCGCTCACAAACCTGGGGTCGATTCACGCCGCGCGCGGCGAGCCGGATCTGGCGATCGCCTGCTTCGAGGAAGCCCTGCGCTGCGATCCGCAAAACTCCGAGGCGCGGAATAACCTGGGGCTGGCGCTGGCCGGCCTGGGACGTTTCGCAGAGGCGGCCCGGCACTACTCCGAAGCCCTGCGCCTGCGCCCGGACCACGCGTTGATCCAGGCGAATCTCGCCCGCGCGCTCCTCGAGTCGGGGCGCGTGGACGAGGCGATCGAAGGATACCGGCGCGCCCTGGCCCTGGAACCGACCCTCGCACGCGAGCGCATGTACCTCGGCATGGCGCTGCTCCGCAGCGGCCGCCTCGCGGAAGGCGCAGCCGAGCTGGAACAGGTGGTCCGCCAGGTGCCGCAGGCGGCGGAGGCAAAGGCCGGCCTGGCCACCGCCTGGGCCCAGCAGGGCCGCCTCAACGAGGCCGCCGCGCTCTACGAGGAGGCTCTGCGGCTGAACCCGAACCTCGCGGAGGCGCACCAGAATCTGGCGAACACCCTCGTTTCGCTCGCGCGGGCCGACGAGGCCCGCACGCATTACCTTCGCGCGCTGGAGCTGCGGCCCAACTACGCTGACGCACACTACGGCCTGGCGCTCGTCGACTGGCAGGACTCCGCCGCCGCTGCCGAGCACCTCCGCCGTGCCATCGAACTCCGCCCGGATCAGCCCGACTTTCGCTGTGCGGCGGCCCAGTTGCTGCTGGCGGCGGGGCGCGTCGAATCGGCCATCACGGAGCTGGCCCACGCCGTGCGCGTCGCCCCCCGCCATGCCCGCTCCTGGCAGCTCCTGGCCGGCGCCCTGCAACGCTCCGGCCGCGGGACCGAGGCCCTGGAAGCGTACCGCACGGCGATCGAACTCACGCCGTGTGACGCCGAGCTGCGCTGCGACTTCGGCGACGCGCTCGCGGCCGCGGGACGACCAAGCGAGTCGCGCCGCGAGTATGAACAGGCACTCCGGCTCGACCCGCAGTCCCGCCGTGCCCGCGCCGCGCTCGCCCCGACTACCCCTGCGCCATGATCGGAGTTGACAGTCGGCAGCACGAACAGGGAAAATGCTGCGTCCGGTAAACAGGGTGCCACAGCGTCGTTGCAGAAACGCCTCAACGGTCGTTGTATTACGGCAACAACCCGGCGGCGCTTGAGGCGCGGGAGTGCGCATGGCAGCCAATCCTGGTGAGTCGAACGCACGGGGGACGTCCGGGGCGGCCGCCCACCTGCTGATCATGGACGATGATCCGATCGTGCTGGACTGCCTGGCGCGGGCGCTGCGCTCGGATGGTCACGCCGTCACAGCGGTCCAGTCGGCGGCCGCCGCCCTGCGCGAGTTGGAACGCAACCGCTACGAGGTCGTGGTCACCGACCTGCGCGTTGCGGACGGCGACGGGCTGGAAGTCCTGGCCGCGACACGGCAGCGCTGGCCGAGCGTGCCGGTCATCGTAATTACCGGGTATGGCACGATCGAGACTGCGGTCCGCGCGATGAAGTCCGGCGCATTTGACTTCGTAACGAAACCCTTTCGTGCCGAGCACCTGCGCGACGTGGTGCGCGCCGCACTCACGCAGCGCGCCCGCGAACGGGCCGACCGCACGCTCGCCCGTCGCCCCGAGGGCTTGTTCGACCCGCGCAACGTCGTCGGCGAAACGGAGCAGATGCAGCGCGTGTTCAGCGTGATCGAGGCGGTGGCCGAGACCACGGCCACGGTCCTGCTCTACGGCGAAACGGGCGTCGGCAAATCGCTGATCGCGCGCGTGATCCACCAGCTCAGCCCGCGGCGTGAACGACCCTTCGTCGAGGTGAGCTGCGGCGCCATCCCGGAGACGCTGCTCGCCTCCGAGCTGTTCGGCCACGCGCGCGGGGCGTTTACCGGGGCCGACGCGGACAAGGACGGCAAGTTCCGCGCAGCCGAGGGCGGCACCATCCTGCTTGACGAGATCGCTTGCGCGCCCACGGCGCTGCAAGTCAAGCTCCTGCGCGTGCTCCAGGAGCGGCAGTTCGAACCGCTCGGCTCGAATCGCACGCTTAGCGCCGACGTGCGCGTGGTCCTGGCCACCAACGTCCCGCTGCAAAAGGAGGTCGCGGAGGGCCGCTTCCGGGCCGACCTCTACTACCGCGTCAACGTCGTGACGATCGAGCTGCCGCCGCTGCGCGAACGCCTGGCGGACATCCCCCTGCTGGCCGATTACTTCCTGCGGCGCTACGCGGAGCGCTCTCCCAAGCACGTCGCCGGCTTCACGCCCGAGGCGCTGGAGGTCATGCAGCGCTATACCTGGCCCGGCAACGTCCGTGAGCTGGCCAACTCGATCGAGCGCGCCGTCGTGCTCACGCGGCACGAGCACATCCAGAAAACCGACCTGCCGCCGCACGTGCTGGAGGCAGTCGACGGCAATACGCCGGCCTTCGGGGCGCATGGCCGGGGCCTGGGCGCCGGACTCAAGCAGTCCCTGACCGACCCCGAGCGGCGCATCGTGCTCGATGCGCTGGAATCGTGTCGCTGGAACCGGCAGGCGGCGGCGGCGCTGCTGAAGATCAACCGGACCACGCTTTACAAGAAGATGACACG
>CAZVRR010000240.1:1182-6311 GCA_964629745.1 uncultured Planctomycetales bacterium | reverse complement strand
TGGCCCGCGATTATTTCGCCATTCTCGGACTCGCACCGGGCCGCTACGACGCCGCCGAAATCACGCGCCGCTTCCAGAGTTTGCGCGCCGGTCTGCTGGCGGCGCTGGATGATCCGGCGACGCACGCCGCTGTACGGCGCCGCCTCGACGATCTGCACCTGGCGCACGCCGCGTTGTGCAACGCAAGCACCCAGGCAGCCGTGCTGCACGCCGGGGCGTCCGCGGACCGCGTGACACCGTTGCGCCAGTTCATCGCCGCCGCCCTGGAGGACGGGCTGCTGCGCTATTCGCGCCGGCAGGAAGTGCTGGCCGAGGCCAGCCGGCTGGGATTCTCCGACTTCCAGGCGCAGTTGCTGATCGCGCAGGTGCAGTTCGGCGACGAGGATTTCGCGCCGGCCACACCGCGCGAGTCGCGCGCGACCGCCGACGCTTCGCGTGCCGCGGCCGCGCTCGGCGCGGCGGGCGTGGTGGGCCTCGGGTTGCTGCTGGCGCTCGTCCGCTGGCTGGGTGTCTAGCGCTCGCGGCTGCGCACACCGCGCCGTGCGGTGGGTGTTACGGGGGATTCATGATCTCGGCGAAATGCAGAAAGCGGCGCCTCAGGCGATCGTAGACCGTACCGGCGGGGAATTGGGGGCAGTGCATCTCGACGCGCACCCCGCCGCGGCGCGTCAGGTGCAAGTACTCGCACCAGCCGCCGTCGAGAATCTCGTAGTTCGGGAGTGGAGCCAGGTTATCCACGTCTGCCGCGGTGAGGAACGCGCGTAACGAGCGCCACTCCTCTCCCGGAACGATGCCGGCGAAGGACTGCGTCCCATTTTCGTCGCGCCAGCATTCGACGTCGTTTCCGCGAACGCGCAGCTCGATTGACTTGGTGGCCCGTCCAAAACCGTCAACCCGATAGGCGTACACTTCATCCGGTCCATTCGGAGCCATCATGCGGGCGCAGAGTGCACGTTCCCATTCACCGGAGCCCTCGCGTTCGTCCCACAATGATCCGAAGGAACAGATCGACGAACCGAGAATCAGCATCTCGTCCGGATAGCGATCCCAGAGCAGCTCACGCGCGGCGGGGCTGTCTTCCGCGTAGAGATACTCCGCGCTCGCTGCCGAAAGCTCATCATCTCCGGCACGCAACCAGCCGGCCATGATGTCGAGCGGCAGCGGCGCCCGCGCGAGCCGAGCGCAGGCGACGAGCGCGAGCTGCGCCGCACGGTCGGATCCTTCGAGAATAAGGCGCTGCTCCTCCGGCTCGCCGCGGAGCGCCGCGACAATTCCCGCCAGTTCCCCGGCCCCGTTGAACGACCGCAGCTCGATCGGTGGCTCGGCCTGGAGGCTGGCGCGCTTCTTCAGGAGTGCCTCGACGAGCGGCGCGTCGGCGCGGCCCGCGAGCAGGCGGCGCACCTGCTCGCACCGGATCGCCGGCGCGTCCCAGTTCAGCACGGCACACCAGATGCGCGCCGCGGCGCCGGGGTCAGTTGCGTGCAATTCGTGGCAGCGGCGCACCAGCAGCTCAGCGACGGCGCCGTCCACCGGTAGATCGGGCTGACCCGAAAGGAACAACGTCGGACTGACACTCCAGTTCCGGCAGAGAAATTCGCCGATCGTCGACTCGAGCACCAGCGGTGGTTCGTCGCGGCCACCGTGGGGCTCTGGCGCTCGCGCGTACGCCTCGACCGCCTGGGCCAGCTCAAGCGGCGAGTAGGTGCGGAGTGGAACGAGTACCTCGAGCAGTTCAATGCGGGCGCGCGGAGTTGGCGCGAATGTCAGAGCCTGTTTCAATGCACCCGCGGCGCCGGGGATGTCATACACCGCGAGTGCCTGCGCGGCGCTGCTGACCTCCGCGGCACAATTGCGCTCGACAATCGCCGTCAGCCCCGGAATGCACTCCGGCACGTTCAGTGTCGCGAGGCTTCGCAGGATATCCGCACGCTCGTGCACGCGACGTTCGTCGGCCCACTCCGGGTCCGCCAGCCACGGCAGAAGCAGCCGCAGCGCGTCGGCTCGGGCATACGCGCCCGTATAGTACGAAAGACACAGGACCGCATGGTTGTGCGTCGACCGCTCGGCGCTGCCCACCAGCCGCGCCAGCCGGGGGATCCAGCGTTCCGGCTCCGCCCGCACGACCTGCGAAAGCGCGGTGGCGCCAAGCGAGCCCTCCTCCATGAGGCGGTCCACGTCGGGCTCGCTGAGCAGCCGGAGGAACCAGTCGTCCCGAGCCGGCCAGTCGTCGGACATGAGCGCGGCGAGCGCGACTTCGCACGCGGGTGCGGGCGACCGCACATCCTGCACGATCCGCTGGAGCTGCGCGCGCAGTTGATCCGGTTCATCCCCCGGCCCGGGCCGCCGCGCCATTTGCCGGTACAGCAGCGCACACGCGCGTGCCTGGGTGCACGCATCCGGGTCCGAAAGCATCCGCCGCAGGAGGGGACCGGCGGCCACGGGATCGCGCAGCGCCAATGCCTCAAGCGCCGCTTCGTCGCCCCCGCGCGCCAGGTCGACCAGTTCCAGCCGAAAGAGCGGACTGCGCCGCACGAGCCACTCACGCAGTTCGTATGGCAGCCCGTACGTTGATTTGTCCGCCGCGAGCCCCCGCAACTGTTCGTGCAGGAATTGCAGTGCCGCATCGGTCGCGGGGAAGTGCTCGAACGTGTACGGCAGGAGCGTCGGGTCGGCGCGTGTTTCGTCGAAAAATCGCTGGCGAACCGCGGGGGTCACAATGGCCGGCGGCCACGCGTCGAGATCGTACTTGCGCTCCCATAGCCAGCCGCCCAGCACGTCGGCGGGCGCACCGGCCGGCGGATCGCCCTCGAACCAGTCGCGCTCGCCGTCGGGCAGACCGGTGTTCCGCTCGCGCGCCTGCTGCTCCCAGTCGCGGGCGGGCGCCGGAGTCGCGAACAGCGCACGCGTCAGATCTGCGGCGCCGGCGCGCGACGGAATGCCCGCTGCGCCGGCCAGCAGTGCGGCGGCCACGGCAATGGCACGGAATGCGGACATGCAGTTCCCCGACTCACGTGCTCCACCTGCATTGTCCGCCGGAGGTCAAGGTCAATGCCACCACGCCTGCCCGGCCTGCTCGCGGATCAGCACGCCGCGCAGGTACGCGACGGCCTTCTCGAAGCCCTCCTGCACGCTCATGTAGGCGTCCTCGTGCTCGATGCTGATCACGCCGTCGTAGCCGACCCGCTTGAGCATGCTGATGAACGGCTTCCAGAACTCGTCGGAATGGCCCCAGCCGCAGGTGCGGAAGATCCAGCTGCGGTGCGCCAGGTCGCCGTAGGACTTGGCGTCGAGGGTGCCGTTCACGCGCGTGTTGTAGCCATCGATGCCGGTGTCCTTGCCGTGCACGTGGTAAATGCAGCCGGCCTCACCCAGCACGCGCGTCGCCTCGACCGGGTCGATACCCTGCCAGAAGAAATGCGAGGGATCCACGTTCGCTCCCAGGTTCTGACCGCATGCGCTGCGCAACCGCAGCAGCGTCTCGGGGTTGTACACGCAGAAGCCCGGGTGCGCCTCGAACGCGATCTTCACGCCCTCTGCCGCGGCCTCCTGGGCCTTCTTCGTCCAGAACGGCAGGAGCACCTCGTTCCACTGGTATTCCTGGATCTTCAAGAAGTCCGGCGGCCAGGCGCAGGTGACCCAGTTCGGCGTGCGGTCGTCGCGCGACCCGCCGGGGCAGCCGGAGAACGTGATGACGACATCGGTGCCCAGCTTGCGGGCCAGCCGCACGGCGGTGTCGTGCGCCTTGAGGTGCTCGTCGCGGATCTTCGCGTCGGGATGCACCGGGTTTCCGTGTACCGCCAGGCCGACGATCGCCAGCCCGCGCCGCGCGCAGTCATCCCTGATCCGCTGCTGCGCCGCGGCATCCTTGAGCACGGCGGGCGGGTCGAAGAATGCTTGCCCGGGGTACGCCCCGACCGGCAGCTCGATCGCATCCAGGCCCAGCTTCTGGCAGTAATCCAGCGCCTTGTCCCAGCCCAGGCTGCCGAGCCCGGCACCCATCACACCCAGCTTCATCGCGTGCTCCTGCTCCTCAAGACGATTGCGGCTTGTAGTAGTTGCCGCGGAATTCGGCCGCGGGGTACTTCACGGCATTCTTGGCGATCTTGTCCACGACGGCCGCGGAGAGATCAATATCCAGCGCATTGGCCAGGGACAGCACGTAGCAGACCACGTCGGCCAGCTCGTCCGCGATGGCCGCCCGGCGCGCCGGGTCCGCCAGCAGCGCCGGGAGTTCGTCGCTGCGCACCCACTGGAAGTGCTCCATGAGTTCCGCCGCTTCGATGGCGATGGCCGCCGACAGGTTCTTGGGATCGTGGTAGCGCTCCCACTGGCGCTCGGCGATGAACGCGGCGATCTGCGCCCGGAGTTCGGCGACGGTGGTGCTCGCATCGGCCATGTGCAGGTCTCCGGCGGCGATTATCCGGCCGGGTCTGGCGCGCGTCGACCCCCGGAAGATGGTGATAACGTGCGAAGGTGATAAGCGGATGTTCAAAGTTCCTGTGCAGCCAAGCCCGGTCGTGTGTCGCCGGGCCGTCGGGTCGGGCGGATCAGTACGTTCCGAATATCCGCTGGAAACGGGCGAAGTCGGCCAGGTCGCCGTCGTCGTCGCGCTCGAGATCGGCGCAGGCGCAGCCAACGGGCGGCGCGACGGACGGACCCACCAGGCAATCCGCGAGCGCCGTCCAGTCGTCGGCGGTTACCAGGCCGTCGCCGGTCAGGTCGCCCCAGAGTCGACCCCAACGTGCCCAATAGCCCGAGACACGGCCGCCCGCGATGTGAAAGGTTCCGCCGACGTATAACGCCGGGCCGGTGCCGTCATCGAAGGCAGTCAGCGCACGGACTGCGGGGGCGGTCGAGCCCTCCAATCCGGTCGATAGCGCAGACCAGCTCGTACCATCCCAGCGCGCGATGCGGTTGGCCGGCACGCCGCCGGCGGCCGTGAACTGGCCGCCCGCGTAGAGCGCCGCTCCGTCCCCGTCGTCGAAGACCTCGAGTGCCAGTACGGCGGGGAACTCGCCGCCGGTCACACCCGACCCGAGCGGCGACCAGTCTGCGCCGTCCCACCGCGCGATGCCGCTGCCGGGCCCGCCGCCGGCGGCGGAGAAGAGGCCGCCCGCGTAGAGCGCGGG
>CAZVRR010000240.1:0-1172 GCA_964629745.1 uncultured Planctomycetales bacterium | reverse complement strand
GGCCTTCGCCATCGTCGAAGCTCGTCAGCGCGTACACGGCGCCGTTCAGGCCTGAACCCAGCGCCAGCCAGTCGGCGCCGGTCCACTTGGCGATGTGGCTCGCGGGAGCGCCACCGGCGGCGGTGAATTCGCCGCCGGCGTACACGGCGGGGCCGTCGCCGTCGTCGAAGACCGTGAACGCGTAGACGCTGTTGTTCGTGCCGGACGAGAGCGACGACCAGGCGGCCCCGTTCCACTGGGCGACGAAGCTCGCGGGCGCGCCGCCGGCCTCCGTGAATGCACCCCCGACATACAGCGCCGGTCCGGTGCCGTCATCGAAGGCCTTCAGGCCGCGGACAAGATAGCCGGTGCCCGTGCCCAGCGGCGACCAGGCGGCGCCGTCCCAGCCGGCAATGAAGTTGGCGGGCAATTCGCCGGCGGTAGTGAACCAGCCGCCGGCGACGAGTGCGGCGCTCGCGCCGGGGCCGGCATCCTGGAAGACCTCCAGGTCGTAAACCAGGAAATTCGTGCCGGTGCCGAGGGGGGACCAGGCGCCGCTGTCCCACCTGGCCAGGTGGTCGGCCAGGATGCCGCCGGCCGTCGAGAAGCCGCCGGCGGCGTGCAGCGCGGGGCCGTTGCCGTCGTCGTAGACCGCGAGAGCTTCGACTCCCGCATTCAGGCCTGTGCCGCTGCCGAGTGTCGACCACGTCGCGCCGTCCCAGCGCGAAACAGCGCTGGCCGCTTTTTCGCCGGCGGCGTTGAACAGGCCGCCGACATAGAGCGCGGGCACCGCGCCGCGGCCGTCATCCTCGACGACCGCCAGGCTCGTAACGGTGCTGCTGACGCCGTCGCCCAGGGCGGACCAGTCCGAGCCATCCCAGGCCGCGATATGGTTGGCAGTCACGATACCGGCACTGGTGAACGCGCCGCCGACGATCAGCGCCGGCCCGCTGCCGTCGTCGTAGACGTCCACCGCGAACGACACATCCGTTACGCCGTTGCCCAGCCCGCTCCAGGTCGTTCCGTTCCAGCGCGCGACGAAGGTGGCGAGCGGTGCGGTGCCGATGAAGGAGAACTCGCCGGCGACGTACAGGTCATCTCCGCCGCCGTCGTCATACGTCACGAGATCGTTGATCACTCCGTCGATCTCGCCGGTATCGAGATCGGTCCAGACCGCTCCGTTCCACTTGGCG
>CAZVRR010000239.1:0-6326 GCA_964629745.1 uncultured Planctomycetales bacterium | reverse complement strand
GCGAATGTCGACCTCGCGAGCAGTTCCAGGAAGGAGGAACAGGGCGCAGCCAGCGAGACGTGCAGGGTGGGGGGGCCCACGGCGGCAGCCCCGATGCTTTCCGGCGGCGTGTCGTCCCGGGGGTCGTCGTTCAGCCGGGTGCGGTAATACGCCTCCGCCCCCTCGAGCACGAACAGCAGTGCGACGTACTGCGACGCGACGTGTGGATCCAGCACGCGGCGCCAGGCGAATTCAAAGTCGGCCGCCGTGACGGGCTCACCGTTGGACCAGCGCGCGTCCGCGCGCAGCTCGAACGTCCAGTGCAGCCGGTCCGGGCTGACAGTCCAGGCCGCCGCGACCGCCGGTTCCGGCAGGTGGGTGGCCGCGTTCGGGCGCGTCAGTCCTTCAAACAGGGCGCCGCTGACCTGCAATTCAGGGATCCAGCTCACGCGGTGCGGATCGATCGTGCGCGGTTCGCTCGAGCTGACCACGAAATCGGCGCGCGGCGTACGCGGCGCCAGGCCCAGCCAGCCCAGCAGCAGCAGCAGCGCCAGCGTGATGAACGCCGCAACTCCGCGCAACACGTCTACGTCCTATCATCAGGCCGACGGCGACTCTACGGCGCCGGCGGGCGGAATCAAGCTCCTGCGGCGGCGAAAGCCCGGCGCGGTGTTTCTTGACACCCCCCGCGGCCTGACAGTACGGTTGGTAGACTTGGGTGGCGGGAACGGATAGCGCTATGGAAGTCCGGATGGACTTGGCACAGATCGTGATCTGCGAGACGCGCGACCAGCAGTTGATCGTCTTGCGGGAACGGAATGGGAAGCGCGCCCTGCCGATCGTGATCGGGCTCACGGAGGCCCTGGCCATCGACCGGCGTGTGAAGGGGCACCAGTTGCCGCGCCCCCTGACCCATGACCTGCTGGCCAGCACGATCGAGGCCTTGTCCGCCGAGTTGGAGCGCATCGTCGTCCACGATCTCCAGGAGCACACGTTCTACGCGAAACTCGTGATCCGCGCGCACGGGGAGCTCATCGAGGTCGATGCGCGCCCCTCCGATGCGATCGCACTGGGCATCGGCTCCAACGTGCCGATCTACGTCGAAGAACACGTACTCAATGAAGTCGAATCCTGAGCCGCGGCGCGGCGGCACGGGAGCACGCGGCGGCGGGTCACGCGAAGTGGTGGGCGCAGTGCATCGGGCGCTTCCTTTCCTGGTCACTGTCTGCGGCCTGCTCGCGCTGAGCGCGAGCGGCTGCTCGGTTGTGCCCCGCCTCGCGAGCGACACGCGCGGCAGCGGGCAGGGCCGCATCTACTACCTCGGCGGTGCCGGGCCGCTGGGCAACGTGGTGGGCGCGGTCGATATCCCGGCCGGACTGCGCGAGGCGGGCTACCGCGGCAGTGTCGAGGTGGTCGGCTGGCAGAGTGTCTTGGGCGGCACGCTGCGCGACCAGGTCGACCGCGAGCGGAACGAAGAGCAGGCCCGAGACCTGGCCCGGCGCATCCGGGCGTACCAGCGCCGTTATCCGGGGCGACCGGTCCACATCATTGCGCTCTCCGCCGGCACGGGCATCACAACCTGGGCGCTCGAGCGGTTTCCGCCGCACACGTCGGTGGAGACCGTCGTGTTCCTGGGCAGCAGCCTCTCGCGCTCGTACGACATGCGCGAGGCGCTGGCGCACGTGAACGGCAGCGTCCATAACTTCTACAGCCCGGAAGACCCGGTACTGCGCTACATGGTGCCGATCGCCGGACCGGTGGATCGCAGTGAAAGCGGCGACAGCGTCGCCGGCCTGCTCGGCTTTCGCCTGCCCCAGGGGGCGGACGAGCAGACCCAGCGGCTGTACGACACGCGGCTTCAGAACATGCCGTACCGCAAGAAGTATGCCGACTACGGAGTGCGCGGCCTGCATGCCGATTGGACGACGAAGGATTTCGTCCGGCATGTCGTGGGGCCGCTGCTGCTGAAACCCGCCCGCGGCCGCGCCGTGCCGCAGCCGGCCGAGCAGCCGCCCGCGACGCAGTCCGTGGTCGAGGAGCCTTGAACGCCGGGTGCCGGGCTACTGTGGATTGAGAGTCTGGCCTCATCGCGGCGGCGTCGTGAACCGGCCTGCGCGGCCCGTCACGCGTGCAGAATCACGCCGCGGCCGGTGCGGCCGTCTACCCGCGCGTCCAGCGGTTCGGGCGAATGCACGTGGCGCAGGAGCGGGGTCTCGGACACGGCCGGCAGGCGGTCGAGCCAGTCCCAGACGATGCGGCCGGGACCGCCGTGCCGTACCGTGAAGTACTGCACGCGAAAGCTCGTCACGTTGTGAAAGAAGTGCGAGCCCTGGCTCGGCTCCACGTCCATGTCGGGACGCGTCGCCTCGACGATGATGCGCGCGTGGGAGATCTGCGGCCAGGTGACGGGTGTGCCCAGCCAGGGATCGCTGCTGCCCCAGCGGCCGAAGCCGATCAGGATGTACGGCGTGCCGCGCGTGGCGAGCCCGCGGTTGATCTCTTCGAGTTCGCGCGCGATCGCGGGCGTGTGCCGGGCCTCGAACGACTGCGGCCGCACGTACACGACTTCGTGCAGCCCCTCGTAGACGCCGTTGCCGAGCACGGTGGGGGTCGCAACCAGCGCACGCGGGCTGGCGAGGTCTTCGTCGCGCAACTCCACCTGATCGCGCGACACGAGCGTGGGCCGCAGTTGCAGGAAACCGAAGCGCGCCGGCAGGCCGTCGCTGTGGGGCCGCAGCGTCATGGCGAACTCGATTTCGACGTCGGCCCCGACCGCCGCCTTGCAGCCGGTAGCCAGGTGCAGCACGATCCGGTTCAGCGGTACGTCCTCGAGCTCGAGCAATGGCGCGAACGTCAGCACGCGCGGACCCGGGCGGCCCATGCCCAGCACCAGACGGTCGGAGCCCGCGTCATAGGTCGAAACGAGCGGCCGCAGCACGCCGTCCTGCTCCGCGTCGCTCAGCGAACCGCGCACCAGGTACTCGGTTTCGTTGATCGGGTCATAGGCCGGCGGCGGCCCCATGTTCACGGCCCAGAATTCCGACTGCGTATTGCGCAGCAGGTCGCGCGCGGAGGCGAACGGCGGACTGTGGTGGGGAAATGGCGGGGCGTACGTCCAGCTCACGCCGCCGTCGACGATCGTCTTGCCCAGTCCCAGCGCCAGGGCCACGACCCCGTCGGCCGGCCGGGCCGGCCCGCTCGGATAAAAGTTGTACGTGCGGATCACGCCGGCCAGCGTGGGATAGAAGCGGGATCCGAAGCGCTGGCCGACCACCTCCTGGATCACCACCGCCATGCGCTCCGCCGCAATGTCGTGGTGGATCGCCTGCATGTATTGCCTCGAGTCGCGGAAGTACACCGACGCGTATACGAACTTGATCGCCTCAACCAGCCGGCGGAAGCGCTGGTCCACGTCGGGCTGGTTGTTCGGGATCATCTTCGTGGCGTAGGTGCCGGCGAAGGGGTGGTTCAGCGCGTCCTCGAGCAGGCTCGAGGAGCGCACGGCGAGTGGCGCGTGCACCTGCGCAATCAGCGCGCGGAGGTCGCCGAGAATCAGCGGCGGCAACTCGGCGCGCTGGAACGCGTGCGCGATGACATCATCCGACGCGTCCGAGAGCGCCACGCGCAGCAGGTCGTTCTGTTCGAGGAACTGGGCGAAGACGTCCGTCGCGACGACCGTCAGGCGCGGGATGCTGATCTCCACGTCGGGAAACGTGCCGGGCGGGCACAGCTCGGCCAGGATGCGCTTGATGAACGCGAGACCCTTGGCCTTGCCGCCCAGTTGCCCGCTGCCGATCAGCGTGAAATTCTCGTCGGAACCGAGGAAATTGCGGTCGAAGGCGGGAAACAGACCGGTCGCTTGCGATTCGCTCATGCGCGGCCCGTTTTCGCAGGGCGAGCACCGGCAGGGCGCTACGTGCTCGGCTCGGGGTGCTCCGACGGCTCGGCGGCCGGCGCCTGGGGCAGACCTTCCTGCCAGCTGGGCTGATCTCCGCCGCGCTCCGCGTCCACGCCCGCCACGTGCGGACGATCGCGTTCCGCCTCGCCGGGCGTCAGGTCGTCGATCAGGCCGTTCACGTCTTCGGCCGGCGTGTCGGACGGACTGTCCTGCTCGGGACGGTCGCGCAGGGCCGCCTCGGGGCCGGCGGCTTCATCGACGGCCAGCGCTTCCTCCGATTCGCCCAGTTCGGCGGGCGCGTGCGGCTGCGTGACGTTGTCGATGCTGGCCGGCAGGCCGGTCCCGGCTTCCGCCTCGACCGACTCTTCCGCGACGAACCCGGTCGGCCGTTCCGCCGTCGTCGCAGCATCTTCGGCCGGGGCCGCTTCCGGTTCCGGCTCGGGCTCCACGGCCGGCAGGCCGGCGGCGATGCGCGCGGCCTTGGCCTTGTCAGCGGCCTCCTTTTCCTCTTCCTGCCGGATCGCCTCTTCGCCGGCCGCCTCGACGATGCGCTCCGCGAGCGCCGCGTCGAGTTGCAGTTCGCTCACCAGCGGATCGGGGCCGATCTCGTCGAGGTCGGCCACCGACACGATCCCCATCGCGACGAGCTGGTCGACGATGACGTCGCTTACACCTTCGACCCCCTTGACGGTCTTCTCGAGCGACTCGAGGTGCCGGTTGTATTCCGCGGGCGTGAGGATATCGACATCCCACCCGGTCAGCCGGGCGGCGAGCCGCACGTTCTGGCCGCGCTTGCCGATGGCCAGCGAGAGCTGGTCTTCCGCCACGACCACGGTGGCCTTGCCCAGCTCGAAACACAGCGCGATTTCCTGCACTTCCGCGGGCTTCAGCGCGTTCTGAATCAGAATCTGGCTCGACTCGTTCCAGCGGACGATGTCGATTTTCTCGCCACCCAGTTCATCGACGATGTTCTTGATGCGACTGCCGCGCACGCCGACGCACGCGCCGACGGCGTCCACCTTCGAATCGATGCTGCTGACGGCGACTTTCGTGCGGTAACCCGCTTCGCGGGCCAGCGCTTTCAGCTCGATGATCCGCTCCGCGACCTCGGGCACTTCCAGCTCGAACAGCCGAACGATGAACTCGGGGTGGGAACGGGAAAGGATGATCTTCACCTGGTTGGGCTGGTCGCGGACGTCGAGGATCAGCACGCGCACACGCTCGCCGATCTGGTGCGCCTCGCCCGGGATCTGCTCGCTGCGGGGCAGGAAGCCCTCCGTGCGGCCCAGGTTGATGATGAAGTTGCCCCGCTCCTCGCGCACGACGGTGCCGGTGACGATGCTGCCGCGCCGCTCGGTGAACTCCTCGAAGATGCTGGTGCGCTCGCGTTCCCGCGTCTTCTGGATGATCACCTGCTTGGCGGTCTGCGCCGCGATGCGGCCCAGGTCGCCCTGAATGTTCAGCGGTTTGCCGTCCACCGTCGCGGTGATCTTGCCGGTGAGGGGGTCGAGCTGGACGGTCGCCTCGGCGGCCTCTTCGTGCGCCTTGCGGATGGCGCTGGCGATGGCATTCTCCAGGTCGGCGACGAACGAGTCGCGGTCAATATTCTTGTCGCGACAGATGCTGTCGATGATGCGGAGCAGGTCCTGACTCATGTCCGACCTCGCGTTCGGAGCCTTTTCGCAGGCCGACCAACAAAAACGGGCCGCATGCGCGACCCGACCAAGTAACGGTCCCTACACTACTTACGGCCGCAGGCGAATTTCCGTCGCGGTCGCGCACCCCCCACGCGACCCCCGGCGGAACTGCCAAGAGTCTACCCGATTCCCGGCAATTTGCCAGCACCCCGGCTTATCAAACCCGCCGGAGGTCGGGCGTCCGGAGATTGGCTGTCCTTTTGCCCCACGAGATAGCGGTGCCGCCGGGCCGAAAGACCAGATGCAGCGTGGTGGGCAGCATCGTCCGCGGATTGCGTTCCATTCACACGCCGCTCCCCGGGGATGGGGGACGACGGCACCGTGGCGATGGTACGCAGCGACGCCCGGTGCGTCCCGCAGGACGCGGTGACGCTGGCCCAAGAGATCGCGTTGGGAATCGGCCGTCCCGCGCCTGCGCTGGCGTCCGGTCGGAACGGCGCGCGAAGGGCAGCACCCGCCTCACGCCGTCCCGATGGGACGGCAGGATGCGCGGTTGGATAGGCTGTCGCGCCGCGGTCCCAGCACTGAGGTGCTGGGCTTTCCTCGCGCCGTCCCGAGGGGACGGCAGCATGCGCACCGTTGGATACGCCTTCGCGCCGCGATCCCAGCACGGACGTGCTGGCCTTTCTTCGCGCCGTCCCGATGGGACGGCAGATGGAGGGAACGCAAGGGAACACGCGCTCGCGGCACCGCCCCCGCACAGACGTGCAGGGCGTTCCTTGTGTCGTCCCGGCGGGACGACGTGATGAAAG
>CAZVRR010000238.1:0-6333 GCA_964629745.1 uncultured Planctomycetales bacterium | reverse complement strand
CCGATCATCGCGATGACCGCCAACGCGATGGCGGGCGATCGTGAGATGTGCATCGAGGCCGGCATGGATGGGTACGTGGCCAAGCCCGTCAGGAAGGACGTGCTGTTCACTGAGATCGACCGGGTCTACGGCGCGCGTGGAGAAAACAATGTCGCAGACCTTTAATGAGCAGGAATTGATGGAGCGCGTGGACAACGACCTGTCTTTCCTGGCGGATACGGTGCAGATGCTGGAGACAGACGGCCGAAACCTGCTGGCCGGCATTAGATCCGCCTTGGCGGCGGGCGACGCCGCAACGGTCGGCCGCACGGCGCATACGCTCAAAGGCATGATTTCCAACTTCTGTGCCGCGGGCGCGCAGGCGCTCGCGCTCGAGGTGGAGCAGGCGGGAAAAGCCGGAGATTGCCCGGCGGCGGCCGCGGCGGCCGGTCGCCTGGAGCCCGCACTGGAGAGGCTCATGAACGAACTGGGCGCATTCATCAGGGCGAGGTCCTGATGCGCATTCTCATCGCCGAAGATGAGCGAGTCACGCGCACGTCGCTGGCGCGCCAACTGGAGAAATGGGGTCATACCGTGGTGCCCACCGCGGATGGCGAGGAGGCCTGGGCGCAGTACCAGGCCGGCGAGTTCGAGCTCGTCATCACGGACTGGGAAATGCCGCGCCTCTCGGGCCTGGAGCTGATTCAGCAGATCCGTGGCTCGCCGGCCGCGGCCTATACGTACGTGATCATGCTCACTGGCCGCAGCGACAAGTCCGACGTGGTGCGCGGCATCGAGGCCGGGGCGGATGATTTTGTGTCCAAGCCCTTCGACCGTGACGAGCTGCGCGTCCGACTGTTGGCGGGGGTGCGCATCGTGAGTCTCGAGCGCGCCCTGCACCAACAGAATGCCGAGTTGCGCGACGCCAACGAGCGCATTCACCGCGGCCTGCGAGCCGCGGCGCGGGTGCAGCGCTCGATGCTGCCCCAGGGGAACGTCGCGAACGAGCACGTACGAACGGCCTGGACTTATGTTCCGACCGAGGAACTGGCGGGCGACGCCGTCGGATTGCACCTGATCGATGAGCGCTATCTCGCGGCGTACGTCGTTGACGTGAGCGGGCACGGCGTGCCCGCGGCGTTGCTCTCTGTCACAGCCATGCATGCGATGGAGCCCATGTCCGAAGGCGCGTCGCTCTTGCGCAACATGGACGGCACCAGCGGTCTCGGTACCGTGCAACAGCCGGCCCGTGTGGCGGCCGAGATGAACCGTCGTTTTCGGGCCAGCGACCATGACGGACTGTACCTCACCATGGTCCTCGCAGTGCTCGATACGCATACGGGCCGGCTCCAGTTCACCAGCGCCGGACACCCACCCCCGGTCCTGATGCGCGGGTCGGAAATCGTATCCCATGGCTGCACGGGCGGATTCCCCATCGCCATGCTGGACGACGCCGAATATGAGGAGGCGGCAGTTCAGCTCGAGCCCGGAGACCGGATCTTCCTCTACTCCGATGGCCTTCCGGAGCAGTCCGAGCCGGCGGCAAGAGAGCTGTTCGGCCAGGAACGGCTCATATCACTGCTCAAGCAGCATTGCGGGAGTGCGCTGGACACCGTCGTCGCTCAAATCATCGATGCACTATCCGGTTGGGCAAAGGGAACCCGCTTCGACGACGACGTATCGCTTGTCCTGATCGAGTGGCTCGCGGCCGGACGACGGCCCGGGTAAACCGGTCCGCAAGCCTGGTCAACGATGAAGACGCCCGGCGCTTACGAAAGCAGCGACGTGCCCGACCGCACCGGCGGCGCGCGCATCGACTTTCCGGTACCATCGTGGTCAGGGCCAACTGCCGCGGGCCTGTCAACAGGATCCACCGCCATGTCGAGTGCCAACGAGTTCGAACAGTTCGAAACACTCAAGAACGGCGCCACGGTGAAAATCCGGGCGGTCCGGCCGACGGACAAGGCCGGTGTCGCCGACGCATTCCGCGCACTCGATCCCGACTCGATCTACACCCGCTTCTTCCGCGCCAAGCAGTCCCTGTCGGACCAGGAATTGACCGCGGCAACCGAGGTGGATTTCAAGCACGTGGTCGCACTGGTGGTGACGATCGAGTCGGGCGGGGAGGAGATCATCATCGGCGGGGGCCGCTATGCAGTGTTCGACCCGGCCGGCGTGTGCAGCGCGGAAGTCGCGTTCCTGGTCGAGGAGGATTACCATGGTCTGGGCATCGCCGGGCGAATCCTGAAGCACCTCGCCCAAATCGGGCGGGAGCAGGGCGTGCACCAGTTTCAGGCCGAGGTGCTGGCCCAGAACAGGGCGATGCTCGCCGTCTTCCAGCGCAGCGGACTGCCGATGCAAGTACGGCAGGTGGAAGGCGTCGTCCACGTGACGCTTGCCCTGCGCGACCGCGGTGACTGACCAGCACGGGAGCGCAACATGACCCACGCCGAGCTCCTGGAATTCCTGAAGCAGCGGGTCGCCCTGTGCCGGCACTTCCCCGACGAAGACCTGGTGCACCTCGTCAGCGCCTCGCGCATCGTGTCCTACGAACCGGACGAGGCGGTCATCGAATTCGGCGAAGACGCCAGTTTCCTCGGCGTGCTGCTCGAGGGTGAGCTGGCCGTCTCGCTCATCGGCGAGGGCGGCGCGCGCCAGGTAATCGGGTCCTTCCAGGCCGGCGACACGTTCGGCGAGATGGCCCTGATGAGCGGCGAGAAGACGATGGCGGATTTCATCGCCCGGTCACGCTGCCGCGTCCTGCGCATCCCGGTCACGGTCTTCCAATCGGCCGTCATGACCAACCCGCGCGCCGTGCAGCACATTTCCCGAACCATCGCCGAGCGCATGAAGCAGGTAATGGCCGACCCCGCCAAGGCCGCGGCGGCGTTCCGCCGCAGCGATGATCCCTACGGCTTTCGCCTGCAGGGTGAGCGGCCGGAGAAGATCCTCGTCATCAACAGCGGTTCCTCCTCGCTCAAATACACTTTCTTCGACACGACGGACGAGGCGATCACGGCGCGCGGGCTTGTGGAACGCATCGGCGCCGCCGGCACGCGTCTGTCCCAGCGCGGGCCGCGCGGCGAAGTGCGGCGCGAGCTGCCGACCGGGGGGTACGGCGACGCATTCCAGGCGATGCTGCGCGAACTGACCGTCGCGGAGACCGGCGTCATCCGCGAGGCCGCGGAGATCAGCGTCGTGGGCCATCGCGTCGTGCACGGCGGCGAGCGGTTCTCCGAGGCCGTGGTCATCGACGACGAGGTGCTCACGGCGATCGAAGCGCTCACCCCGCTCGCGCCGCTGCACAATCCGGTGAATCTCGCCGGCATCCGCGAGGCACTCCGGGTGTTCCCGGCGGTGCCGCACGTCGCGGTCTTCGATACGGCCTTCCACCACACGCTGCCCTCCTACGCCCATCTCTACGGGCTGCCGTACGAGTTCTACGAGAAGAAGGGGGTGCGCCGGTATGGTTTCCACGGGAGTTCCCATTCGTACGTGGCGCTGCGCGCGGCCCAGTACCTCCTGCGGCGGGCGAACGAGCTGGAGATCGTGAGTTGCCATCTCGGCAACGGCGCCTCGCTGTGCGCCGTGGACCATGGCCGCTCCGTCGACACGTCGATGGGCTTTACGCCGGGGGAAGGCCTGATCATGGGGACGCGCTGCGGCGACCTCGATCCGGGCGCGATCGCATACCTGCAGCGCGAGGCGGGGCTGGCCGACGAGCAGGTCGAGGAACTGCTGAACAAGCGCAGCGGGCTGCTGGGATTGTCGGGCATCTCCAGCGACATGCGGGAGGTGGAGCGCGCCGCGGATGCCGGCGACGCCCGGGCGCTGGTCGCGCTCAAGGCGTTCTGCTATCGCGTCCGCAAGTACATCGGCGCCTACCTGGCGGCCATGGGCGGGCTCGACGTGCTGGTGTTCACCGGTGGCATCGGACAGGGCAGCGCGGGCGTGCGGTCCCTGGCACTCCAGGGGCTGGAGTGCATGGGCATCCGGCTGGACGAACAGCGCAACCGCGATGCGCGCGGCTTCGACGAGGTCTGCCGCATCTCGACCGACGATTCTCCCGTCACCGTGCTCGTTGTGCCGACGGACGAGGAGCGGATGATCGCGCGCGAGACGCTGCGTGCCATGAGCCGCAGCTACCTGACGCGCGTGTTCGCGGCGCAGCAGGCCGAGCCGTTCCTGCTCGAAGTATCCGCCCATCACATCCACCTGCGCCAGGAACACGTCGAGACACTGTTCGGCCCGGGGCACCGGCTGACGCCCCACAGCGAACTGTCCCAGCGGGGCCAGTTTGCCTGCCAGGAACAGCTCGCCATCGTCGGACCGAAAGGGCGCATCGAACGGGTGCGCGTGCTGGGTCCGGCGCGGTCCTACACGCAGGTGGAAATCGCGATGACCGAGCAGTTCAAGCTGGGAATCCATCCACCGATTCGCGAGTCCGGCGACCTCCGCGACACCCCCGGCTGCACCCTCGAAGGACCGGCCGGGCGCGTGACGCTCGAGCGCGGCGTGATCTGCGCGCTGCGACACATCCACATGACGCCCGCCGACGCGCTCCGCTATGGGGTAAAGGACAAATCCACCGTCCGGGTCCGTGTCACGGGCAGCCGCGGGCTGGTCTTCGGCGACGTGCGCGTTCGCGTGGATCCGAATTTCCGGCTCGCCATGCACATCGATACGGACGAGGCCAATGCCGCCAACCTGCAAACCGGCGCGCAGGTGTATATCGCCGGCATGCAGAGTGAAGATTGAGAGCGCAGGCGGTTGGTTGACCGCAACTACTATGACGCCGGCGGCAAGGTGCCGCCGGTCATGCGGGCCGGGTCGAGCACGTTCGCGATCTGTTCCTCGGTCAGGATGCCCTTCTCGCGCACCAGCTCGACGATCCCGCGTCCCGACTTCAGCGCCTCGGCGGCGAGCTCGGTTGCGGTTTCGTAGCCGATCACCGGGTTCAGGGCGGTGACCAGGCCGATGCTGTGCTCGACGTGGTAGCGGCAGACGTCCGCGTTCGCGGTGATGCCGTCGATGCAATGCTCGCGCAGGGCCCGCGCCGAGTTCATGAAGAGCGTCTGGGAGCTCAGGATGCAGGCGGCAATGACCGGTTCCATGACATTGAGCTGGAGCTGGCCGGCCTCGGCCGCGAGAGTCACCGTCAGGTCGTTGCCGATCACGCGGTAGCAGGCCTGGTTCACGACTTCCGGGATGACCGGGTTCACCTTGCCCGGCATGATGGTCGACCCGGGCTGCTTGGGCGGCAGGTTGATCTCGTTCAGGCCGGCCCGCGGTCCGGACGACAGCAGCCGCAGATCGTTGCAGATCTTGGACAGCTTGATCGCCACGCTCTTCAAAACGGCGGAGTACAGCACGAACGGCTGCGTGTCCTGCGTCGCTTCGACGAGGTTCGGGGCGAGGTGGAAGGGCTTGCCGGTGAGCTGGGCCAGGACCTGCACGCACCTGGCCGCGTAGCCCCGCGGCGCATTCAGGCCGGTACCGATCGCCGTGCCGCCCATGTTGACTTCGAGCAGCACGCGTTCGATGCGGCGCAGGGCCTCGACCTCGCCGCGCAGGCTTTCCGCCCAGGCGTCGAACTCCTGGCCCAGTGTCATGGGCACGGCATCCTGCAACTGCGTGCGTCCCATCTTCAGGATGCCGGCGAACTCCCGGCCCTTCCGGCGCAGCGCCGCGACGAGCAGGCCCATTTCTTCGATCAGCCGCACGTTCATAAACACAAACGCCACGTGCAGCGCGGACGGGTACGCATCGTTCGTCGACTGCGAACAATTCACGTGGTCGTGAGGGCTGCAATACCTGTACTCCCCCCGGCGATGGCCCATCAGCTCCAGCGCACGGTTGGCAATTACTTCATTGGCCGCCATGTTCGTCGAGGTGCCCGCACCACCCTGGATCAGGTCGACCTGGAACTCCTCGTGCAGCTTGCCCGCCATCACTTCGCGACAGGCCCCCTCGATCGCGGTGAAGATGGCCTGGTCGAACTGGCCGCACTCGTAGTTCGCCCGCGCGGCGGCGAGCTTGATGACCGCCAGCGCGCGGATCAGATCCGGATATTGCCGGATCGGCACGCCCGAGATGTGAAAGTTCTCCATCGCCCGCGCGGTCTGGATGCCGTAGTAGGCTTGTGCGGGGATCTGCTTCTCCCCGAGCATGTCGCGTTCCGTCCGGAATCCCTCAGCCGTGTTCATCGCTCGTTTCCTCGAGGCGGTCGCGGCAGCGCCACCGCCAGTTCGCTCCCGGCCCCGGGCTCAACGTCGCAGACAGCTCAGGGTGTCCGGCCGGCTTCCAGGGCCGCGACCTTGGCCAGGCGCCGCACGTGTCGCGCATCCTGGCTGA
>CAZVRR010000237.1:0-6336 GCA_964629745.1 uncultured Planctomycetales bacterium | reverse complement strand
GCCACGGCGGCACCGTCCGGCCGGCGCGCCGGCGCTTACGCCTCTTCGCCGCCCTCCAGCTCGCGGAGCCGCGGGTCAGTGCGATCGAACGCCATCACCCGCTCTTTGACCTGCCCGTCCGCCGGGTCCAGGTAGACCAGCACCAGGGAAGGCACCTCGCGCAGGGTGAATTCACCCTTACCGGCGGATGTCCGCAGCAGGACGCGCTCGTCGAAGCGCAGATCCAGCACGATCGCCCCGGTGCTGAAGTCGACGGCCTCGCGGCCCTGCTTGAGGGTCTGGCGGTCGAGGATGCCGGTCTCGACCTGTTCGACGTGGCCGATCACATCGCCGACACCCACGACGAACGACTGCACGCGCCAGCCGGTGCGTCCCCATTTCCAGACGTCGACGTTCGCCCCGTCGCGCGTGCTGGTGGCAGACGACACGAAAAAGTAGGTGCTGGGAGCGACGGTGATCGCATCGCACGGCAGCGACCAGTCGCCGGCCAGCACCGACTTCTGGGCGCTCGCCGGGTCGGCGACGGCCTGCCGCTTGCCCACGTAGCGGTTCCACAGCTTGACGCGCATGCGGTAGCGATAGGTCTTGCCCGCATCCACCCCGTCATCGTGGAACCACACCACGACGTTCCGCTCGTTGTCAGCATGCGTCAGCAGTTTCTCCCCCGGTTCCGCCTTCTTGCCGGAAGGCTGCGCCGTACCCGGGGTCCGGCTTTCCCCCGCAATGGTGATCGCCGGCCGCTCGCCGGACTCGACGCCGGGGGTCGGACGATCGGTCTTGCCGCCGGCGGCGGACTTGCGCGCTTCCTGCCGGCGCATCTCCGCCACGCTGTTCACGATCAGTTCCGCACGTTTGCGCGTGCTGGCCTTCACCAGCTTGTTGCGCATCACGTCGCGGGCCATCCGCTCGGCGGAGGCGTCGTCGGCCTTGCGGTACGCCTCCTCCGCGGCCGCCAGCGACTTCTCTGCGGCGGCCTGTGCCTCGCGGCGATCCTTTTCCCGGGTTTCCCGGTCGTCGGCCGCGTCTTTCTTACGGCGCTGTCCGTCTTGTTTCGGGTCGGGCCTGGCAGTGTCCCCGGTCGCCAGGTCCGTGCGGTCGGGGTCCAAAAGTCCTTCCAACGGCGGCGGGCTCCACTCCTCGCCGGCAACGACCCAGAAAAACGCCGGCTGGGCGAACATCTGCTGGTGGAGCTTGACCTTCTGGTACGATTCGCGGATGTCGTCCTGGTTCAGGATCGCGCCGGTGGCGTCGTCGAGCAGGGGTTCCGCCAGCTCCACCTGCGGCATGGCGGTGCTGTTGGCGACGTCTTCCCATTCCGAGTACTGACCGCTCGGCAGCAGTTCCTGGCGCTGGACGTCCACGCCCGCAAAGTAGACGCGCGAGGCGGCCGTGGCGTAGTTGGCCTTGGTCATCGCGCTGGCCTGTGCGCCAATGTCGAAATAGCTCGCCACGGTGACCCAGGCCAGCTCCATTTCCTCGGCATCCGCCAGGTCTTCCTCGTCCTCCTCCTCGGTTCCGATTTCCTGTCGCCGGGGGATAACCACGTTTCGACCCGTGCGGGCCACGGGACGCGAGGGGGCCAGCGGCGTCACCACCGTGACGCTGCGTTCCGGCTGCTTGTCTTCGGCCAGTTCCGGCAGCGGCGGGCCGAAACTCGCCGCCAGCGGCAGTTCCTCGGGCAGTGGGGGCTTGTCGCCCGCCGGCGCGAAGATGCCGGCGCGGTGCTGGGCGCGCAGCTCGTCCGCATAGGCGGGCACGTTCACCGGCGTGGCCTGCGCCTTCTGCACCGCCTCATCCAGCAGGCGCGCGTCGTTGCGGATTGCTTCGGCCAGCTCGTTGGGACCGACCGTGCGGCCGCCGTAAGTCACCTTGTTGGGCGAGCGGATCAGGAACAGGAACACCATGGCGAGCAGGAACAGGCCGGCCAGCGCCAGCAGTCCTTTCTCCAGGTGCTTCTCGACGATGTTTACCGCTCCTCGGGCCATGGCTCTTCTCCACGAGGTTCGCCGTGCACGCGGGCACGGGCCCCATCAGTTCCCTGCTTATGGTTTGTCGCCGGACTTCTTCGGCCCTTTCTTGTCCTTGGCCTTGTCAGCCACGGCGAGCACCTTGCGAATGTCGGGCGGAAAGTACTTTTCGTACACGTCGCGCGCCATGTACGCTTCGAAGCCGAGCGTGGCGCGCACCACCGGATCCGACCCGTACAGGTAGCCCTGCACGCGGTCCGGGTCGGTCGGCGGGACGGCCTTGTATTCCGAGCTCACGAGCACGAAGAAGTTCTGCCGCGTCAGCGCATCGATCACGGCGAGCAGCTTGCGCTGATCGACCACCACCTCGACGGTGAAACGCACGACGTCAAAGCGGCTGTCGCCGACCTTTCCAGTGAACGAGGGCGGCGGGGCAGCGGCCGACGATCCCCGCGGACCCGGGAACGGCACGAACCCCAGCTCCGTGACGTATCCCTCCAGCCGGATCGACTGGAGCCGCTTCACGGGCAGCGTGCTCACGTCGGCATCGATTTCGGCGGGCAGTTCCTTGGCCGCCTGGTCGTTCAGCGCGGCCAGGGCGTCCACGACGTCCTGCTGGATCCACAGGCTCACCTGCGCGTACCACATCTCGTCGGGCCGGGGGTCACCGCCCACGCCGATCGGAACGACGTGGAACGTGGGGCTCTGCGCTTCCGGGGCGGCGGTCACGTAACAGCGGATGCTCCGCGCTTTTTCGACCTGGGCCTTCAGGCGGGCGGCCTCCGCCGGCCCCCCCGTGCGCGAGGGGGTGCCTGGCGGCCCGCCGGGGAACGTGAACGCCGGCCGCGCGGCCTGGGTGGGTGGCTCGGCGCCCACCCGCACTTCGCGGTGCGTCTCGCCGCCCTCGTCCTCCTCGAGGCGGCGCTGCTCCTCCGCCTCGGCCAGGTCGATCCGCGCGGATTCGATTTCCGCGTCGGTGGGCAGATCGCCGCCGGCCAGCCGGCCCATCGGCAGGCGTCGCATGGCCTCGCGGTAGGCATCGCGGAAGTCGTAGGCGCGCGCAATCTGCTGCGGCTCGGGGAACGCGTCCTCCATCAACGGCTGCCGCGCGTTGATCTCCTGGGCCGCGGCCAGCGTGTTCGCGTATTCCTCGGCGAATCGTCGACCGCGCTCGGCCTCCGCCTCGATCGTGGCGGCGTTCTTGGGCGCTGACTTGTACCCGGCGATCTTTCCGCTGATTCCCGCTTTCTGCTGCATCTGCGTGACGACCGACTTGGACGTCATGCCGACAATCGCGAGTGCGATGAACGCGAGGGCGGCCACGCCGCACACCAGCGAGATCAGGTGAGTCTTGATGAATGCCATCGTTGCCTCCTCTGCGACGGGGCAGAGTTCCAGTCCGACTTACGGCCTCTTCTTGCCACCCTTCTTCGGGTCTTCCTTGGCAGCCGGCTTGTCCTCCGGCTTGGGCTTGGGCCCGAGGCGGAGCTTGAATCCGAAGTCGATCTTCCAGTCCGTGCTCATGCTTTCCTGGGTGACGGGATCGAGCGTGGCGTCCGCGGCCGCGGAAGGTCCCCCGACCCCCGTCGCGCCCGGGTACAGCGAAGGCCTCGCAGCCGTGGGGAGGATGTAGGGTACCGGTGCGCTGCGCGTGAAGCTCTTCTGCTTGTCCGTATCGTCGGGAACGTGAAAATCGCCCAGCGCCTCGGCCTTGGCCCGCAGGTTCGGGAAGTACTCGTTCTCCACGTACGCCACGGGTTCGGCGTCGCGGACCCCGTGCAACAGCCGGCCGCTGACCTTGACGTAGAAGCCGCCGGGCGTCTTCTTGCCGCCCTTGGGCTTGGGCCCGCCCGCCTTGGCTTGCTGGGCGGCAATGACCGCGGAGGTTCCGCCACCCATCATGAGGGCGCCGCCTACCATGACCGGCCTGCCGGGCGTGGGGCCCGACGGACCGGCTCCCCCGCGGCGGGAAGTTCGAACGTCTCGATATCCTCGACGTACGTGACCTCCACCGAATCGATCAGGAACTGCTTGCGGGACGGCCGCGTCATGCCCGCTTCCACCGCCCTGCGGAGATCCTCGGGCGACTTGACGTTGCGCAGCGCCTCGTGCGGCGGCGGCAACGATTCGTGAACCAGCGTCAGAACCTCGGGGACGAGCCGCTTGTCCTTCCCCAGCGCCAGCAGTTCCTGCAGGCTCTTCTCGCGGTCCGTCGTGTTCGTGGCGACTTCCTGGTACTGCTTCTTGAAGCGCTCCGCTTCGGCGATCGACTGGGCGGCACGCGTCTCCGCCTCGGCCGTCCCCGCCAAGGCCTGCTTGTCGAGAAAACCGCGTGCGAACGGCAGCAGCGCGGCCAGCCCCAGGCAGGCCGCAGTCGCCATGAAATAGGGACGCTTGCGGTTCCAGACCGCGACGCGGGCCAGCTCGCTGGGGAGCAGCGAGGCATTGATCTTCGCCAGGCCCAGGCCCTGGAGCGCCAGCCCGTAGGCGGCGGCAAACGTCAGGATGTTCTCGGTGAACTGGGGCGCGTTGGACGTCGCGGTCGGCACCAGCCGTGCGAAGCTTTCCAGTTTCGTGACGCCGCCGGAAATCGTGAGGTTGTTCTCCAGGTACTTCTGCAGGCCCGGCAGGCGGAAGGCATTGCCCAGGGCGACCGCCTGGTTCAGCTCCACGTCGCGGTGCGTCGAGCTGTAGAAGCCGATCGAGCGCTGGATTTCGGCGACCAGCTCGGCGAACACCGGGCGCATGGCCTGGAAGATCTGCCGGGCATACTTGCTGTTGGCGGCGCCGCGCTTGTGCGCCTCGGCCTTGGCGAACGAGAGCTTGAAGGCCCGCACGAGGGCCTCGGTGAAGTTGTTGCCGCCCAGCGGGATGTTGCGCGTCCAGGCGCTGTGCGGCTCGACGATCACCAGGTCGGTGTTCTGCGCGCCGACGTTGATCAGGACCGTGGCCGCATTGCCCGCCTGGTCGGGGTGTTCGAAGCGCCAGAAGTTGTACAGCGCCGAGGGAACCGCCTGCACGACCGCGGGCGAGATGCCCGCCCCGCCCAGGTAATCGACCTGCTTGCGGATCAGGTCCTTGCGCATCGCGAAGATGCCGACCTCGAGCTCCGGCGAATCGGGAGGCGAAAACGTCTGGTAATCCCAGACCACGTCGTCGATGTCGAAGGGGATCTGCTGGCTGGCTTCGAAGCGCACCAGGTCGGGCACTTTCTTGGCGTCGACGGGCGGCATCTTGCAGAAGCGGGCGAACGTCTGCTGGCCCGGAACGCCCAGCACGAACCGGTCGCCCTGCCATTCGTTCCGCGAGGCGAACTTCTCGAGCGCCGCGCGAATCAGTTCATCCGGCTCGGCATCGGGCTGGGACAGGATCTTCGGGTGCTCAATCACATCGAACGCCAGCGCTTCCACGCGCCCGTCGCCGACGTTGCGCAGCTTCAGCGCCTTCAGCCCCGTCTGGCCAATGTCGATGCCCCAAACCGCATTCCCGGCTGCCATAGCAGGCCTCCTGCCGCACGACCGCGGCGCGCGCAATTCATGCGCGTCTGCTGGTCGCGCTCACCGCGCTTTCGTTGATGAACCATGGCTCGCGCATGCGCGAACCCGGATCCATTCACTGCGTCACGTAGAACACCACAACTGCTGTTGCGGTCCGCGCCGTGGTCTTACCACGACAGCTCGCGTTGGAAGGGGATGATGCCTGATGATGCGATATAAGGCCGTGTCTTCTGCGACGGAGCTATCGGGCCACTGACCCATGACCCAATCCTGAATGTCCTGCCTCGGTCCGCATGTCCTCCAGTCGGCCTGGCTGCCCGGGCTCCCACAGCGAAGCCCTCTACCTACAAGCTTATCAACACGTCAAGGCTTGTCAATTTCACACCGTCTCAAATTGACGGGGCGCCGTCATCTCCATTCATCGGCGGGCGGCGCCGCCGAGTGCAGACGGGAAATCGCCGCCGTCAGGACGGGGCTACGCTCCACCCGCGCCCAGGCCGCGCTGGGCCAGAAGCTCATCCAGCTTTTGCAGGGCCGGTTCACGGTGCGTGAGACGCTCGTCGAGCTGCTCGGTGTACAGCGCATCCAGGACTTCCTTGTACACCGGCCCGGGCGGAACGCCGCGCGCCGTCAAGTCATCGCCCGTCACGAGCGGCGGCGGCTGGACCTGCTCGGGCCGGATCGCCGCGATGCGGCGCCGCAGGGCGGCGGCGTCTGCGGCCAGTCCGGGAAATGCGGCGGCCCGCGCCTCGGCGAGCTGACGCAACGATGGAAACGCGCGATGCGCCATCAGGCGCTTCAACTGCGCGAGCGATAACCGGTCCGGCTCGTCGAGGGTCGCCCGGCGCCGCACCAGCCACAGCACGTCCTCG
>CAZVRR010000236.1:0-6362 GCA_964629745.1 uncultured Planctomycetales bacterium | reverse complement strand
GAACCAGGTGGCCATGCCGACCGCCCCCGCCGGCGCTTCTGCCGGGCGGCACACCGGCGCCGCAGCGTCGGCCCCGGCTACCGGCGCCGCCGCGCCCTGAACGAGGAGACGCCGTGATCTCGCGCTTTTTCATCGACCGGCCGATCTTCGCCGCGGTGCTGTCCATCGTGATCACGATCGCCGGCGGCGTCGCCGCGCTGACGCTGCCGATCGCGCAATACCCGGAGATCACGCCGCCCACGGTCAACGTCACGTGCAGCTACCCGGGCGCCAGCGCCCAGGTCGTGGCGGACACCGTCGCCGCCCCGATTGAGCAGCAGGTCAACGGCGTCGAGAACATGCTGTACATGTCGTCGCAGTGCACCAACGACGGCACGTACTCGCTCAACGTCACGTTCAAGCTGGGCGTCAACCTCGACATGGCGCAGGTGCTGGTGCAGAACCGCGTGTCGATGGCGCTGCCGACGCTGCCCGACACGGTCAAGCAGACCGGCGTCACGACCAAGAAGAAGTCGCCCAACATCATGCTGGCCGTCAACCTGATTTCGCCCGACGGCCGCTACGACCAGCTCTACCTGAGCAACTACGCGACGATCCAGGTCCGGGACGAGCTCGCCCGGCTGGACGGCGTGGGCGACGTCACGTTCTTCGGCCAGCAGGATTACAGCATGCGCGTCTGGCTCGACCCGGAGAAGCTCTGGGCCCGTAACCTGACGAGCAGCGACGTCGTGCGGGCCGTGCAGGAGCAGAACGTCCAGGTCGCGGCCGGCCAGATCGGCCAGCCGCCCGTGCCGGCCGGCCAGGACTTCCAGTACACGATGAGCACGCTCGGCCGGCTGAGCGACCCGGCGCAGTTCGGCGCGATCATCATCAAGACCGGGCAGTCGGGCCAGGTCACGTACCTGCGCGACGTGGGCCGCATCGAGCTGGGCGCGAAAAGCCAGGACCAGTCCTGCATGCTCGACGGCCAGCCCTCCGTCGGGCTGGCCGTGTACCAGTTGCCGGGCTCCAACGCGCTGGATACGGCGGACCGGGTCCGCGCCAAGATGGCGGAACTCAAGCAGCGCTTCCCCGAGGGCCTGGACTACGCCATCGTCTACGACACGACGCCGTTCATCCGCGAGTCGATCAAGGAGGTCTTCAAGACGCTCCGCGACGCGTTCGTGCTCGTCGCGCTCGTGATCCTGGTCTTCCTGCAAAGCTGGCGCTCGACCCTGATCGCGCTGATCGCCATCCCGGTCTCGCTGGTCGGGACCTTCGCCGTCATGGCGGCGCTGGGCTTCAGCCTGAACAACCTCTCGCTGTTCGGGCTGGTCCTGGCGATCGGCATCGTCGTCGACGACGCGATCGTGGTCGTGGAAAACGTGGAACGCTGGATCGAACACGGGCTGTCGCCGAAAGAAGCCGCCTACAAGTCCATGGACGAGGTGACCGTCGCGGTCATCGCGATCGCCTTCGGCCTCAGCGCCGTGTTCATTCCGACCGCCTTTCTCTCGGGCATCACCGGGCAGTTCTTCCGCCAGTTCGCGCTGACCATCGCGACCTCCACGCTGATCTCCGCCTTCAATTCGCTGACGCTCAGTCCGGCGCTCGCGGCGCTGCTCCTCGCACCGCACGGCGCCAGGAAGGATCTTCTCACGCGCGCGCTGGACGCCGTGCTCGGCTGGTTCTTCCGGGGCTTCAACGCCGTCTTCAACGGCGTCACTGCCGTGTACGGCCACGCGGTCACCTGGTGCGTGAAAGGGGCCGCCGTCGCGATGCTGCTCTACTTCGGCCTGCTCGGGCTGACGTATGTCGGCTTCACCACCGTGCCGACGGGCTTCATCCCGACGCAGGACAAGGGCTACCTGCTCGTGAACGTGCAGCTGCCCGACTCGGCGTCGACCGAGCGCACGGCCGCGGTGGTCAGCCGCGTCGAGGCGCTGGCGCGCCAGACCCCCGGCGTGAAGCACACGGTCGCCGTCGCCGGCCAGTCGTTCCTGCTCAGCGCCAACGGCTCGAATTTCGGATCGCTGTTCGTCATTCTCGACGAGTTCCACAATCGCCACGCCCCCGAGCTGCACGCGGACGCGATCGGCGCCCGGCTGCGCCGCGCGTGTTACCACGAGGTCGAGGAGGCCCTGGTGGCCGTCTTCGGCGCGCCCCCCGTCGACGGGTTGGGCAGCGCGGGCGGCTACAAGATCATGATCGAGGACCGCGGCAGCGCCGGGCTGGAAGTGCTCCAGGCCCAGGTCGACAACCTCGTCGAGCAGGGCAATCGCACCCCCGGGCTGGTCGGCCTCTTTTCCCAGTTCCGCGCGCACACCCCCCAGCTCTACGTCGACGTCGATCGCGTCAAGTGCAAGACGCTCGGCGTCGCCCTCAGCGACGTGTTCAACACGTTGCAGGCCAACCTGGGCGGGTACTACGTCAACGATTTCAACCAGTTCGGCCGTACCTGGCAGGTGAAGCTCCAGGCCGACGCGCAGTTTCGCTTCCGGCCCGAGGACGTCGGCCGCCTGTTCGTCCGCAATGCCGCCGGCGACATGATCCCGCTCGGCACCGTGGCCAAAGTTGCCGAGATCAGCGGCCCGGTCCTGATCAACCGCTACAACATGTACACCGCCGCCGCCATCAATGGCGCCACGGCCCCCGGCGTGAGCTCGGGCCAGGCCATCGCGCTGGTCGAAAACATCGCCGACCGGGAGCTGCCGGCGGCGCTGGCCTACGAATGGACCGAGATCACACTCATGCAGCTCCTGGCCGGGAACACCGCCATCTTCATCTTCCCCCTGTGCATCCTGTTCGTGTTCCTGACCCACTCGGCGGAGTACGAGAGCTGGCTGCTGCCGCTGGCCATCATCATGATCGTGCCCATGAGCCTGCTCTGCGCCCTGGCCGGCACGTTCTGGCGCGGGATGGACAACAACCTCTTCACCCAGATCGGGTTCGTCGTCCTCGCCGGGCTCGCCTGCAAGAATGCCGTCCTGATCGTCGAGTTCGCCAAGCAGCAGCACGAGCACGGGCTGGACCGGCGGCACGCGGCGATCGAGGCGTCGCGCCTGCGCCTGCGGCCGATCATGATGACGTCGTTCGCCTTCATCCTGGGCGTACTGCCGCTCGTGATCTCCAAGGGCGCCGGGGCGGAGATGCGCCGCACGCTGGGCACCGCGGTGTTCGCAGGCATGATCGGCGTGACTTTCTTCGGCATCTTCCTCACGCCGGTGTTCTATAGCGTGTTGCAGGGTCTCTCCGACTGGCGCGCCGGGGCGCGCCGGTCGACCGGCGCAAGGCGTCAACCGGTGGCCGCGTCGGCCACCGTCGATTCCGTGACCCGCTGATCCGGCGCCGCGAGCCGGATTGCACGTCGGGAGAACGAGCATGATCGAAATCGCATTCGCCAACCGGACCCGCTGCGCGTGGACCTGCACCGGGCCGCGCCTGCGGCTGGCCGTCGCCGCCGCTGCGCTGCTGCTTACCGGCTGCGCCTCGACGATGCCCGACCGCCCCGCCCGCATGCAGCGCGGCTACATCTACTACCTCGACGGCGCCGGGGGCGGGAAACCGCTGCGCAACTGGGCCGGCGGCGTGCGCAAGGGCTTTCTCGACGCCGGCTACCCCGGCGCGGGTGAGATGTTCAGTTGGGAGACCGGGCTGGGCGTTACGGCCGACCAGGTTGCGAGCGTCGAGTACAAGCGGGAAAAAGCCGCCGAGCTGGCCCGGCGCATCCTCGATTTCCAGCGCCAGCAGCCGCAGGCGCCGGTGACGCTGGTCGGCCTCTCCGCGGGCACCGCGATCGCCGTCTTCGCGCTCGAACAACTCCCGCCGGACGCCGGGGTCGAAACCGTCATCCTGCTCTCCGGCTCGCTCAGCGCCGACCACGATCTCACCAGCGCCTTGCGCCACGTGCGCGGCCGGATGTTCGTGTTCACCTCGCAGCGCGATGCCGTGCTGCAATACCTCATGCCAATGGCCGGCAGCGCCGACCGGCAGGACACGAGCCACGGCGCCATCGGCGTCGACGGCGTGCGCGTGCCGCCCCAGGCCTCCAGCGAGACCCGCCAGCTCTATCGCAAGATCGTGACGGTGCCCTGGAAGGAAGAATTTGCCCGGCTGGGTAATGCCGGCGGTCATACCGATACCGTCAAGGCCCCGTTCGTGCAGGCCATCGTGGCGCCCCTGGTCGTCGCCGGATCCCGGCCGCTCGCGGCCGCACCCACCCAGGGCCTCGTGCCGAATCCGGATTACCAGCGCTGGGCCGCGTTCGCCCCGGGCTCCTGGACCGAATGGCGCGGCTACCAGGTCATCGATGGCGTCCGGACTCCCCTCGCGATCCGCGCGACCCTCGTCGAACGCAACGCGCATCGCATCGTGGTCGAGCGCGAGTTCCGGGCGGAGGACCCCTCGTCCGCGACGGCGCCGCTCAGCCGCCGCTTTGTCGTGGCCGCCCACATCCCGCCTGGCGAGCACCCCGCGACCGCGCCGCAGCGCCGCGAGCACGCCCTGCCGGCCGAGACGGTCACGGTCGGCGGCCAGCCGCTCCCCTGCGAGGGGCACCGGTTGCAGGCCGCCGGCGACTATCCGGAATGGGGCGCCGACATCGATGCCACCCTCTATTCCAACCCCGCCATTCCGGGTGGCTCCGCGCGGATGGACGTCAGCCTGACGCTCGGCGGCAAGCCGGCCCGCTTCGTCGGCCAGGCGGTCGAGATGAACGCCGTTCGTCGCTGAGCGCCGCGCCACGGAATCACACGCCGCGCGCGCCCCCCCGGAGGTCGCGCGCGGCGCGAATCATCCGGCACTGCGCTTCTCAGTAGCCGCAAGGCGGCCCGTTGACCGTGTAGTTGTCGAACGGCCAGCCCGTCTCACCCGCGATCAGTTCGGACGGCGTCGTCTGTGCCGTGCACGGATCGCCGGCGTAAACGAGCTTCAACGCGCCCGGCGAGGGGTAGCAGTCGGTCTGCCAGGTGCGTCCCCGCCGCAGGAACGTCCACCACTCGGTCGCGCGGGACGTGGAGAGGCCCATGTCGGCCAGCGTGTCCGCTTCCCATTCGTCCAGCTTCTCGACCTTGGTGTTGCGCGCGGAGCCGTCGCAGTACACGACGTTGTCCGCCATGATCTTGCGGTGCCAGCCGTTGAACAGCAGTACTTCCGGGTCTGGCGTCTGGCCCGGGTTCTGCCGGCTCCACCAGTAGAACAGCGGCTCGCAGTACATCGGGACGCGCGCAGGATACGAGACCGCGGAACTGGAATGACCCTCGGCGCCGACCGACATGTCCCCCATTTCGGTCGAAGCCCCCGCCAGCCAGACCAGGCCGCACGTATTGATCCGGAAGCTGTTGCCGGCGAAGTCGTAGAGCGGCACGCCGGCGCACTCGGGCGGCGCATCCCAGTCCATCTTGTCGCCCGAATACTTGGACGGATCCCAGTCAGGGTACCCGGTATCGGCAGGGCAGCGGAAGAGCGGCATCTTGTCGGACTCGGTCTGGCCGATTTCGCCGTACACGTACCGGTTCAGCGGCCGCGTCGGCGCGCCCCACGTGTAGTCCTCCCGCAGGATTTCGATGTAGCCGCTCTCCGTGGGCATGTTGACTTGCGGCGTGCGACCGCCGTACGCGAAAGGCAGCGCAGTGCGCCAGCCCCAATGCATGCCGCCGAACCCGAAGCCGTGGTCGATGTAGTAGTTCATGCGGTGACCCGGAACCAGCAGTTCGCGGGGATCATCGACGGCGTACGACTGCGAGGCCTGGCCGATCTGCTTCATGTTGGACAGGCACAGGGCGCGCTTGCCCTGCTCGCGCGCCCCCTGCAGGCTGGGCAGAAGGATCGAGATCAGCAGCGCGATGATCGCGACGACGACCAGCAGTTCAATGAGCGTGAAGGCTCGACGGCGAACGAATTGAGCCATAGCTGCTCCTTTGGTTCTCGCAAGCAAGTGGGCCGCGCGCCTCGCCCGCCGGCGCTCGCCATGCCGCGGGTGAACGCAGCCGCAATCGGCACCACTGCGATACTATTTCCCAAGCGGAAAGAGTCCGCGGCCGCTCACGCGCTGGTGGCAGATCGTCGCTTAAAAGTTGCTTATCCCAGATGCCCTTCGCCGGGCCGAGCGCACGACGGCGATGATGGCACCGAATGGCTTACATTGCTGACTCTTCACGACATTCGCACCGGTGTGAATCCGTTTCGTCGGAGCCTCCTATGCGCCCTTTGTGCCTATGTCCCTATGTCCCCCTCCGTCGCTATGTCCCTCCGTCCCCCCTCGATCCCTCGATTCCCAACGGTTTCCCCGGGTGTCCCCGGTTCCCAACCCTTGTGGCACCGGTTTCCTAACCGGTGTCTGCATCAGTCTCGGTGTGGCACCACTTCCAACCGGTGGCCCCGGA
>CAZVRR010000235.1:0-6425 GCA_964629745.1 uncultured Planctomycetales bacterium | reverse complement strand
GCGCGTCGGCAGAAGAACCGTGCCGCGATCACGCGTGTGTCATTGAGCACGAGGGCGTCGCCCGGCCGAAGATATTCGGGCAGGTCGCGGAACGTACGGTGCTCGAGCCGGCCCGTTTCGCGCTGCACGACCAGCAGCCGGGCGGCGTCGCGCGGCTGGGCCGGGCGTTGCGCGATGCGCTCGGCGGGCAGTTCATAGTGCAGTTCGTCGCGACGCATTGGCTCGCCTGGCGGTTGAAATTCGGCCGCTTTTCGTAATCCCATCGTGCGCGTCGGCGGAATTAGAATACGAGTGCCCCGCGGGGACTGCCAGTGGTGGAGTCTGCGAGAGACCAGATGGCCGAGCCCACGGAAGTCGTCATTCACGGGCGCTGTGCGTGCGGAAAGCGCTACCGCATCCGCAATGCGCGGCAGGACACCGTCGTCCAGTGCCCCGCGTGCAGGCGTCCCATCGTCCTGACCGACGCGGACATGCGTGCGGCGGCCGCTGACACCAGCCTGCTACCCCTCCAGGCCGACGAGACCAGGCCGGTCCCGGCAGTTCTGATCGATGATCCGCACCTGCGCCCCGCATCCGCCGGCAGCACGCCGGGACTGACCGGACACCAGGTGCATACGCACGAGGAGGCACAACTCGCCGACGCCTTGCAGCCCGGTCCGCGCCTGGGCGTCGGGCTGGTGATCGACGCGCACGAGTCGGCGACTGCGGTCGCTGCCCGACCCACCGGCCGCTTCCTGAAGGACCTGGTCGCCAGCCTGTATCTCGTGGGAAAGCGGCGCAATCTGCTGGGATTGGCTGCTGCCGCGCTGGGTTGGTCGGTACCGCTGCTGGTGCTCCAGTTGGCCAGCAACGTCTTCGCAAACCGCCTGGGAGTGATATTCGCGCTGGCCATGTTCGTCTGGACGGTTCTCATCTTCCTGCACGCGGTGCAGTATTTCTGGCGCACGATGACCGATACGGCAACGGGCGACGACGACGTGCCGCTGGTCCCGTCCGATTACGATTTCATTGACGATGCGCTGCGGCCGCTGGCCTGGATTGCCGTGGTCACGGCGGCGTGCGCCTTGCCCGGCTGGCTCACATTCCAGTACTTGCCTGCGGGCCCGAATCGCGTTCCGCTGATCTGCGCCGCCCTCGCGCTGGGCTCATTCCTGTGGCCGGTCGCGATCATGTCGGTAGCGCTGGGCGAGAGCCTGATGTTTCTCCGGCCCGATCTGCTGATCCGCTGTATCCTGGGGATCGGTCCCGCGTACCTGATCGCCTGGGCCATCATGATGGCGACGCTCGCCGGCATCGGGGCACTGCTGGTGCTGGATCCTACGATTCTCTGGCCCACCGCGGCCCGGGTCGCTTATTTCCTGTGCAGCACGTTCGCGCTGATCTACCTGAATTACAACCTGTTCCGTGCGCTCGGGCTGCTGTTCCGGCACTTCCGGCACCGCTTCCCGTGGCGTTATTGAACATGCCCCTCGCCGATATCCGAGTTATCCGCCGCGACGCAGGCGCGCCACGAACCCGCCATCGCGCCAGTCGCTCGGACGTGGCCCCCATTGCGGCAGCACGGTATCGATCTGCTCGATGGCCCACTCAGCGTTCTGTGCCGTAAACCATCCGATCAGCGCCTCGTTCTCCTCGGGCTCGATACTGCACGTGCTGTAGACCAGCCGGCCGCCCGGACGCACATGCCGCGCCCCGCGCGTGAGCAGCTCGCACTGCGCCGCCGCCAGCGACTGCAATTTCTGAGGCGTCAGTCCCAGCCGCGCTTCCGGACGGCGCGCGATGACGCCCGTGTTCGAACACGGCACATCCAGCAGGACGGCATCGAACAATCCCAGCTCCGCCGCGCCTGCGTCGGCGGACGGCGGCAGCCGCGTGTGGATGCAGGTCAGGCCCAGGCGCGCGGCGTTCTCCTCGACGCGCGCCAGGCGCTGCGGCGCCAGATCACACGCCACGACCTCGCCGCGGTTCTGCATGTCCAGTGCAAGCACGAGCGACTTGCCCCCGGGGGCGGCACACAGATCGAGCACTCGCTCACCTGGCCAAGCCTCGACCGCCAGCGCCGCAGCATGGGCCGTCGGATCCTGGACGAAAACCCAGCCCTCGCGAAACGGCTTCAATTCGGCGACATGCGTGGAGGCCGGCACGTAGGCCACGTCGGGCGTGATCTCGAACGCATCCGCCGGCAGTTCCGCACCGAGCGCCTCCCGCAGCGCGGTCTCGAATTCCGCTGACCCGACCCGCAGGCGATTCCGCTGGAGCACGATGACCGGCACAGACTGGCAGGCCCACGAGATCTGCTCCGCGGTCGCCAGCCCGTACCGCTCGGCCAGGGCGAGAAAACGCTGCAATGGCTGCCCGGTCGCCGCCGCCAGGTGGCGCGGTACGTCATCCGCCGGCGGCAGCACGGCGCGCTGGAACTGGCAGGCCTCGTCCCACCCGACGCGCACCTGGGTCGGGTCGAGCCGCTGCCAGCTCACCCGCCGGTCAGCGAGGGCCCGCGTGACGTTCCGCAGCACCGCGTTGACCATCCCGGGTGCTCGCCCGCCCGCGTAGCGATGGGCCTGCTTGACCGCCTCGTTCACCGCCGCGAACACCGGCACGCGATCCATCCAGAGAATCTGGTAGGCCGCCGTGTAGAGAATGGCCCGCAGTTCCGGGCGCGTCGTGCGCCGATCGACCCGCGCCACGGCTTCAATCACGTGGGAAATCGTCAGCAGGTGACGCACGGTACCCAGGGCGATCTGCATCGCCAGGCCCGCATCACGCCCGGACAGCGCGGCGGTGGTGCGCAGTTCCGCCAGCCGCTCGATCGCGAATCCCGTGCCGCGCAGGACGTCGAGCACCGCGGCGTACGCCGCATCACGCCCTCCCCCGCCCGGCAGCTCTGGTGCAGGTTCGCTCACGGCGTCTCCGGCGGCAGAAGCCGGTCCGGCGGCGCCAGGCGGCGGCCATTGGCAAACGCGGCGAAGCTCATGCGTGATTTGCCGGCGGGCTGCACCTCGAGCAGTTCCACGCGGCCCGGCGCGGCCTGGACCGTGCCGTCCGGGCGAAACGCCCCTGCCGGAAAGTCCGAATCCGGGTCGCCCGCGGGCTCGACGACGCGTGCCCGTGCCAGCAGCAGGCGCTCGCGCTTGCCCGTGCGCGAGACGAACAGCGATGTGGCGGCCGGCCATGACCACAAGCCATGGATGCGCCGGACGATCTGCGCCGCCGGCTGGTTCCAATTCAACGCCGCGTCGGCCCGCGACAACTTGGGGGCGCGGCTCGCCTGGGCCGGATCCTGGGGGCGCGGCACCAGCCGGCCTGCGGCGAACTCGTCCAGCACCTTGACCAGCAGCTCAGCCCCGAGGCCGGCCAGGCGGTCATGCAGCTCGTCGGCCGTCTCGGTCTCGCCGATCGGCGTCTCGGACCGGCCCCAGATCGGCCCGGCGTCCCAGCGCTGGTCGATCTGGAAGATGGTCACGCCTGTGGTCACCTCGCCGTTGAGAATCGCCCATTGGTACGGTGCGGCCCCGCGGTACCTGGGCAGCAGCGAGCCATGGATATTGATGCAGCCGTGCGGCAGCGCGCCGAGCACCGTCGGTCCGAGTTTCTGGCCGAAGGCGGCGACGACGCCCAGTTCCGCGCCGCCCGCCTGTGTCCAGTCCAGCGCATTCACGTCGGCGGTCTGGACGTGCGGAACATCGAGCTCGTCGGCCGCGGCATGAACGGCGGTCGGCTCGATCCGCAGACCGCGGCCGGCGGGCCGATCGGGCTGGCTGATGACGCGCACGACCTCGTGACCGGCGGTCACCAGGGCCCGCAGCGCCGGCACGGCAAACTCGCCCGTCCCGAGGAACACCATCCGCATGGTTGTGTTGTAAGCGCTGCGCGGCCGGGCAGGCAACGGCCGCCCTGCGCCGGGGGCGATAACCGGCTAAACTGCTCAGGAGCTTTTCAAATAGGCTTGCCCTGCCAGACGAGGGCCGCTAGGCTGAAAGTGGGCAGCGCCGAGGCTGCCGCCGAGATGCTGGAATGGGCTCAGACTTCGCGCGCCCCCACCGTTGTGCGGACGCGCGCCAGGATTCGCGGTCGGGATTCGGGCGGGGGAACCAGTCTGCTATCGGACCCACAAGCTGTCGCCGCGCGCCGGCCGATGTGACAGTGCCCCCGGGCCGCGCGCCCGGGTGCCGCGCCGCGCGCGCCGGCGCCGGATGGAACCATCAAGGAGAGTGCTCGATGCTCAGGCGTACCCCGGGTTGGCTCGTCGTATTCGTCGCGGTCATGGGCGGACTGGGCAGCTCGCGGCCGGCCGGCGCCGCCGCGCCGGTGCGCGTCAGCGTGCTGGAAAGTTCCGCACAGCGTATCGTCGTGGAGTTCGCCGTCGAGGACTTCGAGCTCAGTCCGGTCGACGTGAACGGACGCAAGTACGCGGCGCTTCGCCTGCCCGGCGAGCCGCTGACGCTCGCAGCGGGCCAGCCGGACCTGCCGCGCATCACGCGCAGCGTGATCATTCCCGACGACGCGGAGATGACGCTCCGCGTGCTGGAGAGCCACTACACGACACGAGCGCTGGACGTCGCCCCGTCCAAGGGCAACCTGACGCGCGACGTGAACCCCGAAGACGTGCCGTACACGTTCGGGCTGGCGTACCAGAAGGACGAGTTCTGCCCGGCCGAGATCGCGCGCGTCGGCGACCCCTACATCCTGCGCGAGCAGCGCGGCCTGGCGCTCGAGGTCTGCCCGTTCCAGTACAACCCGCGCGGCGGCGAGCTGCGCGTCTACGACAGCGTGGTCGTCGAGCTGACCCCCGCCGGCCCCGGCAAGCTGAACGTGATGTCCCGCGCCGGCTTCCAGCGCGCCCGCAGCCGGGCCTTCGAAGAGCTCTACGCGATGCACTTCCTCAACTACGAGACGCAGGAACGCTACGAGCCGCTCGACGAGGAAGGCGACCTGCTCATCATCTGCCACGACGCCTGGCTGCCGAACATCGCCCCGCTGGTCGAGCACAAGAACGGCGCCGGCATCAACACGATCACCGTGGGCGTGTCCACCATCGGCGTGAGCGCCACGGCCATCAAGAACTACATCCAGAGCGTCTACAACTCCAGCGACCTGGCCTTCGTCCTGCTCGTCGGCGACGCGGCCCAGGTGCCGACGCCGTCCGCTTCCGGCGGCTCGTCCGACCCCACGTATTCCAAGCTCGCCGGCGGTGACGACTACCCCGACGTGATCGTCGGACGCTTCTCCGCCGAAACAGCCGCCCACGTCGATACCCAGGTCCTGCGCACGATCGAGTACGAGACCATGCCAGCCACCGAGCAGGCCTGGTTCCGGCGGGCGACCGGCATCGCGTCCTCGCAGGGCGCCGGCATCGGCGACGAGGGCCAGTCCGACTTCGTGCACGAAGACGAGATCCGCGGCTGGCTGCTGGACTACGGCTACACGGAGGTCGACCAGATCTACGACACCACTGGCGGCACGGCCCAGATGGTCACGAACGCGCTGAACAACGGGCGCGGCCTGATCAACTACACGGGTCACGGCAGCTCGGGTTCCTGGACGACGACGGGATTCTCGTCCACGCACGTGGCAGCACTGGCCAATGACAACATGCTGCCGTTCATCATCAGCGTGGCGTGTGTGAACGGGCAGTTCGCCAGCGGCACCTGCTTCGCCGAGGCCTGGCTGCGTTCCACGCGCGGCACGGAGCCGATCGGCGCGATCGGCGCGTACATGTCGTCGATCAACCAGTCGTGGGCGCCGCCGATGGAAGCGCAGGACGAATTCAACCTGCTGCTCACCGCCGACACCTACTTCAGCTTCGGCGCCCTGTGCTACGCCAGCTCCTGCGCGATGATCGATGCCTACAGCGGCGACGGTGTCGAGATGTTCGACACGTGGCACATCTTCGGCGACCCCTCGGTGCGCGTGTACGGCACGGCCGGCCCGCCGCACGGGCT
Organism: uncultured Planctomycetales bacterium; assembly: GCA_964629745.1. Lineage (GTDB taxonomy): Bacteria > Planctomycetota > Phycisphaerae > UBA1845 > Fen-1342 > JAAYXS01. Next base: position 483 of record CAZVRR010000235.1, on the reverse strand, counting down.
GCGCGTCACGCCCTCCGGCGATCTGGCCGCGGCCGGCCAGGTCGGCGGGCCCTTCACCCCGGACAGCATCACCTACACGCTCGAGAACCAGAACGCGAGCGGGTCGCTGCAATACGAAGTGACGAAGACGCAGGCATGGCTCACGATCACGGACGGCGCCGGCACGCTGCCCGCGGGCGGGACGGCCGAAGTGACCGTCGCGCTGAACGGCGCCGCGAGCTTCCTGGGCACCGGCGAGTACACGGACGTGGTCAGCTTCACGAACCTCACGGACCACGACGGCGATACCACGCGCGACGTCGTGCTCGAAGTCGGCGTGCCCACGGCACAGTACACCTGGAATCTCGATACCAACCCTGGCTGGACGATGGACGACGGCTGGGGATTCGGCGATCCGACCGGCGGCGGCAGCGGCCAGTATGGCGGCTACGATCCGCAGAATGCGCACACGGGCGTGAACGTCTACGGCTACAACCTGAGCGG
>CAZVRR010000234.1:0-6427 GCA_964629745.1 uncultured Planctomycetales bacterium | reverse complement strand
CTTCTCGATGCCCTTCGTGATGCCGCGGTAGATCAGTGCGAAGTTCGCGGCGACGGTGAAGATCCAAAACCACACGCTCAAGTGGATCTTGCCCTGAAAGACCAGGCCGTCGGCGTCATCCCCGCTGAAGCTGGTGAAAACCGCCGCACTGCCCACGGCGAACTCGGCGGCCCCGCTGCCCAGGTTTATGGTTCCGCGCAGGTAGGACCAGGCGTAGGCGAGGCACCACGATTCCACCACGACGTAGTAGAGATACACGATGGTCGGCATGAGCAGGCCGAATGCGCCGATGAAATGCCAGGCCCGGCTGCCGCCCAGTTGCCCGAGAATGGCCGGGCAGGAGTGCCGGCCGAGCCGCCCGCCGGCTTTTCCCATGGTCCATTCGGCCCAGCAGATCGGGATCCCCAGCAGGAGCAGCGCGCAAAAGTAGGGAATCATGAAGACCCCGCCGCCGTTGCCGGCCGCCTGGGCCGGGAAGCGGAGGAAGTTGCCGAGGCCGACCGCAGAGCCGGCGACCGCGAGAATCACGCCGAGGCGGGTGGCCCACTGCTCCTTGGGTGCCGACATAGAGACTCCTCGAGCTGCGGTCATGTCGCGCGGCCGGGCGGCATCTTAGCTGGCGCGCCGGAGGCGGACAACGCGGCGTCGCGTGCGCTCAGGCCACGCCGAGATAGGCTCGCCGCACCTCGTCGCTCGCGGCCAGCTCGGCGGCCGAGGCGCTGAGGGCGATCCGGCCGACCTCCAGCACGTAGCCATAGTGCGCCGTCCGCAACGCCATGTGGGCGTTCTGTTCGACCAGCAGGATCGTCGTGCCGCCGGCGTTGATCTCCCGGATGATCTGAAAGATGGTCTGCACGACCTGCGGGGCCAGACCGAGCGACGGTTCGTCCAGCAGCAGCAGGCGCGGCCGGGCCAGCAGGGCGCGGGCGATCGCGAGCATCTGCTGTTCACCGCCCGAGAGCGTGGCGGCGCTCTGGGTCAGCCGCTCGCGCAGCCGCGGAAACAGCTCCAGCGCCCGCGCGCGGTCGCTGGCGATCGCGGCGCGATCCCGCCGCGCGTAGGCCCCGATCTCGAGGTTCTCCTGCACCGTGAAGTTCGCGAAGATGCCGCGCCCCTCGGGGGCCTGGGCGATCCCGCGCTGCACGATCTCGTGCGGCGGTCGGCCGCCGATCGGGTGGCCGGCGAACTCGATCGACCCCGCCGACGGTCGCAGCAACCCCGAGATGGTGCGCAGGGTGGTCGACTTGCCGGCGCCGTTCGCGCCGATCAGCGTGACGATTTGCCCGGCCTCCACGGTCAGGTCGATGCCCTGGAGCGCGTGGATGGCTCCATAGTGCACGTGCAGGTTGCGAATTTCGAGCAGACTCACGCCGGCCCCTCCGCACGGGCCGAGGCCGTAGAGGCATCGGCCGTCCCAGTTCCCAGGTACGCCGCGATGACCTTCGGATCGCGCTGAATCTCCGCGGGCGTGCCGCGGGCGATCATGAGTCCGTAATCGAGCACCGTGATCTGCTCACAGATATCCATCACGACGCCCATGTCGTGCTCGATCAGCAGGATCGTCACGCCGAAGGTGCTGCGCACCGTGCGGATCAGCTCGCGCAGGGCCAGCTTCTCGGGCGGGTTCATCCCGGCGGCCGGTTCGTCGAGGAGCACGACCTGCGGCCCGGTCGCCAGTGCGCGGGCCATTTCGAGCCGGCGCCGGTCGCCATAGGGCAGGTTGCGGGCCAGCTCGTCGCGCCGCCGGGCCAGGCCGAAAGTCTCGAGCAGCGCCTCGCATTGCGCGCGGATGTGCCGTTCGCCGCCGACCTGCCGGCTCGTCCGCAGCACGGTTCCGAACAGGCGTGAGGGGGTGCGCAGCTGCGCGCCGATGCGCACGTTGTCGAGCACGCTGAGATCCGCGAAGAGGCGGCTGGCCTGGAACGTGCGGGTCATGCCGGCGGCCGCAATCTGGTGCGGCTTGAGTCCCGTGATCGGTTGGCCCGCCAGGCGCACGACGCCGGCGGCCGGTCGGTAGACGCCGGTGATCAGGTTGAAGACGGTGGTCTTGCCGGCGCCGTTCGGGCCGATGAGCCCCTGCAGGTCGCCCGGTGCGAGCTGGAGCGAGAAGTTCTGCACCGCCTTCAGTCCGCCGAAGGCGATGGAGAGATTCTCGATCTCCAGCAGTGGCGCCATCACGCCTCCCGGCTCCGGACCCGGCCACCTCGGCGCAGGTCCCACAGCTCGTGCAGCCCGAAGAAGCCCTGCGGGCGCAGGATCATCATCACGATCAGGGCCAGCGAGTAGATCACCATGCGCAGGTCGGGCAGTTCGTATTCCGTCGGCAGGTAGCCGTTGATGAAGTGCGTGACGGTTCGCAGCGCTTCCGGCAGCACCGTCAGCAGGACCGCGGCGAGCGTCGAGCCCGAGATCGACCCCATGCCGCCCAGCACGACCATGATGATCAGCTCGAAGGACTTCTGAAACCCCAGGTCCTGCGCGTTGACCGAACCGATCGAGTGGCCGTAAAGCGCTCCGGCCACGCCGGCGAAGAACGCGGCCAGCACGAAGGCCCGCACCTTGAAGCGCGTGGTCGGCACGCCCATCGCTTCCGCGGCGATCTCGTCCTCGCGGATGGAAAGCAGCGCCCGGCCGTAGCTGCTCCGCTTGATGCGGAAGGTGACCACGAGTGTCAGGGCGACGAACGCATATACCCAGAACAGGGTCGTATAGAACGGCAGGCTGATGAAACCCAGCGCGCCGCCCAAGTGCGTGAACAGCACCGGCCAGGAGGTGCGGGCGACCGCGGACGGCTCGAAGAGCTGCGGATCCGTGCCCTGCAGCAGGACACGCACGATCTCGCCGAAGCCCAGCGTGACGATCGCCAGGTAGTCGCCCCGCAGCCGCAGGGAGGGTAAGCCGACGACGTAGCCCGCGACCGCGGCGGCCAGCCCGCCCGCCAGGCACCCGAGCAGGAACAGGCCGTCGCCCGGCCCGAACCACGGACCGCCGAAGGAGCCCTGGCTCATCGTCCAGCTCAGCACGCCGCCGCTGAAGGCGGCGTGGCCCAGCAGCCGCAGCGAGCCGTAGTAGGTGATCGCCGCGGCGACATAGCCGCCGATCGCCATGAACCCGGCGTGCCCGATCGAGAACTGGCCGGTGAAGCCGTTTACCAGTGTCAGCGAGACCGCCAGGATGATGTTGATGCCGATGTCGACGAGCAGCTTGTTCGCGAACGCGCCCTGCGAAGTGCGGATCGAGAAATGCAGCAGCAGGGCCAGCGCCACGCCGGCGACGACTGGCAGGGCATTCCGGGGCAGGACCGTCCAGGGGGCCGGCGCCGCGGCAAGCTGGCGGGGCGCTGCGCTCACGCGGGTCGCTCCGCGCCGGTTCGTGGCGGCGGCTGCCGGAAACACGCTACGGACAATACGCACCTCCCGACGGTCAGACCTTTTCGGCCAGCGGCCGGCCGAGGATGCCGGCGGGCCGCATCAGCAGCATCAGGATCAGGATCGAAAACACGTACACGTCGCGGTACATCGAGTTGACGTAGGCGACGCCGAAGAATTCCAGCAGGCCGATCAGGATACCTCCCAGCATCGCGCCGCGCACGTTGCCGATCCCCCCGACCACCGCGGCGACGAAGGCCTTCAGGCCCAGCATGATCCACGAGGCGTCGGCGGGCTGCTTCAGCGCGGCCGGGTACTTCATCACGTACAGGAAGCCGGCGGCCGCGGCGAGCGCCGAGCCGAGCACGAAGGTGAACGAGATCACCCGATCGACGTTCACCCCCATTAGTGCGGCGGTCTGCGTGCTGTACGAGACGGCCCGCATGGCCCGCCCGGTGCGCGTGCGGTAGATCAGCCACTCGAGGCCAAGCATGAGCACGAGCGTGACGCCGATGACGATGACGTCGATCGCATGCAGCTTCACGCCGGCGATGTGGCCGAGCGCCGTGTCGGGGAGCAGGACGGGCATCGCTTTCGGGTAGGGGCCGAAGAACACGCGGAGCTGCCCGGCGTTCTCGAGCAGGAGCGACACGCCGATCGCGGTAATCAGCACGTTCAGGCGCGGCGCATTGCGGAGCGGCTTGTAGGCGAAGCGCTGGATCGTGAAGCCCACCAGCCCGCAGAAGGCCATCGCCGCCACGAGTACGACCGGTGCGGCCCAGAACGGCACGGCGGCTCCCGGGCCGGCCGCCGCGGTGGCGATTCCGAGCAGTTGGACGGCGACGACCCAGGAGATCCAGGCGCCCAGCACGAACACGTCGCTGTGCGCGAAGTTGATGAATTGCAGGATGCCGTAGACCATCGTGTAGCCCAGGGCGATCAGCGCATACAGGCCGCCCACGGACAGGCCGTCCAGCAGTGTCTGGATGAACTTCGTCACAGGCGCCCTGGGCCTTGGGCGCTGTGCCGCCGGCCGGCTTCTTCGCCGTGACCGCCGGCCGAGCGCCGCGCGCGGAACAGCTGCCTATTCTGGCGCAATCGACGTTGCAAATGAAGTCTTCCCGCCCTGCACGCGCACGATCACCGCGGGTTTGCGGGCGTTGCGCTGCTCGTCGATCGTGATTACGCCGGTCACGCCGGGGAAGTTCCTGGTTTCGGCGATGGCGGCCGCGATGTCCTTGCCCGCCAGCGATTTCGCGCGGCGCATCGCATCGACCAGCAGCTTGGCCGAATCGTAGCCGGTGGCCGCCATGCCGTCGGGAATCCGGCCGAACCGGGCCTGGTACTTCTTGACGAATTGCTGCACCGCGGGGCGGTCCTCGTCGTGCGAGTAGTGGTTGCAGAAGTAGCACCCGTCGAGCGCGGGGCCGGCATTCTTGAGGTCCTCGGCGTCCCAGCCGTCCCCGCCCAGGAGCGGAACCGTGATCCCCACGCGGCGGGCCTGGACGGCGATGTTGATCACCTCGGTGTAGTAGCCGGGGATGAAGATGACGTCCGGCTCGGTGGCCCGGATGTTCGCGAGCTGCGCGCTGAAATCTGCGTCGCCGTCCTGATAAGCCTCCTCCGCCGTGATCGTCCCGCCCAGCCGGGTGAAGTGCTCGCGGAACGTGTCGCGCAGGCCGGTGGAGTAGATCTGCGAGCGGTTGAAGAGCGTCGCGGCCTTCTGTGCCATGATCGGCTCGCCGCGCGCGAACTTCGCGCAGGCGAAGCCCTGGAACGGATCGATGAAGCAGACCCGCGAGACCATGTCGCCGATCTCGGTCACCTTCGGGTTGGTCGAAGAGGGTGAGATCATCGGGACGCCGAAGCGCTGGGCCACCTGCCCGCCGGCGATGGAGCGCGAAGACGCGACTTCGCCGAGCACCGCGACGACCTTCTCCTGCGTGATCAGGCGCGTGACGGCGGTTGCGGACTCCTGAGACTTGGCCTGGTTGTCGTAGGTGATCACCTCGAGCTTGCGCCCGTTCACGCCGCCGCGCTCGTTTTCCTCCTCGATCGCCATGCGGACGCCCGCGTCGGTGGACACGCCCCAGGTGGCCTCCTGGCCGGTCATGGAAGCGAAGTGTCCGACGCGGATGACGTCCGGGGCGCGCTCGCAGCCACCCAGCGCGAGCACCCCCGCGCCGAGCACTCCGAACCACAGGCAAGGCCGGGCGGTAAGCATCGTCAGTTCTCCACGGGTTTTACGATGCGATAAGGCACACGCGTGCGCCTGTCAAGGCCGGATGGATCGTGCCTACGTCGTCGTGCACGCGACGCGACGCTTGGCACGATAGAGGAGGTGAGTCGCGCAAACATTCGTCCAGCGCTGTGGCCCCAACCCGCGCGCCGAGCCACGGATGCCGACGGGCCCGTTCGCGGCACGCGGGCGTGGCAAAGTTACTCGCGACGGAACGCGGCCGCACGTGCCTCTGCCGAACGACCGTCGGCCGATTTGCCGGGCGCCAGGCGGTCGCCTCATGGGGCTTTCGCAGGCGAGTCACGTCGGGCGGCCGGCGACTGCGGCCGCCCGCCTTGGTATTCCGATAACGATGCATTCGCAATCGCAGCGGGCTGCCGCGGGGCGCGGGCGAAACCGCGTCACTGCTTGGCGTTTTTTTGTCCCACGCGTCAGATTCCATTGCTGACTGGCATCGCGCGCGTTACGGTTTGGGGGTCCCGCCGCAAGCACGCGGCGCGGACACATCTTCGGCCGGGGCGCATTGCCGGCAGTTCGAGGGAAGTGTAGCCCGAACAGACCTTTCTCGGCCGTGGCCTTTGGGGGTGGTGGCGACGGGACGTTGAGGTGGGCACTAGACATTCCGGGTGGTCGGCCGCGCAAGGCAGGCCAGGCGGACGCCTGCAGCGTTCCGGCGTGCGGGCTGTCGATCCGTGCCGCCGGGGGCCCGCGCGAGAGTCTCTTGCTGCCCCCTGCGGTCCTGCTGAATTTGCGGGGCGTTTGTCGATCGGCATTTCCAGGGCGTGCGTTCTGCACGCCGGAAGGGGAGCACAAGCCATGA
>CAZVRR010000233.1:0-6466 GCA_964629745.1 uncultured Planctomycetales bacterium | reverse complement strand
GCCGTTCGTCCACGGTGGCGCGCATCTCCTCCAGCTTCCGCGCGTTCTCCGCCTGTAGAAGCTGGAGGCGCTGCTCGAGCGTGCCGCGGACGGCCTCGAAGCGCTGCTCGTTCGACTGCGTCAGCGTATCCAGCCGCGTTCCGAAGCCCTCCAGCGTCCGCCGCTGCGCCTCGCTCAGATCCCGGAGCGTCTGCACGAGCATCCCCGCCATGGCCTGGAGCCGCTCATCCACTTCCTTGCGCAGGGCCTGGGCCTGGCCGGCGGCCTCGGTCCGGTTACGGGTGGCATCCTCCCGCGTGCCGCGCTCCAGCCGCTCCTGGCCCTGGACGACGGCCTCGCGCAGCACCTCGAGCGGGCGCGGGTCGTTTGTCGGCCGGCGCAACTGGATGATGACCAGGCCGAGCAGCGCCAGCACGGCCACAAGCATGACGAGAACCAGGACCGTCAGCAGGTCGAGCATGGGCGATTCCACGGGGCGGCCGCCGTGCCGCACGCCGCGCGTAGAATACCGCGCGGCGCGGGAGCGGGGGTTTCCAACGGGGTCGGCGCGCGGTAGGATCCGGGCCCGTGGACCGCCAGCCGAACTCCATGGGGCCGAAATGAACGCCGTCGCGATCATTCCCGCGCGATTCGGCTCCACCCGCCTGCCCGGCAAGCCGCTCCTGAATCGCACCGGTCGCTGCCTGATCCAGCACGTGTACGAACGTGCCGCCGCCGCGCGCTGCGTCGGGCGCTGCGTGGTAGCGACCGACGACGAGCGGATTGCCGCCGCCGTGCGGAGCTTCGGCGGGCAGGCCGTGATGACCCGTGCGGACCACGTGAGCGGCACGGACCGGCTGGCCGAGGCCGCGACCATTATCGGAACGCGCGATGACGAGCTGATTCTGAACGTGCAGGGCGACGAGCCGGAGTTGGAGCCCGCCTGCCTCGATCGCCTGGTCGAGCGCATGGCGGCCGACGCCGCCTGTCCGCTCGGCACGCTGGCCTGCCCGTTTCCGCCCGAGGCGGACCCCGCCGACCCGAATTGCGTAAAGGTCGTGCGGAATCTCGCCGGCCGGGCGCTGTACTTCTCGCGGGCGCTGGTACCATACCGGCGCGATGGGGGAAAGAATGCGCTGGCCGCGCCGGTCGCTGACCGGCGCCACGCGGATGCGCCGGCCGCGACCCGGCGCCACGGACCCTGGTTACTGCACCTGGGCGTGTACGCCTACCGCCGGAATTTCCTGGCGGAGTTCGCGAGCTGGCCCCCCAGTCCGCTTGAGCAGCTCGAGAAGCTGGAGCAACTGCGGGCGCTCGAACGCGGCGTGGCGATTGCAGTGGAGCTGGTCGAGCGTGCGGCGGTCGGAATCGACACGCCGGAGGACTACGAGCAGTTCGTGTTGCGCTGGATAGCGCAGCACGGTCGGTCTTAAGCGCGGGCGGCGCGTCGCAAGCGGCCGCTCGCGAGGTTGCGTGTGAGACTGTGAATATTGATGCCCGCTCGATGTTTGATGCGATTCGCGATCGCTCCGGCGATACGGAGTTTTACCTGCCGCTGCCGGCCGGGTACCAGCTCGGGCAGACGAAGTACGTCGTCGTGTTCGGCACCGTGATGAGCGGCCTGGGGAAGGGCATCTTCAGCTCGAGCCTGGCCAAATGTCTGCAGGACAAGTCGCTCACCGTCGCGCCGGTGAAGCTGGAAGGCTACCTGAACATCGATTCGGGCACGCTGAACCCGTTCCGGCACGGCGAGGTGTTCGTGCTCGACGACGGCACGGAATGCGACATGGACCTGGGCACCTACGAGCGCGCCCTGGACCAGAATCTCACGCGGCTGAATTTCGTGACGAGCGGCCAGATCTACCGCCGGGTGCTCGAACGCGAACGCACCGGCGGGTACCTCGGCCGCGACGTGCAGATGATTCCGCACGTCACCGGCGAGGTGAAGGACCGGCTGCGCGAGCTGGCGATCGCCTCGCAGGCCGACGTCGTGTTCGTCGAGATCGGCGGCACGGTCGGCGACGTGGAAAATGCGTACTACATCGAAGCGATGCGGCAGCTCGCCTTCGAGGAAGGCCAGCGCAGCGTGTGCTTCGTCGCCCTGACGTACGTGATGGAGCCGTCGATCCTCGGCGAGCAGAAGAGCAAGGCCGCCCAGCTCGGCATCCGGCGCCTGCTGGAGAGCGGTGTCCAGCCGCACATCATCGCCTGCCGCGCCCAGAACCCGGTCACGCGCAAGGTGCGCGAGAAGATCGCGATGTTCTCCAACGTGCCGCCGGAGCGCGTCTTCAGCATGCACGACTGCGAGAGCGTCTACCAGATTCCGGAGATGCTGCGCGGGGCGGGGTACGACCGGGCGGTGATTGACTGGCTCGAGCTGGGCACGCAGGTGAATGAGAACGCGGAGCGCGTGCAGCGCGAGGTGTGGGCGGGCTACCTGACGAGCCTGCGGACCTCCGAGCGGCAGGTCACGATCGGCATCACGGGCAAGTACACGGCGGTGCGTGATGCGTACGCGAGCATCCTCAAGGCGCTCGAGCACGCCGGCGTGTACTGGGGCTGCCGCGTGCACGTGAACTGGGTCGAGACTTCCCAGTTGACCGACGAGACGGTCAGCGAGGCGGTGCGCGACCTGCACGGCATCATCGTGCCCGGCGCGTTCGGGACGCGCGGCGCCGAGGGCAAGATCGCCTGCCTGCGCTACGCGCGGATGGAGCGCCTGCCCTGCCTGGGGATCTGCTACGGTTTCCAGATGGCGGTGATCGAGTTCGCGCGGAACGTCTGCGGTCTCGCCGACGCCAACTCGACCGAGATCGAAAGCGAGTGCCGCTTCCCGGTGATCAACCTGCTGCCGGAACAGAAGAAGATCGAGGGCCTCGGCGGCACGATGCGCCTGGGCGGGCAGGACGTGAAGGTCCGTCCGGGGACGCTGGCCGCGCGGATGTTCGGCGAGCGGACCCGCATGCGCTTCCGGCATCGGTACGAGGTCGATCCGCGTTACATTCCGCAGCTCGAGGAGCATGGCATGATCTTCTCGGGCAAGTCGCCGCGGGCCGAGATCATGAATATCCTCGAGCTCGCGCAGGACGTGCACCCGTATTTCGTCGGGACCCAGGCGCACCCGGAACTGACCAGCCGGCCGCTCCGCGCCCAGCCGTTCTTCGTGGGCCTGGTACATGCCGCGCTGCGCCGCGCCTACCCGGATTTCGACGCCCCGCTCACGTTTCCCGAGGCGGCCTCGCCGGCTCCCGCCGCACCGCCGGTGGAGCCCAACGCCTCCCAGTTGCCGGTACGCGACGTGGCCCGCTGATTACCGGTCCGCACGCCCGGGAGCGTTCCAATCTTCAGGCTTTCCCCGGCCTACTGATTTTTCACACACTTTTTTGAGCGCGCCGCGCGCGGCTGGCGTTAATCCCCTGGAGCGACGTGCCGGCTGAAAACCTGCCCGACCCGGGCGGCTCCGGCGAGCGTCGCGGTACGGTGGTTTCGCGGCAAAACCGAGGTACTGGCGATGGTGACCACGCATAGTGCGGAGCCGGGGGTGCACTCGAGTCCGGCCCTGGCCCGGCGCGGCAGTGATCTGCTCACCTCGCTGGAATGGGAATGCATCGGGAAGGACCTGGGATTATCGGTGCGCGAGCTCGACCTGGTGCGATGCGTGTTCGATGATCTCTCCACAACGGAGATCGCGGAACGGCTCGGCATTTCCTCCAACACGGTGCATACCTACTTCAACCGGCTGTATCGCAAGCTGGACCTCAACACGCGCTGCGGCCTGATGCGCTGCATCTTCTGCGAGTTGCTGCGCGTCCGGGCTGAGCCGCACGGAACCCGCTACATCGAAACTTCGATCGTCTGAGGGAGCGGCGCCGGCTGTGGAGCTGCATCCGGCGCCCCTGCAGCGATCCGCACGCCCCTCCCGGTGTTCTCACTCCGGAACGGGGCGGATTCGGCGACCTTGCGGGAGGTCAGGCAGCAGCGCGCCAGGTGCGGCCGGATTCGCGTCTCCTCGCTCGCCCTGGGAAACAGAGCGAACCGCCGCGCCTGGCGTCGCATTCGCGACGCACAACTGCCGCGCGACTTTCGCAGCCAAGCCGCGCTCGCTACGGCGAGCCCGCCGGATCATCAATGATCAGCGTGCCCGGCGCGACGGAAACCTGCTCGCTCACCGGGTCCGTACTCGTGATGTACGCGAAGATGTAGTACGTGCCCGGCGCGAGGTCGCCGGGTACCTGCCACAACAGCGTGTCCTGCACGGCGTCCGCCGCCGCGTTGAGATCGGACGCGATCTCGCGCTCGGCCTGGTCCTCGGGATCGCTGCCGTCCTCGCCCTCGTCGGGCGTCGCGTCGTCGTCGAGCGTCAGGCGGATGGTGGCTTCCTCGTTCGGGTCATCATCGCGCCACTCGAGCGACAGCGTGCCGCCGGCCTCGAGCGTGACGGCGGCAGCCGGTTCGAGCAGCGCGATCAGCGGCTGGTCCTCGAGCGAGCGCCGGAACACGAGTCCCTCGCCCTCCGCCGTCTGGGCCGAACCGCTTCCCGTGTTCAGCAGGATGAACAGGCGGTAGATGCCGTCGTCCGCCGGGTCGCCGCTGGACAGCGTGCCGTCCCAGTCGAACGTCTCGGTTTCCGTGCCGCCCGCGACGAGCTTCTGGGCGAGAATCGTCTGCTCGTTGCCGTTGGCGTGGTCATCGTCGGTGTCGATCTTGAGGTCGATCAGGACGTCATCGAACTCGTTCACGCCGTACTCGATGACCAAATCGTCGTCGCTCGCCAGGAAGGTCACGTCGTCGGCCGGCTCGATAATGCTGAGCTCGACGGGGTCGGTGCTGCCGCCGGGGTCGGGGACCACCGTGATCGTGACAGCCGAGCTGACTGCGCGCTCCGGATTCTCCGTGTCACTGACCAGGGCGAAGAGCTGGTAGGTACCGACGGGCACGGCGTCGCCGAGCAGGTCATCGCCGCTCCAGGCGAACTCCTCCTCGGTGTCATCGTCGTCGATCGTGCCCTCGTGAATGAAGATCTCGTTCCCGCTCTCGGGGTCATCATCCGCGTCCAGCCCGATCGCGAATTCGCCTTCGTCCTCAGTCTCCAGCGCCGTCCAGGCGATCGTCAACGCGTCGCCCTCCTGCGTGTACGTCGCGTCCGTCGCCGGCTGCGTGAATTCAAAGGTCGGGGCGGAATCGATCGTGATGCGGCCGGCCGCTTCGGCGGTCCGCTGGGTCGTCCCCGCCGTGATCTGCGCGTAAATCGCGTACTCGGCGCCGGACAGTCCCGATGTGTCCCAGGCGGTCTGCTGGCTCAACGTGCCCGTCACGGCGAGATCCTCGACGAGCATCGTTTGCGTAAGATCCGTGCGCGACTCGACATACAGTGTCGCCGTCGCAGCCTGTCCGCTGGTGTTGAACGCGGTCCAGCGAATCGTCAGCACCGTGTCTTGCGGGATGGTTGCATCCTGGGCGGGCGTGTCAATGGTGACACCGAGCTCCGTCGCCGCGGGCGGCTCATCAGACGGCTGCTCGTACAGGGGCAGGCAGGTCGCGCCGAGCAGGGTGCAGCCGAGCAGCAGCAGGGAAAGGACGGCCAGTCGCATGAACGCACCTCGATTTCCGAAGGGCCGCGCGCCGAGAGGCCGATAAGCTTATCGGCAGGCCGCACCGGCAAGTGAACGCGTCGCGGCGGTGCCCTGGCCCTGCATTATTCGACTACCCGCCGGTCCGTCAACGGCGAGCGGTTTGGCACGGTGGGCCGGCGGAGCTAAGATCCCCGCCGGCTTGGCTCCGCGGCGGCGGGAATCTGCCCGGCTCGGTCGGGCCTGCGCAAAGGGATCAGTCGCATGAGGCATGCAGGTTTCATCGCGCGCGTCACCCTCCTGTTCGTGCTGGTCGCGCTCCTGTCGGCGGCCCAGTTGGGTTGCGGCGAGATCGTGTTGAACCAGATCGCCGAACGCAGCGGTGACGTGGAGGTTGTGTTTATCAACAACACGTCGTACCGCGCGGCACTCTCGTACGGCACATGGGATGCGCTGGACCTCGATCCGCCTGGGGCGATCGATCTCCAGCAGGCGCGCATCGAGGCATTTTCCACGACCGCGGGCGTGACGATCGACTGCGCGCGGAACTTCGCGGTGGGAACGCAGGACCTGGTTGACCGGGCGCTGGCCACTGATGCGCCCGCCGACCTGGCGGATTTCGATGCGGACGCGTTTGACGCGACGATTCACTTCTCCGATGCGCCGGCGGATTCCGACCTGGCTGGCGCGGCGACGGTCGGCACTGCGGTCGGGATCGAGAAGCTGCTGGGCGTGGAGTACGCCTGCGGCGATCAGTTGTTCATCACGCTCGAAGAGGATCCGGATGCCCCGGGCGGGTTCCGGCTCGACTTTTCCCGACTGGCCGCACCAGAGGATGAGTAAGCGCCCGGCGGCCGGGGCCGCTTGAACGCTGGGGCGGGATCGACCCGCGTGCGCGGGTTGCTGCGCAGTGCAGG
>CAZVRR010000232.1:1858-6483 GCA_964629745.1 uncultured Planctomycetales bacterium | reverse complement strand
CATGGACACCGATGCGCCGCCGGGACACGTGCGACCGGTACAACAGGGCGGATGACGATTCAGTGGTCAGAATCCGGCCGCAGTTCGAGGCGCTTCCGGGCATGCTCGGTTCGCGTGCGGCGGGCGGGCAGTCGCGCTCGCCGCCCTTTCCGGCACGCGTCAGGGCGCCGGCTCGCCGAGCCGCTTCAGACGGGACTGGGCCTGGCGCGCCGGATCGCTTCCTTCCGGCGCGAGCTCGAGCGCGCGCTGACAATCGGCGCGTGCTTCCTCCGTCCGCCCGGCGCGCTCGTGGATCGCGCTGCGGGCGAGGTAGGCCTCGAGGAACTCAGGGGCGAGCTCGAGCGCCGCGTTGAAGTCGCGCAGGGCCTGCTCGTCATCCTGCTTGCGCGAGTACGCATCGCCGCGGTAGTAGTAAGCGAGCAGGTCCGGTTCGAGTTCCAGCGCGGTATCGAAACGGGCGATCGCCTCGTCCAGCCTCCGTTGTGACTTCAGTACATAGCCCAGGCGGATGTAGGGCAATGCGTAGCGCGGGGCCAGGATCGTGGCGCGTTCGTACTTGCTGCGGGCCTGCGCGAGCAGCGTGTCCGCCTCGGCGCGGCGGCGCTTTACCTCGTCCTGGCTGACGTCCGGCGGCAGGCCCTGAAGCGGCCGGGCCTGCTCGCGCAGCTCATCGCCGACCAGCACCATGAGGATCGCGTTGACCTCCGCGACGCGTTCCTTGATTCCGGCCGGCCCGGCGGTCTTCTCCAGCGCCTGGTACGCGGTGCGGGCCTGCATCGCCAACTGTTTCGCCTGGTCGGCACGACTGCGATGCTCTTCCGCAGTGAACGCGCTGGGCACCACGCTGCGCAGCAGGGCGCGGGCCTGGCGCTGCCACTCATCCGCCTGCTCGAGGGTGGCCGGGGCGGATGCAGTGGCGCCCGGGGCACTGCTCGGTGCGGTGGACGGCGCAGCCGCCGGCGCAGTGCTGGGCGGAGCTGCGGCCGGAGATGGAGCGGCCGGCGGAGTCTGCGCTGTGGGAGTCGCGCGCGGGGCGGTGGCGGCGTCGCGCCGCCGCGCCAGTTCGTCGCGTTTCTGCTGAGCCTGCTTGAAGTGCGGCGCGATCGCGAGTGCCGCGTCGAGGTCTTCGATCGCGCCGGTTCGATCGCCCTGCTGCGATTTGACCAGGGCGCGATAGTAGTACGCCTGGAAATCGCCATCCCGCTCGAGGGCCGCGTTGAACTCGGACAATGCCGCCTCCAGGCGGCCCTTGTTGGCGAAATGGGAGCCCAGGTGGATGCGCGCCACCGCCGAATGCGGGTCGAGCCGAACCGCGTGCTCGTAGTTCTCAAGCGCCTGCTCATTCAGCCGGCGCACCCGCTCGCGCCCGGCGTCGTCCAGTTCCGCGTCACGAATCGCGCTGAGCGTGTTGGCCTCGTCGCGTGCCTGGTCGCCGAGCCAGACGTACATTTCCGACGCGTAATTCACCTGTTCCTCGCAGAACGGACCGGGCACGCTCGCCAGGGCCGCGACCGCGGCGGCCCCGGCGATTCCGAGTATGGCGGGTCCCCAGTTCCGGGCCTGCATTGATTGCGCGATACGCATGAGACCAACTCCCGCCAGGACGGCGTAAACTGGGACCATTTCCACCCGATAACGGGCACTGACGAATACCAGGATCAGTGCGAGGGGGTACAGCACGGCGTAGAGCCGCAGTGGCACGGGCACCTGCTGCCAGCGCCAGACGAGGCCGACGAGTGCCAGTGGGAAGATCACCCCCCACGGAAAGCCGAATCCGCCGACTTTCCAGGCGAGCGCACTGAGCACCGCGGACCACTCGCGGAATACGTAAAGGTCTTCGTTGCGTGGCAGCTCGCGTCCGCTCGCGATCCGCAACAGCTTGGAACCCAGGTTACCGGCGAACTGCAGGGGATGCTGCACCGCGAATTCACGGGCTTTCCGGCCGAGCAGGCGGGAGCGCTCCAGCGGCGTGCTGTCGCCCTCCTTGCCGCTCGGCAGGGCGAGCAGTTCCCACTGGCTCATCCCGGGACGCACGTTCAGCGTTTCGCAGATGTTCTCGTTGTTGCCAATGTAGAAATTCAACCCGCCCGAAATCGGCAGGAATGTGAAGCGGTCGACGAGATCGAAGGCTTTCGCGCGGGCCGCGACGGGCAGGACGAGCGCGGCGAAGCCGGCCGCCGCGGGGGCGAGTCGCGCGGCGATCCAGAGTGGCGTGCGTCGCGCGCGGACCCAGTGCCAGGCGAGCCAGATGGCGGCGCCGAGCAGGAATGGCAGGAAGGTCGGTCGCGTCAGGACGGCCAGGCCGGCACAGGGGCCCAGGATCAGTGCTGCGAGCCAGCTGCCGTCGCGCCCCGTTTTCAGCAGCAAGAGGCACAGCAGCACGGCCCAGAATGCGGCCCACCCCGCCGCGACCAGGTCCGTCTCGTAGAAGATGAGCGGACCGCACAGCGCGGTCAGCAGGCCGGCGACGAGCCCGACGCGCCGGTCAAACGCAGTGCGTGCCAACCAGAATGTCAGGGCGCAGGTCATGCCGCCGAGCAGGGCCTGGACCACTTTGGCCAGCACCACCGGCTCGGCGAGATTTCCACCGATGCGGTAAATGAAGGCCAGCGCGTAGGGATAGAAGATGGGTTGCCAGTAGAAACCGAGCCGGCTGGCATTGCTGAGGCCGGCGAGATCGTCGCCCGGGGAAAACAGCCGGGGGGCCAGTTGCCGGGCCAGGCGGTCATACGAACGGGCATCGACGATCGGTGCCCGGAAGGTGGGATTGTCAGCGCTGTCGTACAGGTAAATCAGACGAATGGACAATCCGACGCCCAGGATCAGCAGGGCGAGCAGCAGGTCGCGTGTGCGTTGCCCGCCGGCCGGGGGGCGCGCGCCGCGCGCCGCGTGGCGGGCCGCGGCCGGTTGCACGGGCACGGTACGTTTTGCACTCGGTTTCGCCATGCGCGCTCCTCGTCCGGGGCCTGGCCGACCATTCTACCGCGGATGACGCGGGGGCGGACCGGGCGGTGCAGAGGCACCGAACGGGAGAACGAACTGCGCCGGCGCGCAGTCAACCGGGCCGACAGCGGCGCCGTAAGAACGGCGACACCGGAGGCACAGTATCAGCGGCCTGCGCCCGGAGGCGGCGCAGCGGCTGACTGCGAGGCCCGCAGCCCGACTAGCGGGTGAGGGCGGCGATCAGTCGATCAAGCGCCGTGACCTGCGCCGCCAGCTGGCTCTGCTGGCTGACGAGTTCACCGCGCATGGCCCGTACACGCTCGAGCAGGTTTCCGTTGGCGGTGCTCGAGCGTGCCATTCGTGGCGCGACGCGTCGGCCGGGAGCGGCCTTCTTGGCAGAGGGAGCTCCGTGCGACGCGCTCATGTGCCGCCCGAGATGGAGCGGCAGCTTGAAGGTGCGCCCGCAAACCTTGCATTTGAGTCCGGGTTGTCTGGCCATGGGAAGTTCCTTACACTCGCTTGCCTGAACTCTACAATACGCGTTTTGTCCGCAATATGCAATGCATCGCTACCACAAAAGTCCAGTCTACTAATACCCGCTGTCGAAAGATGTCAAGAGCGCCGCGGCGCCTCGGCGCGGCGTGGCGGGCGTTCGTCTTCGGTTCGGGACAGCTCGGCCCGGACGCCGGCCGCGGGACGCCCCGTCCCGGCGCGCGTAATTACGACCACGGACGCGAGGATAATCACCGCCGCAATCAGCACCCGCCGGCCCAGCGGCTCGTCTGCCACCGCGGCCCCGAGGAACATCGCAATCACAGGGTTGACATAGGCATACGTTGATACGCGCGCCGCGGAAACGACCTTCAGCAGCCACTTGTAGGCCGTCAGGCTCACGATCGAGCCGAAGGCCACGAGATAGACCACCGCGAGGACCGATTGCAGCGAGATCCGCCCCCACTGGACCCGCCCCCACTCGCCCAGACCGGCCGACAGCCCCAGGAGGACCACGCTCGCCGTCAACATTTCCATGGCGGTCGCCAGCCAGTTGGATTTCGGCAACGCGGCGCGCCGGGAGTACAGCGACCCCAGCGCCCAGAAGACACACGCCGCCAGGAGGGCGATCCCCCCCGCCGGGTTCAGCGGAGCCGCCGAGAACTGCTGCGGGCCAATCAGCACGCAAATGCCCGCCAGGCCCAGCAGCAGGCCGCCCGCCATGGTCCATGTGGGACGCGGCCCCCGAAAGAGCAGCCAGTCGAGCAGCACCATCCACAGGGGAACCGTCGCAATGACCAGCGCCGCCAATCCCGAGGGCACCGTCTGCTCGGCCCAGTTTACCAGCCCGTTTCCGCCCAGCAGCATCAGGCAGCCCACCACGCCGGCGGCCAGCCAGTTGCGGCGGGTCAGCGGAATGCGCTCACGCGAGCGCGCGAATGCGTACATCAGCACGCCCGCGATCAGCCAGCGCACGCCCGCCATCAGAAAGGGCGGGATCGTCTCGACCGCCAGGCGGATGGCGAGATATGTGGAGCCCCAGACCAGGTAAATCGTGAGAAACGCGGCGCCGATGGCCAGTCGCGACGCCGCTGGTGCGCCGCTGTGACGGTGGGGGTCGGCCGGCACCGGCGGCGCCGCCGTGCCCGGTTCCTCTTGGGGCTCTGACAACGCTGGCCCGTCTTCCCTTT
>CAZVRR010000232.1:0-1848 GCA_964629745.1 uncultured Planctomycetales bacterium | reverse complement strand
GGCCGCCGGCCGCGACCGTGGCGGCCAGACGACTGCGGCGCCGGCCGCCGGCCGTGGCGGATCCCAGCGGCAGGTTGCGAGATCCTATGATCCGCCGGCCTACTTTTCCTTGCCCCACAACTGGGCCAGTTCCACCAGTGCCTTGACCGCCGTCTCCATTTGCTCCAGGCAGGCGAACTCGAGCGGCGAATGGAAATTGTGCATGCCGCATGAGAGGTTCGGCGTCGGCAGCCCCATTTCACTGAGCCGCGAGCCGTCGGTGCCGCCGCGAATCGACTGGTAGAGCGGTTCCACGCCAATGCGGCGATAGGCCTCGGCGGCCAGTTTGACGGCGCGGGGCTCCTTTTCGAGGTGCTCGATCATGTTGCGGTACTGCTTCTTGATGTCGACCGTAATCTTCGCGCGGGGGTGCTCCGCCTCGAGCGTGCGCGCAATGGTGCGAAGAAGCTCGGCTTCATCGGCCAGGTCGGAGGTGATGAAGCTGCGCAGCAGGATGCGGATCTTCGTTTCCGGCACGCCGCCCTCGATGATGTAGGGGTGCAGGAAGTGCTCGCGCTTTTCCGTCATCTCGGGGGCCAGCCGGTGCCACGGCATGCGGGTCAGGAACTGGCCCGCCAGCCGGATCGCATTGACCATCCGGCCCTTCGCGAAGCCGGGATGGATGTTCACGCCGGTGATGGTGACCGTGGCCTGGTCGGCCGAGAAGGTCTCGTTCTCGATGCCGCCCGCGGCCTCCCCGTCGAGGGTATACGCGCAGCGCGCGTTGATCTTCTTGATGTCGACCTTATCGGTGCCGCGGCCGACCTCCTCGTCGACGGTGAACACGATGCGGATTGGACCGTGCTTCAGGGCCGGGTTCTTCGCGAGGTGCTCGACCGCGCCCATGATGCAGGCGATGCCGGCCTTGTCATCGGCGCCCAGCAGCGTGGTACCGTCCGTCGTGATCAGTGTCTTGCCCTTGAGCTGCTCCAGGCCGGGCGTTTCGGCCACCTTGATGACCTTGGACGTGTCGCCGGGCAGCACGATGTCCTGGCCGTTGTAATTGCGGAGCACCTGGGGCTTGACGTTGCGGGCCGACGACTCGGGCGAGGTGTCCATGTGCGCCAGCCAGGCGATGGGGGGCGCGGTGGGGACGTGGCCGGGCAGCGTGCCCATGACAATCCCGAATTCCGAGATGCTCACATCCTGCACGCCGAGGCCCTTGAGCTCCTCGGCCAGCGCCTTGGCGAGATCCCACTGGCCCGGAGAACTGGGATACTTGTCAGTGTCCTCGACGGCGGTCGTTTCGATTTTGACGTAGCGAAGGAAGCGATCGAGCAGACTGTCCACAATGCACCTCCGAGTGGTGTACTACCGGCGGCGGCGGCGTCCCCGGGGGCGCCGCGGCGTCCGCCCGTCGCAGGACCCTCTCCCTGTGGGGGAGGGGCAGGGGGAGGGTCGGCGTAGCCAAGGCGGCGCCCAGCCCACTCCGGGCGCCGTGCCGGAGAAAGCGTAGCCGCTGCGGGGTGCAGGGGCAAACGGGTGGGAACGTGGGAAGGTGGGAAAGGGGGAAAAGCCGCGGCCCGCCAGCGGCGCCCGGCCGGCCTCCGGGACATTGCGCGCGAGTCCTTCACAAGCGGCCGCGTCTGAGTCCCGCACGGTCGTGCTGATGGTTGCCCAGCACGCAGTGCTGGGGCAGCGGCCGCGCCGGATTCTCCAATCCCCTATCGCGCTCATGCCGTCCCGTCGGGACGGCGTGTAATGGGGGCGCCCTCGACCCGCCACGATGTGGCGGGCTTTCATCGGACCGTCCCGTGCAGGACGGTTTGCGTGCCGGGCATGCGCGTTCCCCGCCGCGGGGTGGCGGGG
>CAZVRR010000231.1:0-6489 GCA_964629745.1 uncultured Planctomycetales bacterium | reverse complement strand
TGGGCGGAATCGGCATCATGAATATCATGCTGGCCAGCGTGACGGAGCGCACGCGCGAGATCGGCATCCGGCGTGCCCTGGGCGCGAAGCGCTATCACATCACCGCCCAGTTTCTGATTGAGACCGTGATGCTCAGCGTGAGCGGCGGCCTGGTCGGCATCCTGCTGGGCATCGCGTTCGCGAAGCTGATCGACTACTCGTTCGCGGACTTCCAGACGATCGTGCCCCTGTGGGGCGTCGTGCTCAGCTTCGCGGTCTCCGCCGCCGTCGGGATCACCTTCGGGCTCTACCCGGCGCGCGCGGCGGCCCGGCTCGACCCGATCCAGGCTTTGAATTCCGGCGCGCAGTCGCGGTGAGGACCCCGGGCGGCGTCAGGAGCCGATCAGGGCGGCGTACTGCCGCAACACCGTCTCGTGCAGCGAGGTGCTGGCCCGGAACAGCGGCTCGTGCTGCGGCAGGACCGCGCGGGACTGGAGCTGCGCGCGAACCGGCGCCGACAACGCCCCGAGCAGCGCGCGGGCTTCTTCGCGCGTGTAGCGGCTGTCCTGATGACCAAGCGTGACGACGGCCCAGCGCACCTCTTCCGGCAGCGCGGCAACCTGCGCCTTCACCGCCTGCAAGGCCGCGGGGTCCTGCGCCGCGCGGCGCAGGCGTACGACCCACGGGTGCACCATGAGCTGTGCCTGCGTCTGCATCGGTTCCAGCAGCTCGGCAAAGCGCTCGCGCGAGCGGTCCACGTCGACGCCGCACCATTCCTGGTAGACCGTCGTCAGGTATTCGCCCAGTCCCTGGGGGCGACTGGTGTACGCACCGGGCTGGGCGAGCGGCAGCGCGTAGGGAGCGGTCGGCCGGTCATCGGTCAGCCACGCCGACAGCGACAGCAGCGTCTCGAGGTCCCCCTGCTGCTCGGCCACGAAGATGCCGATGCCGCGCAGACGCGCATCGGAACTTTCCAGCAGCGCCTGGCGCTCGGCACCCGGCATGTCCAGCAGGCCGCGCAACACCGGCTGCTGCGCCGGGTCGACCAGCGTCCACTGGTTGTGGCGCGGCAGCACCTGCACCTGCGCCACCAGGGCATTGTGATCCTCGGCCCACCCCGCCGCGGCCAGCGCTACCAGCGCCGGCGTCCACGCGACGCCGCAGCGGAACCTGCGATGCAGCGGCATGCTGTGACTCCTATTGGTCAAAGTACGTCTCGCGCAGATCGAACACGTCGATGCGCGTACCCGCCCGGCTGGGCGAAGGCTGCGCCACCCCGAAATACCCGGCGATCCCGTTCTGCTCCCAGGCCTGGTTGGCTTCGGTCTGGCTGCCGGTGAACGGCCCCGCGCCGTAGGACGGGTCGTAGTACGCCCCGTTGATCTTCACAATGAAATGGCGCGCAAACCAGCTCGCCGGGTTGGGGTTGTCCTGCCCCGGCAGCCCCGGCGCATCCACGCAGCGCGGCTGCGCCCAGGGCGAGTAGTAGCCGCACGGATCGTTGAACGTGAACGGGTAGGCCGGGCACATCGGCGTACCGCCCGGGTAGAAGGTGTAGTTCTTCACGATGAAGCCGCCCGGCGGGGAAGGCCACGTGCCGCAATCGTCCGGCAGCACGGCCGCATTCGGCTCGATCGTGATGAACAGCGCCGTCCCGATTCCCTGCGTCTTCAGGCACTGGATCATCAGGTCGGCCCACCCGCCGCACTGCGAGGTCGTGTAATAGACCAGCTCGGGGGCCGAATAGTACCAGCACTCGGAAGCGCACAGGACATCGCGGTAGTACGCGAGCGGTTCGCCCCCGGCATTATAGACCTCGAGATCGGCGAAGCCGGCCCAGATCGCATCGATCACGTCCTGCTCGGCGGCGGCGCCGTCAGCCGCCTCCGTGCTGATGTCGAAGTAGCTCTCGAGCAGGTCGCCCAGCGGCGACGCGTACGTCACGTACATCCGCGTCTGGCTGGTGCCCGCGGAATAGAAGTGCTCCCCGTCGAGCGCGATCTCCCAGTCGATGTCGAAATCGGCATAGTCGCGGACGGTGTCGGGCAAGGTCACGGACGAGGTCAGCGTGCCGGTCACGTTCAGGTAGCTGCCGGTCACGCTGCCGGTGCCCGTGAACTCGAGACCGTCGGGGCCGAACCCGCGCACCGGCACGTTGCTGACCGGGTAGCTCGGCGAAACGTAGAACTTCACGTTTGACAGGACGACGCTGTTGTCGCGGACGTACGCCACGGGATAGTCCTTGTCGCCCGTGTCGAGCACGTCGCCGTCGTTGTTGTTGTCCAGCCATTGCGGGGTGCCGTAGGCCGTGCAGGGCGGATTCGGGCAATCGCCGCGCACCGTGCGGAATCCGCTGCCGCCGAAGGTAATCGATCGGACGTGCCGGACGACGCAATCGGCGCAATCGGTGTCGGCGCCGAGCCACTGTGTCCCGCCCGCTTCCGTGCAACCGGTCTCGGTCAGCACTTCGCAGCCGTATTCCGCCAGGCAGCACGCGCCGGTCGGCAGGTCGCCGGTGTATGCGACCTGCAGCGTGCCCGCGTCGTGCAGGTCGACGTCCAGGTCGGCGTCGGCATCGAACGTTTCGACACAGGGGGGGGATTCAGGAATGCCGGGACCCGCGAGGCAGACCGCCAGCTCGTCGAGAATCCCGTCCGCGCGGGCCGGTTCCGGCAGGACCAGGCCGAGCGTGCCCACCAGGCACAGCGCCGTCAACATCGCGATTCGCACGTGGCCACCTCCTCGCAGCGCAAACCGGAGAGCCGGAGCGGGCGCCGTTGCGCGGCGCACCCGGGGCACGCCAACACGTGAACGACCGATACGGAACAGGGTCGCGCAGGCGTGCATCCCAGCTCCATCGGCGGCCGTCGCGCGGGACTTCCCCGCCGGCGACCGCGACACACCGCAGCTTACCACTTTCCCCAGTCGCGTCCAAACAATTCCCCCCGTCAGGGGAGTTCGGGCGGCGGCGCGGGCGGCACGTCCGCGGGCGGTTTGTGCTCGACACTCGGCAGCACCGGAGCCGACGCCGACGGTTTGTCGGATTGTGTCGTCTGCACGATCACGGCGTCGCCGCTCGCCACGCATTTGCCGTCGGGCAGGCGCTGCCCCTTCAGGTGGATCAGGGCATTGGCGCCTCGCTGCGCAGCCAGTGCCTTGAGGAGTTCCACGGCGGCGGCCGGCGAGCGCTGGCCGTCGGCGAAGACGGCCTCGATTTGCCGCACGACCTCGAAACCGGCGATCGTGCCGGTCGAGCTGGTGGCCAGGATCCGTGTCGCGAGCTTGGCGATCTCCTGCTGCTGCATCTGCAATACGCCATACGTCCTGCGCAGCTCCGCGGAGCGACGCGCCGCCAGCCGCTGTTCGCGGCGGCGCTGCCACGCCCGGCCCAGCAGGGCCACGACGATGACAGCCAGCGCGACCGCGACGACGGTGCGCGCCAGCGCGTCCTGCGGGATCAGCCAGTACAACCATTCCGGCACAACGGTCGTCTCCATGGCGCCAGAGTATAGGGCGGTCGGCGCGGATAGAATGACCACGAGAGGAGTCCGGATGTCAGCCTCCTTCTGCGTGGTAAAAACCGCGTTCGGCTGGGTGGGGTTTGTCATGGACGCCGGGCGGCTGCTGCGGCTCTACCTGCCGGAAGCCGACGCGCGTGCCGTGCGGTCGCGCATCGCGGCGGACGCGCCCGACGCCCCCGAAGACCCGCAAGCCGACCCCCGCCTCGCCCGTGACCTGGCCGACTATTTCGCCGGCCGGCGCGTTTCGTTTCGCGTCGCACCGGCATGGGACGACGCGACCGCCTTCACGCGTCGCGTCTGGCAGGCGTGCGCGAAGATCCCGTACGGGCAGGTGCTCACGTATGCGCAGCTCGCCGCGGAGGCGGGCCGCCCGGGCGCCGCACGCGCCGTCGGGAACGCGATGCGCTGCAACCGCTGGCCGATTGTCGTGCCGTGCCACCGCGTGCTCGCCAGCGGCGGGCGCCTGGGGGGCTATTCCGGTGCGCAGGGGCCGTCCTTCAAGCGGCGCCTGCTGGAATTGGAAGCGGCCGGCGGCGACGGCGCCGCACTCAGGCTTTGGCCAGCTCCGCCAGGACCGCCTTGAGGTACGTGTACGACTTCTGAACCGATGCCGGGTACGTCCGCTCGTCGGGGCTGTGCGCGCCCTGGATCCGCGGGCCGAAGGAGACCATTTCCAGGTTCCCCATCTGCCGGCCGATGATTCCGCATTCCAGCCCGGCGTGAATCGCGGTCACGTTCGGATCGGACTTGAACAGCCGCTGGTACACGCCTTTGCAGATCGCCAGCAGCGGGGAATCCGGGTCCGGATCCCAGCCGGGGTAGCTGTTGCCGGTCTCGACCTTGGCGCCCGCGAGCTTCCCGACCGCGGCGATCTGGTCCCAGGTCGCTTCGACGCGCCCCGGCATCGAGCTGCGGCTGAGGTTCCCGACGATGATGCGCACACCTTTGCCGCCCGGCTGCGTCTCCGTCGCGATCGTCGCGACGTTGTTGGACGTCTGCACGAGACCATGAATCTTCTGGTGCATCTCCAGCACGCCGTGCGGCAGCGCGGTGAGCGCCAGCAGCAGTCGTTGCGTGTCCGCCGCGGAGAGCAGCGGCCCCGCCGCCCCGCTGTCGAGCGGCTCGAGCTCGATGCTCAGCTTCGGCTCGGCCGACTCGCGGATCACGGCCTGGCGCACCTGGTCGGCGGACTTGCGGAGAGCGGCGCGGGTGCCCGGCGGGCCGGCGACCACGGCGAACGCCTCGCGGGCCAGCGCGTTGCGTTTGCTGCCGCCGGCCAGGCCGCCGACCTGGAGTTGCGGGAGTCCGGCTCCCAGCAGCGTTCGAACGAGCACCTTGTTCGCGTTGCCGCGGTTCTCGTGGATGTCGCCGCCGGAGTGCCCGCCGCGCAGACCGCGCACGGCGATGCGGGCCGTCTCAGCGCCGGCCGCGGCCGCGCCGGTCGCGAATTCGAACGTGACGGTAATGTCGCCGCCGCCCGCGCAGCCAATGTAGATGACCGTATCGTCCTCGGAGTCGAGGTTGAGCATGCGGCGGCCCTGGAAGAAGCCGGGCTCCAGGTTCGCCGCCCCGGTCATGCCCTGTTCCTCGTCGATCGTGCAGAGGATCTCGAGCGGACCGTGTACCACGTCCGGGGAAGTAGCGGCGGCGAGGGCCAGGGACACGCCGATGCCGTTGTCGGCGCCGAGCGTAGTGCCGTCGGCGCGGACGATCTCCTCGCCGGTCGCCGCATCACGATCGATGATCAGCCGGATCGGGTCGTGGTCGAAGTCGTGTTTCGTTCCGGCGTTCTTCTCGCAGACCATGTCGAGGTGGCCTTGCAGGACGATCGTGGGCGCTTTCTCGTGGCCCTTCGTGGCGGGCACCTCGATGACCATGTTGCCGACCCGGTCCTCGTGCACCTTGAACCCGTGCTCCTGCGCAACGGAGCGCATGTGTGCGCGGATGCGCTCCTCGTGCTTCGAGGGCCGCGGGACGGCGGACAGGCCGGCGAAGAACTTCCAGACGGCTTTGGGTTCCAATGACGCCAGGACGGCGGAACTCGTCGCGGTGCTCATGGTCATCCTTTCTGCACGCAAGGTGGAACCGGCATCTTACCGGCCGCGGTGGTCGCTTGCGACCCCTGCGGACATCGCATAGCGTCTGAGCGGCTCGTTGTCGGCCGGGCCGTGTGGCGAAACGGCTGACCGACGCGGCCACGAACCGGGAAACACCCGCATGGGACTCTTTGATGTTTTCAAGAAGGGGCTGCAAAAGACCCGCGAGAAAATTGCCACCGGCCTGCGCGCGGTGCTGCCTTTCGGGCGCAAGATCGACGAAGCGCTGCTGGAACAGCTCTCCGACGCGATGCTGGCCGGCGACATGGGCCCGCGCGCCGTGGCCGGCCTGATCGAAGAGGTGCGCGCCGAGTGGAAGGCCAAGCGCCTGGACGAGGCGCAGGAAATCATGCCGTTCCTCAAGCAGCGCATTGCCGAGACCTGGAAGCCCGGCGACCGGGCGCTGCGCGTGGCGGACCAGCCGCCGACGGTCATCTTCGTCGTGGGCATCAACGGCTCGGGCAAGACCACCAGCGTGGCCAAGCTGGCCTGGTGGCTCAAGAAGCAGGGCAAGAGCGTGCTGCTCGGCGCGTGCGACACGTTTCGCGCGGCCGCGATCGACCAGCTCGTCATCTGGGCCAATCGCGCCGGCGTCGACATCGTCAAGCACCAGCCCAACAGCGATCCCGCCGCCGTCGCCTACGATGCGTGCGACGCGGCGATTGCGCGCAAAGTCGACGTGCTCCTGATCGACACGGCGGGGCGACTGCACACGCAGGACCACCTGATGCGCGAGCTGGGCAAGATCAAGCGCGTAGTGCAGAAGCGGATTCCCGAGGCCCCACACGAGGTCATTCTCGTGCTCGATGCGACGATCGGCCAGAACGCGATCAACCAGGCCAAGGTCTTCGCGGAGGTGGTGGATGTCACCGGGCTCTTCCTGGCCAAGCTCG
>CAZVRR010000230.1:0-6528 GCA_964629745.1 uncultured Planctomycetales bacterium | reverse complement strand
CCCCCCCTTTGCCGCCCTACCCCCAGACCAGCAGCCCCTGGTCATACCGGTCCGCCAGGTCCGCGTGGTTCGGCACCACCCGCACCGCGAAGCCGTGCCGGCCACTCACCGCGCAGGGCACCACTCCCTGGAACAGGTGCAGCCCGTCATTCGCGGCGCCGACGTGCTGCATGACCACCGGCGTACCGTGGTCGATCCGGCCCGCCGCATCCACCGGGCCGGCGTAGACCTCCACCGCCACCGTCTCCGGCGACAGCGTCCCCAGGTGCACCCGGGCCTGCACCGTCAGCTTGTCCCCCACCTTCAACGCCTCGCGCGCGTCCGACGTGACCTCCTCCACGCGCACCTGGTGCCACTCGCCGCCCACCCGCTGCTTCCACGCCGTCAGCCCGCGCGCCACCGCGAAATCGCCCGCCGCCAACTGGTCGGAACGACGCACCGCCGGCAGGTACATCTTGTCCGTGTACTCGCGCACCATGCGAATCGTGCTGAACACCGGCGCGATCGTGCGGATGCTTTCCTTCACACGTTCGAGCCACTTGCGCGGGATGTCATCTACCGCGCGGTCATAGAACAACGGCACGATCTCGCGCTCGAGCAGGTTGTAGAGCGATTCCGCCTCGACGTGATCCTGGTACGCCAGGTCGTCATACACCCGCCCGTCGCCGATCGCCCAGCCGTTCTCGCCGTTGTACGCCTCGGGCCACCAGCCATCCAGGCACGAGAGGTTCAGCCCGCCATTGGCCGGCACCTTCATCCCGCTCGTCCCGCTCGCCTCGTGCAGCCGCAGCGGATTGTTCAGCCACACGTCGCACCCCTGCACCAGCACGCGCGCCAGGCGCATGTCGTAGTTCTCGAGGAATACCAGCCGCCGGCGGAGCTCCGGCCGCGCACAGATCGCGGCGAGCTGCTTGATCAGCTCCTTGCCCGCCGCATCCGCCGGGTGCGCCTTGCCCGCGAAGATGAACTGCACCGGCCGCTCGTGGTTCTTCAGCAGGATCGCCAGCCGCTCGAGGTTGCGCAGGACCAGCGTGGCGCGCTTGTAGGGCGCAAACCGCCGGGCAAAACCGATCGTCAGTGCCGCGGGATCGAGCACCTCGTCCGCCGCCTTCACCTCCGCCGGCGGCGCCCCGCGCCGGCGCAACTGCTCGCGCAGCCGCAGCCGCACGAAGCCGATCAGGTGCTCGCGGCGGCGGACATGCACGCGCCACAGCTCGGCCCCGGGGATCTCCTCGACGCGCTCCCACAAGCGTGCGTTCGGCGGCGTCTCGGCCCAGTTCGGCCCCAGGTAGTGTTCGAACAGCTCGGCCATCTGGGCGCTGATCCACGACTTCACGTGCACGCCGTTGGTGATGTACGTGATCGGGATCTCTTCCTTGGGCACCTCCGGCCAGTTCGTCTGCCACATGCCGGCCGCGACGTCACCGTGCAACTGGCTCACGCCGTTGCTGCGGAACGACATGCGCAGCGCCAGGATCGGCATGCAGAACTCCGCGTCGGGGCTGGTGCCCGGCTCGCGGCCCAGGGCGGTGAATTCGTCGGGCGACAGCCCCAGGTCGTTGGCCATCCAGCCGAGCTGCTCGCGCACCAGGCGCGGGTCGAACCGGTCGATGCCGGCGGGCACCGGCGTATGCGTCGTGAACACGTGCCCGCCGGAGACCGCCTCGCGCGCCTCGGCGTAGGACAGCTTCTGCTCGAGCATGACCTCGCGGATGCGCTCGAGGGCGAGGAATGCGGCGTGGCCCTCGTTCATGTGGCAGACCTTCGGCCGGATGCCGACGGCGCGCAGGGCGCGCAAGCCGCCGATGCCGAGCAGGGCCTCCTGCTGGATGCGCATGCGCCGGTCGCCGCCGTAGAGGCGCGCGGTCACGAGGCGCAGCTCGGGCTCGTTGTCGGGCACGTCGCTGTCGAGCAGGTAGAGCTTCACGCGGCCCACGTGCACGAGCCAGATCTGGGCCGTCAGCAGCTTGCGTGCGACGGGGACCTGGATCTTGACGGGATTGCCGTAGGGGTCCTTGACGAGCGTCGCGGGGAGCTGGTGGAAGTCGTAGGTGTTGTACGCCTCGAGCTGCCAGCCGTCCTCGGTGAGCTGCTGCTCGAAATAGCCCTGGCGGTAGAACAGCCCGACGGCGACGAGCGGGATCCCCAGGTCGGAGGCGGCCTTGAGATGATCGCCGGCCAGCACGCCCAGGCCGCCCGAGTAGATCGGCAGCGATTCGTGCAGCCCGAACTCGGCGGAGAAATACGCGACGATGTCCTCGCGCCGCCCGGGGCAGTGTTCCTCGAACCAGGTGCGGCCATTGAGGTAGATGTAGAACGCGTCCATGACGCGATGGAGCTGCGCCATGTACGCGTCATCGCGCGCGGCCTGCTCGAGCCGGTCCTGCCCGATCCGCCACAGCATCGCCACCGTGTTGTGGGCGACCTGCTCCCAGACCTCCACGTCGAGCCGGCGGAAGAGCTCGCGCGCCGGGTGGTTCCACGACCACCAGAGGTTGTACGCGAGCTGCCGCAGCGGCTCCAGCGGCTCGGGCAGGGACGGGACGACGACGAAGGTGCGCACATGGTTCATAGTGTGGCCTTCA
This sequence comes from uncultured Planctomycetales bacterium, assembly GCA_964629745.1. GTDB lineage: Bacteria > Planctomycetota > Phycisphaerae > UBA1845 > Fen-1342 > JAAYXS01. The sequence goes on along the minus strand of CAZVRR010000230.1, from coordinate 3,943 downwards.
GCGGGCGGCGGGCGGCATGCTCGCCGGGCGGGCGCCATCCTGGCGCGCCGTCCTATATTTTCGGCAGCGCCGGCCCGGCCGGTGAACCGGAGACATGATACGCGCGCCGGGACCGGGGCGACAGGCAGGCGGCCCGGCGGCCCACGCGGGGCGGCTACAGCCCGGCCGCGGACCGGACCGCGCGGATCCGCGCCTCCGCCGCCGCCGGCGTCGTGCCTTCCGCAATGACGCGCACGATCGGCTCGGTGTTCGAGGCCCGCAGGTGCACCCACGCATCCGGGAAATCCACACGCACCCCGTCCCCCGTGCGGGGATTCTGGTCGGCAAACGTCCGGGCCACCGCGGCGACGGCGGCTTCAATCCGTTCGCGCGGGCAGGGGAACTTCTGCTTGATCATGCTGTAGCGCGGCAGCTCCGCCACCAGTTGGCTGAGGCTCTTTTGCGTGGCGGCCAGCAACTGGAGCACGAGGCTCATCGCCGAGAGGCTGTCGCGGACATAGCAGATACGCGGGTCGATGACGCCGCCGTTGCCCTCGCCGCCGACCACGCAGCGGGCTTGCAGCATCGCCCGTGCCACGTGCGCTTCGCCGACGGGCGTACGAAGCACGCCGACACGGTAGCGGGCGGCCACGTCGTCGATGAGGCGCGAGGTGCTGAGGTTCGCGGCGACCGGGCCCGGCCGTCGCGACAGCACCGACTGGACCGCGAGCGCCAGCGTGTATTCCTCCCCGATGTAGCTGCCCTGGTCGTCGACCAGGGCCAGGCGATCCGCGTCCGGATCCTGGGCAAATCCGATCGCCGCGCGGGATTTGCGCACGGATTCGCAGAGCTGGGTGAGGTTCTCCTGGGTAGGCTCGGGCAGGTGGGCGAATTCGCCGTTGGGCTCCGCGTTGATCGGCACGACCTCGCAGCCGAGCGTGCGAAGAAAGCCGGGCGTGTGCAGGCAGCCGGCGCCGTTCACGCTGTCGAGGACGACGCGCAGCCCGGCCAGGGCGCGCGTATCGACCTCCACCGCGTCGAGGACGGCCTGCGCGTGGCGGGCGCCGGCCTCCGGGTCGCTGCGCAGCGGCTGGAAGCCGTGCGTGAGCTGCCGGAACTGTTGCTGTTCGCGCAGCGCTGCAATCCGGGTCGCCGTCTCCGGGTCGGGCGACAGGCCCAACTCGTTGAAAAACTTCAGCCCGTTCCACTGGCCGGGATTGTGACTGGCCGTGATGCTCATCCCGCCGTCATAGCGCCCCTCGCGGATCGTGCGTCCGACCGTGGGCGTCATCGCGATGCCCAGCTCCGTCACGGCGCAGCCCGTCGAGAGCAGGCCGGCCGCCGCGGCCGCGGCGTACATGGCCCCGCTCGGCCGCGAGTCGCGCGCCAGCACGACGCGCCCGCCGCCCAGCAGGCTGCCGTAAGCCCGTCCGAACTCCAGCACCAGCTCGGGCGTGAACGTCTCGCCCACCAGCCCCCGCACACCTGACACGCTGATCATCAAGCTCATGGCGGATCACCTCGGCCGCGGCCGACCCGCACAGGGTCCGCTCAGAGTATCCCCGCCCGCGCCGCGGCCGTCCATGCGACCGCCGGGCGCATCGCCGACGGCCATTATGGGAACACCAGAATGGGCACATCCGCGCGCCTTTTCGGCTTGCTTTTGTGCGCCGGGCCGATCTAGAATTCTGCCGGAGGAAGTGGAACGGAGCATTGGCGGCTTGCGCTACCGCCTCTCCAATTTTCGAAATCGCTGAAGATGGCGAGCTCGACCGCAGGGACGCGCCACGCGCTGTTGTCGTATCAGCGCTGAGCGAGGATTCCGATATGCCGGTTCGTCGCATCGCAGACGTCTTCGTGGATGTGTGTACCCAGCGGGACTACCTCAGTCCCTGTGGCCGCCATCGAACGCTCAACGCCGACCCCGTTCTCTGCGGCGTCAAGCACCTGATGGCCTTCGCACGCTGGGCGAAAGTGCCGATCCTGTCCTGCGTCGATGCCCAGCGGGCCGACGCGACGTGCAGCGTGAGAAACGGCTTCTGCCTGCTCGGCACGCTGGGCCAGCAGAAGGTCTCGTACAGCGTGCTGCCGGATCACGTGCTGATCGAGTCGGACAACCGCCTGTGCGTGCCGCTGGACGTGCTCCAGCAGCACCAGCAGGCCATCCTGGTCAAGCAGCATCGCGATCCGTTCACCAATCCGAAACTCGATCGTTTGCTCACGGAAATGCCGGCCCAACGCTATTTCGTCTTCGGCGTCGCGCTGGAGTCCTCCGTGCGGCTGCTGGTGCTCGGACTGCTGCTGCGCCACCGGCGCGTGTCGGTCGTGCATGACTGCTGCGGCTTCTGGAACCCCGGCGAAGCGGACATGGCCCTGCGCCAACTGGCGGCGAAGGGCTGCGAGCTCGTCAGCACCTCCGACGTGCTGCGGGCCAAGCTCGTCTCGCTCAACGGCAACGGCCGCCACCGGCTGAACCGCCATCTCGTGGCATAGCGCGCGGCAGCCCTGCGGCGCGCAGCGCCGCGAACGACTCACTTCGGATTGCGCGCCTGGAACCGGTCGTTGATCTGCAGGCACTGCATCATGAATTCGGGCGTGTAGCCCCGCTGGAGCGCCGACTGCACGATCGCGTTGCAGTCCTTGGGCAGGCACTTGCCCGAGAAGCCGCGCGCGTCGGGATACACGAATGTGTGATCGCGGCTGATGCGTGTGTCGGCGAGCCACACCTCGCGCAACACGTTGAAATCGACGCCGTGGGCCCGGGCAATGTCGAAGAACTCGTTCACAAACGTGACTTTCACCGCGTAGAAGGCGTTCTCCATGTACTTGCAGACTTCCGCGGTGAGCGCATCGCAGAAATAGAAGCGCACGTACGAGTTGTAGTAATGCTTGTAGAAATCGGCCGCGCGGCTGGTCAGCTCCGGCGGTCCGCCCAGGACGACGAATTCGCGCTCCGCCATGCTCCCGAACACGTGTGCCGGCGTCTCGCCCAGGTATTCCGGCTGGAATACCAGGTTTTTCCGGTACTCGCGCGCCAGCCGGTCCGTCGTGCCCGGGGCCACCGTCGAACGAATGATGATCAGCGGACACTCGATCCACGCCACGCATTGCTCGACGATCGACGTATCACAGGTGCGGTCGGCGGCCATCGGCGTCGGCACGCTGACGAAGCAGACGTCGCAGGCGTTCACCAGCCGCTGGTCCTGCGTGTAGCCGGGGCCCTCCCGGACGTCGTAGACCACCGTGTCCGGACCACAGAGTTTCCGCGTTGCGGTTCCGACGACTCCGCCCCCGACACAGGCCACCTTCGGCTTGGGCACGCGCAGCTCTCCTGATGAATCCCAACCGCCCGCACCGCCGCCCACGCCGCGGAGCGCAGCGTCATCTCGGGACAGCCCGCCGGCTGCACCCGCTCGTCCGTCCCCCGCGCCTACGGCCGCTCCCTGGGCCGCGGACTCCGCTCCGGCAAACGCAGTTCCGTACCAGCCGTCAGGCGGTCCGGATCCTTGATGCGATCCCGGTTCAATTCGAAGATCTCGCGCCAGCGATTGCCATCCCCCAACTCGGTGCGCGCGATCGAGATCAGCGTGTCGCCGCTCGCCACGACGTGCATCCGGCCCGCCGGGCGCGTGGTCGGCGCCCGCGCTGCGCTCTCCGTGCGCGCCGGCGCGGGCGCGGCGGGGCGCGTGGTCGGCGCCGGCGTGGCGGCGGGCCTGGTGGGTGCGGGCGCGGCAGAGGGCGTCGTACCGCCGGCCGTGCCCAGGACTTCCTCGCGCGCGGGGAGCGCGATCACGTGGCCCGGCAGCAGCCGGTCAGGGTTCAGGTTCGGATTCGCATCGCGAATCTTCGTCCAGTACTTGTCCTCGCCATACGTCTCCCGCGCAATGGCCGACAGCGTGTCGCCTTCCTTCACGGTGTATTGCCGCGCAGGAGGCGCCGGCCGCGCGGCATCGCGCACGCGCGA
>CAZVRR010000229.1:0-6534 GCA_964629745.1 uncultured Planctomycetales bacterium | reverse complement strand
CTTCCGCAATGCTGATGTCTCGGAAGAGCTGGCCCGCTTCCTCCCGGATGAAGATGACCGGACCGAACACGGCCATGGTGGTGAGGGTGCTGACCAGCACGGGGCCCCAGACTTCCCGCGTCCCCTCCAGCACGGAATTGCGGATCGTCTTGCCCATCTGCTTGTGCCGGTAGATGTTTTCGAGCACGACGTAGGCGCTGTCGACGACGTCCCCGACCGCGAATGCGATACCCGCCAGCGAGATGACGTTGAGCGTGCGGCCGAGTAGCGCAATGACGGCGAATGTCCCGACGATCGAGACAGGGATTGTGAGCGCGAGGACGGCCGTGGCGCGCCAACTGCGCAGGAAGACGAGCAGCAGGCCCAGCACCAGGCCGCTGCCGAGCACGATGTTCGAGCGCACCATGTCCATGGCCTGGCGGATGTAGACTGTTTCGTCGTACACCTGCCGCAGTTCGTACGGCATGTGCCGGGCCTGCAGGACCTCGGTGTTCACGCGCGCGACGGCCGCCTTCAGCTCATCCATCACCTGGATGACGTTGGAACCGACTTCACGGCGCACCGGCAGCGCGAGCACCGGTTGTCCCATGCTGCGCACGAAGCTCATCGGCTCCTTGAAACTGTTGCTGACGGTGGCCACGTCGCGCACGTAGACCGGACCGCCGGCACCCGACGCGATGATCGTGCCGAGGACCTCCTCCGGGCTTTCGTACTGGCCGACCGTCCGCACCGCGTAGTCACGCTTGCCCTGCGCGCGCGTCCCGGCGGAGACGTTGGCGTTCTGCCGCTGCAGCGCCTGGCGCACCTGCGCGAGCGTCAGCCCGCGCGCGGCCAGGGCGCCCGCGTCGACGCGCACCTGCACCTCGCGCTGCAATCCGCCATACACGTCCACCGCCGCGACGCCGTTCACGCGTTCCAGGTACGGCTGGATATAGTCCTCCGCGAAATCGCGCAGCTCGCGCACGCTTTCGTCCTGCGACTGCGTGGGGACGAGAATCAGCCACGCGATCGGCGTGTCGACGGAGGCGTCGCTGGCCTGGATGGTGGGTTCATCGACCTCGGGTGGATAGTTGGTCACCTGGCGCAGCTTGTCGGCCACGTCGCGCAGCGCGTCCGACTTGGTGACCTGCGGGTAGAACTCGAGCGCGATCTCGGCCATGTTGTCGCGTGCCGAGCTGGTCATCTTCCGCAGACCCTTGACGCTGCGGAGCTGCTCCTCCTGGCGCTCGACGATTTCCCGTTCCACTTCCGGGGGATTGGCGCCCAGCCAGAACGTCTCGACCGTGATCACCGTCACGTCGACCGTCGGGGTCAACTGCACGGGAATGGCGAAGGCGGCGAGCAGGCCGAAGAGCACGACGAGCAGTACGCCCACCGATACCGCGACTGGCCGCTCAACGCAGGTCTCGATCCAGTTCAACTTCGCCCTCCCGCTCGCGCGCGGTGGACTCGCCCGGCCCGTCCATCAGGATAGCTGCGCCGACCTGCCCGCGGAACGGCGGCCGCGGCCGCAACTCCTAGTGTTGTGGCGGCCCGTCCGGGCTCGCCGGCGCGGACGACGATGCGCTGGCCGCCGCCGGCGGCTCAAACGTGACCGGCGTGGGACCGTAGAGCCGCTCGTTGCCGCGCGACACGAGCAGGTCTCCCGGCTGCAGGCCGGCGGCCTGGATCTCGACCGCTCCCGCAATTTCCAGCCCGGTCGTCACGTTGAGCGGCAGGGCGGTGTTCGCGCCGTCTGCGCCGGGCCGGATCACAAAAACCTGCTTCGCGGTTCCGCGGGCGACGAGCGCATCCCGGCTGGCCATCAGCCGCTGCCCGGGCGGACCGGCGGGGACGTTCGCCCACACGAACATGCCCGGCAGGAGCTCGTGTTTTTCGTTGGGCAGGTCAATTTCGATCGGAAAGGTCCGGGCGCCCGCCGCGGCCAGGGGGATCACGCGCGCGATGCGCGCCGCGCGGCTGGCTTGCAGCGCGTCGACTTCGACGCTCGCCGGCGCACCGGCGACGGCGAACGGAATGACGTGCTCGGGTGCATCGACGCGGATCTTCACTGTCTCGATTGCGACCATTTCGCACACCGGCCCGCCCCCGTCGATCCACTCGCCGATTTCCGTGCGCTTGGTGACGACAAATCCGTCAAAGGGTGCGCGGATCTGCGCCTTTTCCAGGTCGCGCTGCAGGCGCCCGACCGCGGCCTCCTGAGCGTGGACCGCCTGGCGCGCCCGCGCCAGCTCCTCGGGCCGGGCACCGTTGCGGGCCTTGTCACGGGCCGCCTGCGCGGCGGTCAGGCGGCGCTGGGCGGCGCGGACTTCCATTTCGACATCGTGCTGCTCCTTGGCCGTCGCCTGGGCGTTGGCTGCAAGTCCGGCGACCCACTTGCGTTCGAACTCCCACTTGTCGAGCACGGCCTCCAGCTCCCCCACAATCGCTTCCAGGCGCTGGATGTCTTCGGCGCGCTCGCCGGCCTCGAGTTCCTCGAGCGTGGCGCGGCGCTGGGCCAGCTCCGCTTCGGCTTCCGCCAGGCGCAGACGCGGCACTTCCGGATCGATGCGGCAGATCACCTCGGCGGCATGCAGGAACTGGCCCTCCTGGGCAACAAACTCGGCAATGATGCCGTCGACCTCGGCCGCGATCACGGCGCGCCGATCGGCCAACACCGTGCCGACCAGCCGGATCGAGGGAGGAACATCGGCGGTCGTGACCGGCGTGACCACCACCGGCGTGGCGCGCGGCGGGCCTTGCGCTGCGGCGGGCAGCGCTGCCAGGATGGCGCAGACCAGGCACGTGTATCCCCGGCGCCAGATCATCCCAGGCTGCATGCAGTTCATCCCTTTCAGCAGGGGCCGTGTCGGGAGAGTGTAGGCGCTACTACCTTGAGCGAAATTTCTGCGGCGCAGCCGCAGACGCGCGTCGGGCGTCAGATCGTCAGGCCGGCGGCGCGCAGCACGCTTTGCAGGCCGGAGACGTCGTTCATGTCGAACGCGCCGCATTCGTGGCTGTCGAGGTCGAGCACGCCCCAGCAGCGGCCGGTCTCATCGAAGCACGGGATCACCACTTCGGACTGGTCGCGCGGGTCGCACGCGACGTAGTTCCCGCCCAGCTCCCGCACGTCGCGCACCACCATCGGCTTGCGGCGGGTGAAGCACTGGCCGCAGACGCCGTGCAGTCCGATCGGCGAGCAGGCGGGCTTGTCCCGCCGCGGCCCCAGCACCAGCTCGTTCTCGCCGTCGGGCAGATAGAACCCGACCCAGGAGACGCCGGTCCCCCGCAAAGCGTCCCAGAGCGCGTCGACCACGGCCTGCATGCGCTGCGCGCGATCGCCGGCCGGCGTGAATCCATGGGCGAGCCAGGCATAGTTGCGAGCGTCCATGGGGACCCATGATCCGATTTTCACGCCGGCGGTTCAAGCCGTCGGCGGCGGTTACTTCTTCGCCGTCCGCTTGTAGAACGGCAGTGGCGCGATGACCGCGGGGGCCTGGGCGCCGCGGATGTCGACCTGCAGCGCGGTCCCCGGCGCGGTATGGGCGGCGTCGAGCAGGCCCATGGCGATGTTCTTGTTGAGGAAGGGGGCCTGCGAGCCGCTCGTGACCACACCCACCGGCCGGCCGTCGCGCAGCACCGGGTAGCCGGCCCGCGCGATGCGCTTGCCTTCCACCTCGAGGCCGACGATCGCCCGGCGCGGCCCCTCCTGTGCGACCCGCTTGAGCGCGGGCTGGCCGATGAAGTCCTTGTTCAGGTCGACGCACCAGGTCTGGCCGGCGGTGATCGTGTCCCAGTCTTCCGTCAGCTCGTGACCGTACAGCGGCATCGCCGCTTCGAGCCGCAGCGTGTCGCGCGCCCCCAGGCCCGCGGGCTTGATCGGACGGCCGAGCGCGGCGGCGCGGCTGATGAGCATGTTGGCGGCGGTCAGGGCGACGGAATTGGGCAGGACGATCTCGACGCCGTCCTCGCCGGTGTAACCGCTGCGCGCGATGTAGACGTTGATGCCCATGACCTGGCCCGTGCGGAAGTGGTAGCGCTTCAGCCCGTCCAGCGGCACGGGCAGCAGCCTGGCCAGCGTCTCGAACGTCTCGGGCCCCTGGAGCGCGACCATGGCCGTCTCGAACGTGCGATCGGTGATCTGCACGTCGTGGCCGCTGCGCTGCCGATCGAACCAGCCCAGCAGCTTCTCGCGGTTGGAGGCGTTGCAGACGATCAGGTAGTGATCCTCGAGGCGTGAGACGATCACGTCGTCGAGGATGCCGCCGTCCTCGCGGCAGACGTGGGCGTAGCCGCACTGGCCGGGCACGAGCTTGTCGATGTTGCGCGTCACGAGCCGCTGGATCAGGCGCGCGGCGTCGGGGCCGTGGAACTCGACACGCCCCATGTGGGACACGTCGAACATCGTGCAATGCTCGCGCGTGAAATTGTGTTCCTCGATGATCCCGGTGTAGACGACCGGCATCTCCCAGCCGGCGAAATCGACCAGCCGGGCGTTGTGCTGACGGTGAAATTCGTTGAGTGCGGTCTTGAGCATGCGGCCTCCTCGCCGACGATGGCCGCCCGGAACGAGCGCGCCGGCCCGACCTGCCAGGTCCGCGGCCGCCGTCCGCCGGGCGACGGAAACGCGCAGGATACCCCAAAGCCGCTCGCGGGGCACGTGGGCTCAGGCGCCGGTCAGCAGCGCGATGAACGGGTCGATGTCGAACGCATCGACCGCGCCGTCGCCGTTGCAGTCCGCCAGCTCGCGCCGGCACGCGGGATACGCGAGCGCATAGCCGGCCGGGTCGCTGAGGGCCAGGACGAAGGCATCGATGTCGAACGCGTTCACCTGGCCGTCGCAGTTCAGGTCGCCCGCGCGGCCGGCGAACTCGTAGGCGCCCATGTCGACCACCGGCGGTGGGCCGAGCCCCGTATCCGGCGCGGCGGCGTCGTCGAAGCGGCGCGGAGCGCCTGCCAGGTCCAGGAGCGGCAGCGACGCGGTCGTATCGGCGGCGTCGATGCAGGGCGAGCCGGCGGCCAGGCGCTCGTCGCCCGCGATCCACGTGTCATCGAGCCAGTAGGGCGTGCCATGGCTCTCCCAGGCGCCCGGCGCCACGAAGAGCGGATCGAGGTCGATGTTGCCGTTTCCGGGCGGGTAGTCCTCGATGTCGTTGTACGTGGTGTACCAGGCCTTGGCCTCCCAGAGCTGGCTGTGCAGGTATTTCACGTGCGGGTCGTTGCCGCGGACGATGTTGTTCACCAGGCGCGGCTTGGCGATGAAGGGCAGGATGGCGCAGGTCTCGTTGTACGGAAACGCGATGTTCTCGATGCGGTTGCCGACGAGCGTATTGTTCGCGAGCACGGGATGCGAGTAGGCGCAGTAGATGGCGCTGGCGTTCTGGAGCGCGTGGTTCGCCACGATCAGGTTGCCGCGGATGACCGGGTTGGCGTTGCGGTAGAGGAACACCGCCCCGCCATAATCCGCCACGTTGCAGCGCAGGATGCAGTTCTCGACGACGAGCTTCGAGAAGTCGCACACGGACAGCGCCCCGCCGCCCAGCGGGTAGAGCCGCGCATCGCCCTGCGTGGCCTTGCTGTATTCGAGGATGCACCAGGCGAGCTGGGACGTCGCGTTGGCCGATGACGTCTCGTCGAAGCGCAGGCCGTTCCAGCAGCCGGCCTGTGAGCCGTCGATCGTGAAGTCCTGTGGATCGTCGGTCGTGAAGACGATGCGCTGCTCCGGCGTGCCGATCGCGAGCAGCGTGCCTGCAACGTCGATGCGGTAGTAATCCGCGAACTCGACGCGCACGCCCGGGGTGATGCTGAGCGTCACGCCGTTTTCGATCGTGATGTTCCCCACCACGTGCACGAGCGCCGCATCCCACAGCGTGTCCTGGGCCACCGGGCCGGTGACCTCGATTTCGCCACCGACGGCGGGTGCGGCGGGGGCGACGGGCGATCTGGCGGGCGGGGCAGGGCGGCGACCATCCGGATCGAACGTCTGGCAGCCGTAGTCTGCCGCCGGCGAGCCCGCGGCGGGCCGGTAATCACCCTGCTCGGGATCGATGAGCTGCGGATCGAGTCCGATGATGTTGTTGTAGGGCGCCGAACCGGCCCCGACCCAGGGGGTCGGCGCCGCTCAGCCGTAGTCGCACAGCAGCGTGAAATGCCGCAGCGGGTCGCCGTTGTCGGCGGGATCCGTGTGGAAGGACCAGTTGTCGCGCACCTGGCCGACTTCCACCCAGCTCAGGGCGAAGCTGGCGCCGGTGGCGAGCCAGTCGTTCTGGTAGCCCGTGAGGTACATGAAATCGCCGCCCGTGTCGCGGGCGTTCAGGACGAGATTGCGCTCGACCAGGATGTCGGCGCCGCACTGGAACAGGCGGACGCCATAGTCGTGCGGGCCGTAGAACGTGACGTAGCGGACCGAGCCGGCCGGCTTGAGGCCGGAGTCGACCTGGTCGTAGCCGCGGAAAACGATGTCGCCGTTGATGATGACGCAGTCATCGATATCGAGCCGGTTGTTGCAGTAGGCAATGGTGATCTGCTGGCCCTGGAGGTCGAGGATCGCACCGT
>CAZVRR010000228.1:0-6536 GCA_964629745.1 uncultured Planctomycetales bacterium | reverse complement strand
TGAGGCCATCACCCCCCATAAGGCCATCGCCCCAACGCCGCGCGCGCGTGGCACGGTCCGCGCAGCGGACCGTGGCCTTTCGACGCACGTCAATGCAGCGTTGCATCAGCTGGCGGCTGCCAGCTCACCCCAGTCGTCGCGCTACTGCCGCGGCGGGCGCCCGGCCACCTCCGACTACGGCGCCGGACGCGGCGGCGCCGGTTTCGGCGCCGTGGGCGGCTTCGGAGCGGTCGGCCCAGGTAACGTGGGTGCGCCCGGCGCGCCGGGTCCCTTCGGAGCCGCCGGCGGCGGTTCGACTTTCAAATACGCGTCAATGCTGCGCAGCAGCTTGTCCGCGTCGTCCTGCGCCAGCTTGAAAACGCACTTCTCTTCGACCCAGCCGCCCAGGATGGGCTCGTCGCCAGGAGTGTCCGCCGCGAGCTTCAGGTTCTGGAGCTGCTGATTCGTCAGCTTGATGCTGACGGTGTGCGGCGCGGTGAGCAGGCCCGCCGCCTGGAGGTCGCCGCCACGATACGTCACGTACGACTCGACGCGCAGGCCGGCGATCACGTTGACCAGCTCCGTCACCTTCTCCGGATCGAGCTTCAGGTACGGATCCGGCACGAAGGTCCAGCCGCCCTCCTGGCGCTCGAACGTCAGCGTGTCGCCCGCGTGTACCACCGTCACCGCGACGATGTCTTCCGCCGTAATCGGCAGGAGCTTGCGGTCGATCAGCTCGCCGGTCAGCACGCGGTAGACCGTGTCATCCAGCTCGAAGATGTAGGGGCTGTCGTCGAACCGGGCATAGGCGACGTCGGCCGGCCGGGAGACCCGCAGCACGTGCTCCGTCAACTCCGGGCCGGCGGGGTCAGCCGGCTCCTCCGGCTGCGTGCTCTGCGTCGTTGCGCCGGGCTCCATGCCCCCCGCCCGCACCGTGAATCGCACGGTGAGCTGCGGCGTGTCGAGTCCGTACTGGGCCTCGTCGGACCGCGCGACGACCCGCTGTGCGCGCAGGCGCGCCAGGTCGCCGGCCAGCGTGCGGGCCGCCGGCGTCTCGATCGGCGCACCCGCCGGCTCGCGCAACGTCCAATCGTTGCCTTCGCGGGCGACGACGTAGCGGCCGTCGGGCCGCTCGACCTCGATCTGCCGGATATTGGATTGATCGTTCTCGAAGATGACGCGCGAGCGCAGGGCCAACGGCGGGATCACGAGGCGATTGGCCTGCTCGGCGCTGACCACGTACACCGTCGGCTGCCCCTCGTGCTGGACATACGCATTGCGGCCGCTCCTGGTGAGTCCGCCGATGCGCAAGGTCACCGGCTCGACGGCCCCGCCGGTCGTGACGGTGACGACGGCCCGCGGCTGCGCCAGGCCGTATTCCGCCAGGTCGGCCGGCTCGTCGATGAACTCAATGGCCCTCAGGTCCTCGAACGCCTGCAGCAGGTCGGTGACTTCGGCCTGGTCCGGCTCGGCCAGGTCGCCGGTGCCCTGCCACTTTCCCGCCTGCTTCTCGAGCTGCACCGAGGTGCCCGCGGCCGACAGCGTCAGTCCCGTCGCGGTCGCCGCCCGGACGCGAGAGATGCGCGGATCGCGCAGCTTGGAGAGATTGGGGACCAGGGCCTCGACATCCTTCTGCGAGACGGTGGCGATCCAGTCGGCGTCGAGCGGCTTGAGGTAGCGGTTTTCCTGCTTCAGGTCCGCAAAGCCGCCGATGGCCAGACCGTATTGCCGCGTGATCTTCTCGAATTGCGGCTCGGCGGGCTGCGTCTCGGGTTCGGTCGGCGGCGGCGGCGTGATCGCCTTCTGCGTTTCGCTGGTGGCGCGCAGGGTCAGGAACGGCTGATCGAGCCCATACGTCGCGAGGTCGGAAGCGGGGTTGCGCACGAACTCCTTGGCCTGCAAGGTACTGAGCTTGCGGACAATATTCATGACCTCGTCACGCGCGGCGTGCGCCTTGATCGGCTCATCGATCACCCACTCGCGGTCGGCGCCGCGGGTGAACTGGAACGCGCGGCCCTCGACCTGGAGCTGGACGGAGACGACGTCGGTCGGGCTGACATCCGTCAGCTTCTTGTTGCGATACTCGTTGAAATCCTTGCGGACCTGGGCGAGCACGTCGCGGCCCGCCACGTGAATGGTCGGCTGGCCGGCGACGCGCACGTAGGAATCCGTGCTGAGCGCCGCCTGGTTGCCCACCTCGATGCGGTACTCCTTGCCGTCCTTGTCGCGCAGGGTGACCGTCGCCAGGGGCGGAGCCAGGCCTGCGCCCTTTTCGTCAACGCCGCCGCTGCCCGGGGCGATCTGCGAGCGCGACTCGAGGCTGGTGAGCGTCGAAACGAGGCCGTCGACGGTGTACGTCTGCACCGGCACGTTCATCGGCTCGACGGCCTGCCAGGGTCCGAGCTGGTCGGGCTGCCCGTCCTGCGGGCCGCGCTCGAAGACCAGCCGCGGCTCGCCCGGACGCTCGACGGTCACGCGGACGATCGCGCCGCTTTCGGGCCGCGCATCAAGGACGTATTTGGTCTCGGGCGGCGGCGGCGTGACCGGGGCCTCCAATTCGGGCCCGGACTTCGGATAAAACAGCCACACGGCGCCGATGACGACGAGCAGCACGAGCAGCAATGCGGTGGTCTTGAAGTTCATGCGCTTATCTCCGGCGAACCAGCCACACGCCCAGGCCGATGCAGACCGCCAGCGCCGGCCAGACGCCGACGAGCAGGACGGGAATCAGGCGGGCCCAGTTCTCGTTGAGCTTGGTGAGCCGCGGCACGTCGGCCCGCGGCCCGACGGCGATGCGGTTGGACTCCCCCGTCAGCCAGTGCAGGGCGTTGATGAACAGGTCCGTGTTGGCGGGGAACAACGCGCCGAGCACGTACGAGTTGCCGACCTGCATCAGCCCGGCGGCCTGCGCCAGCTGGTCCGATGCGAACCGTTCGCTGCCGATCACGATGATCTTCTTGCCGGTCGCGCTGTTCGTCGCCGAGACCGCAATCGGGAACGGCGCCCGCAGGTCGGTTTCCGCCGGCCGAACGCCCTGGTTCGCCTTGAATTGCTCCAGCATCTGGATCGGATCGGCCACGGCCCACACGTCCTGCGTCGGCGGCACCTCGGCGATCGTCTCCACCTTCAGGTCCGCCGGCTGCGTCGCGCCGCCGGTACGGATCGGGCAGGCCATGGGGAATCCGGCCCGGTCATTGCGTGACGGGGCGGCGATCGGATGGTCCGTCAGCCGCACTCCCCCGCCGCCACCGGTCGCGATCATCGGTTCGCGCTGCGGCGCCCACCAGCCGCTGCCCTTCTGGACATTGGCCATGAACTGCCAGACCAGCCGCGTGAAGTCGACGTCGACGTTCCAGGTGGCCTTGAGATAGCCGGCGAATTCGTACGTCCCGACCGCACCGGGCATGGGTTGCGTGGGCTCCATCCAGCCCGCCAGGAAGATGCCCATGCCCGAGGCCTCCACCGCGTCGGTGATGATCTTGCGATCCTCCGGCGTGATGCCGGCGGGCGGCGGGGTGCGCTGCATCGGGTTGGGTGGCGGCGGCGGTTCCGGCGGAAAGACCACGTAAATGTTGCGTGACGCGCCCTCCGCCGTCGGCGGAGTCTTCTCCTTGGCGACGTCCCAGTCCTCGGTCGCGAAGTTCTCCTTCTCCAGGCGCTGTGCCAGCTCCTGGTACGGGGCGGTCGGCATGCGCCGCATGTCCATCGCGTCCAGTTGCGAGAAGTCCGGCCGGATGGGCGATTTGCCGCCGAAGTGGGTGAAGATCACCGCGGTCTTGTCCTGCTGCGTGAGCTGCAGGATGGCGGAGGAGATCGCCGCTTCGCCCGCGAAGACCCGGTCGTCGCCCCCGGGACCGGGCGGCGCGTTCGGGTCGGAGGGCGGCGTCCACAGGTCGTAGTTGGACACGACCCGCGCTTCGTTCGCGCTCTCGACCAGCACGGGCGGCCCGCTGCGCCAGCGGGTCAGGTTGTTGTAGACCTCCTCGAGCTTGACTTCCTTGAGGTCCTTGATGCGCTCGTACAGGGCGTCGATGGCGGCGAGCACGTCGGCGAAGCGCTGGCCCGCGCCCTGGAAGGCCGTGATGTCCTGGGGCGCCAGGCCCGGCACCTTCGTGCCTTCCCCCTCCATCCAGTTCGCCGACTCGCGGAGGATCGTGCGCACCTCGTCCACGAACTCGCGCACGGTGTTGATCGCCTGGCCGTAGCGGGGGATCTCGGCGTTCGGACCGGACTGCTCGACGAGCGTCTCGGCGACGTCGTCGCACTTCTGCGCCAGCCCCCGCCAGTTGCTCAGCAGGATGCGGAAGATCCTGTTGTCCGCCAGCGCGGGGTTGCTTTGCAGCATCTGCTCGGCGGTCTGACCCTCCTGCGTCACGAGCTGCTTGATCTGTTCGTTCAGCGCAGGAAACTCGTCGAGGGCCGCCTGGTGCGTTTGCGATTCGTTCGCGTACGCCGGCAGTTTCCGCAGGTTCTGCAGCAACTGCTCGGTTTTACCCTTGTCCGCCACGGGATCGACGATGTGCGTGCTGACGTGCGCACCGCCGGCGGAATCGTACAGGGCTAGCAGGTCCTGGAGTTCCTCGTAGCGCTTGGCCGCCACCGGCTCGCGTTCCCGGTTCGGCTCGGCGAACAGGGCCGTGATGCGGACGTCCTGGTTCAGGCCGCGCAGCAGTTGAGCGGTACGCGGGCTGAGGCTGTTGATGCCGATGCTCGTCCAGTCGCCGCGCAGGCTCCACAGGCTCGTGGCGCGGCTGGCGAGCCAGACGATCCCGACGACCAGCGCCAGGGCGAGCAGTGCCTGGATCAGCACGTTGACGCCGAAGAGCACCCGGCGCCTCGACGCCTGTATGGTTCGTTCTACCGCCATCGTCGCGACTCCACGACCTTCACGGTCAGGAAAAGGAAGAGCACCGCGGCCGCCAGGAAGAAGACGATGGCATCGAGTTCCACCTGGCCGCGGGCGAAATCACCGAAGCGACCCATGACGTTGATCTGCTGCAGAACCTCGCGCAGCCAGCCTTCCACGCGGCCGACCACGAAGAAGGCGAACCAGGCCAGCAGGATCAGCGGCACGGCGCCGAGGATCCAGGCCACGATCTGGTTGTGCGTGAGACTGCTGGCGAACAGGCCGAATGCCGCGAAGAACATGCCCACCAGGAGCAGGCCCAGGTAGGCCGATACCACGCTGCCCCAGTCCGGGTCGGAGAAGGCGGCCAGCAGCACGAGGTAGATGAACGTGCCCCCCAGCATCAGCGCGTAGAAGACGAGCGACGCCAGGTATTTGCCCAGGACCACCTGTGTGTCGGAAACCGGCGCCGTCATCAGCGTCTCGATCGTGCCGGTGCGGTACTCCTCCGAGATGCTGCGCATGCTGAGCGCGGGGAGGATGATGGTCAGGACGAAGGGGGTCCAGAAGAACACGTCGCGCAGCGTGGCCGGCTGTCCGGGCTCGAAGGCCCCCGTGGCCCAGACCAGCACGCCCGTCACAAGCCAGAAGCCCGCCATGACGATGTAGCCGATCGGCGAGCAAAACAGGCTGAGCAGCTCACGCTGCGTAATGGCCGTCAGCGTTCTCATGCCACGGTCTCCTGCTCCAGGCCGTCGCCATGCGCCTCCCGCACGCCCGCGACGATCTTGACGAAGAAGTCCTCGAGGGTAGCGGCATCCCGGCGCAACTCCCTCAGCGGCCAGCCCTTGCTCGCCGCGAGCTGCGCCAGTGCTTCGCGCGGGTCCGTGGTGGCGGCGATGGACAGTCGCGTCCAGCCGTCATGCCCGGCGCTCTGCACGGCCGTGACGCCGGGCAGCTTGCGGACGGCGGTCGCGATCTCGTCCGCCCCGCCGCGCAGCTCCGCGATGATCTGGGCGCCTTCGCTGATCCGCTCGCGCAGCTCGGCGGGCGAGCCGGAGGCGACGAGGCGGCCGCGATGGATGATGAAGATCCGCTGGCAGGTGGCCTCCACCTCAGGGAGGATGTGGCTGGAGAGCATGACCGTGTGGTGCTGGGCCAGCTCCCGGATCAGCGAGCGCGTCTCGCGAATCTGCGTCGGGTCGAGGCCGATGGTCGGCTCGTCGAGAATCAGCACGGGCGGGTTGTGCAGCAGGGCATCGGCCAGGCCGACGCGCTGCCGGTACCCTTTCGAGAGCTGCCCGATCGGACGGTCAATCACGTCCTGGAGCCAGCAGCGCTGCTTGACGCGGTCGATCGCCGTCTCGCGGACGCCCCGGTCCATCCCCCGCAGCTTGCCCCGGTAACGCAGGTACTCCCGCACCCGCATCTCGGGATACAGCGGCACGTTCTCGGGGAGGTAACCGATCGCCGCCCGCACGGCCAGGGATTCCGTGAAGACGTCGTGTCCCGCGACGCGGGCCGAGCCGGAGGTCGCGGGCAGATAGCACGTCAGGACACGGATCGTGGTGGTCTTGCCGGCCCCGTTGGGCCCCAGAAACCCCACGATCTCCCCTTCGTTCACGGAGAACGAGATGTTGTCCACGGCGCGCCGGGCGCCGTAGTGCTTGGAGAGGTTGCGCACCTCAATCATGCCATGTTTCTCCAGCGT
>CAZVRR010000227.1:0-6600 GCA_964629745.1 uncultured Planctomycetales bacterium | reverse complement strand
CGCCGGTGAGCAGCTCGACGAACGGATCGATGTCAAACGCGTTGAGCGCGCCGTCGCCGTCGCAGTCGGCCAGCAGCCGGTCGCAGTGCGGATACGCGGCGGTGTAACCGGCCTCGTCGGTCAAGGCGAGCACGAACGGATCGATATCGAACGCATTCAGCGCGCCGTCGCAATTCAGGTCGCCGTGCGGCAGTCCGCCCAGGTACAGTCGCACGAGGCCGTCGCCGTAGCCGACGAGCACGTCGGTGTGGCCGTCCGCGTTCCAGTCGCACAGCGAGATGCGCGAGCGCAGCGTGTCGGGCAGATCGATTGGCAGACCGGCGGCGCGTTCCATGACGAACGTGCAGAACTCCGGGGCGGCATCGGTGCCGCAGTTCGCATAGAACAGGACTTCGCCCTCGCGGTTTCCGCTGATCAGGTCCTTGCGGCCGTCGTTGTTCAGGTCCGCGACCAGCGGGCACGAGCGCGTGGTCGGCACGAGCAGCGTGCCGTCGAGCAACTGGAGTTCAAACGAGGTGACGAAGTCGGGCGCGGTATCCAGCCCTTCGTTCAGGAACACGCGCACCAGCCCGTCCACGGCGCCCAGGACCAGATCTTTGCGGCCGTCGTTGTTCCAATCCACCATGGTCGGCGCGGCGCGGGCAAACACGGAGATATCGACCTTCTCGCCGGGCGGACCGACTTGCAGGAATTCACTCCCGCTAAACGTTGGCTCCGATTCCGTGCCGGTATTCAGAAACAGCAGCACCGTGCCGTCGGCCAGGCCGATCAGCAGGTCCTTGCGCCCGTCGCCGTCCCAGTACACGACACGGGGAAGCGCTCCCTGGCAGCCGGAGGCTGGAACCGTCAAGTCCGCGCCGCCCGACTGGACATAGCCGAAGTCGCTGAACGCCGGCGCGCCGGGCGTCCCGACATTGGGATACACGCGCACCCGGCCGAGCGTTTCCTCCGCCCCGCCCTGGCCGACGACCAGGTCAGGCAGCTCGTCTCCGTCCCAGCACACGAGTGACGGCACGGAATATCCGGGCACCTGGAGTGCCTGCCCGTCGCTGCCGCGCACGAGCAGCCCGGACGCGAGGTGCAGTGCCGCCGGCACGCCCGACGGGCCGTGCACCGGGCCGGCGCCGCTTCCGACGCCCTGGTCCCAATCGGCGCCGAACGTGTACGTCGCCTCCGGGTCGTAGACGGTGGACTCCCAGTCCATATCTTCGCCTGGCCAGGGGTGCGTGAAGCCGAACGTGAACGACGTGACGGCCAGCAGCGGATCGTCGGTCCACCAGCGCACGCGCGCGGGCGCGATGCCGGCGCAGTTCGGCAGCGAAACCTGTCCGTGCTGCGTCCAGCGCCCGCAGCCCGAGTCCGCAGTGATGGCCGCGATCTCGAACTGCCAGCCGGCCGGCATGAGCACGTCCTGGTACAGGCCCCATTCGGGATCGTTGGTGCCGACGACCAGCTCGATGATCGGCAGCCCGTCCGTGCTGGCCGTGTATCGATAGATGCTCGCCCCCTCAGGCGTGAGCGCGTCGCCCTGGCATTCGATGAGTACGGCGGCGTGCGAAGAGATCGACCAAGCCGACATGACGAAGCACAGCGTCCCAAGTTTGCGCATGGTCTTGCTCCTGGAGGCTGCGGTGTGTCGCTGCCCGTGCGCGCGGCGACCGCCATCCAGTATACCGCCGGCGGCCTGACAAAAGAATGCAAATGTCGCTGGCGGCCGTGCTCTCAACGTGAAGCGGCCAAACGGCTTATCATGGCAGGGTGCTGCACGCGCGTCGGCGTGCTTTTTCGGCCGGACCGGTGCACCGGCCGGGCGCCGATCGCGTAGACTATGTATGTGCAGAGGTCATCTTGAGTAACGCTCGGGAGGGCCAGGTTTGTTGCGATGCAAAGCGCTGCTCGCACTGGGGCTGATGCTCCCCGTCGCGTGTGCATCGGCGCAGGTGATCACGGGCGACGTCACGGCCGCCGGCTTCCGGGCCGGTCTGCAAAGCGGCGCGCAATTCGTGGTGCGCGAGGGGCAATGGGCGCCGATCCAGGCCCAGCTCACGCTTCAGGGCAGCACGACGTTTCAGGGGCAGTTGCGCTGTGAAGTCGTGGACCTGGACGGCGACTTCGTGTCGTTCCGCGAAACGCCGGTGACGTTGACCTACGAAGCCGGGGCGAAGCGGGCCTGGTGTCACACGCACTGGCATCGCCCGCTCACGGGCCAGGCCGGTCCTCTGAAGCTGGATGTGCTCACGCAGGAGGGTGTCCTGCTCTCACGCCTCGACGTGCCCGAGATGGATGTGATCGAGCACGACGCCCTGCTGATCCTGGACGTCAGCGCGGCGCCCGTGACGGCGCTGCGGGCGTTGCAGACAACCGACCGCTCCACCCGCGCCTATTACGTGCCGGTCGTCGTGGCCACCATGCCGGCCGGCGACCTGCCCGATCGCTGGTTCGGGCTCGAAAGCGTCGACGTCGTGATCTGGGACCGTCCCGACCCGGGCGCCATCAGCACCGTTCAGCTCCAGGCGCTGAGCACGTGGGTGGAGAATGGCGGGCAACTCGTGCTCGGGCTGGGGAGCGCGTGGGCCGCGGTCGAGAAGTCGCAGCTCGCGCGGATCCTGCCCGTGCAGGCGCTTGCCGGCCGCACGCCCTCGTTCGAGATCGACGCGTGGCCGGAGTTCCGCCGGCGTCTGACCACCGAAGCTTCGAAGAACATCGCCGAACCGTTCGCCCGCCCGCTCAGCCTGGCGGCCGTCGAAGCTCGTCCCGGTGGCCTGCGGAGCTTTGCGGCGCCGCTCGCCGATGGAACGAGGCACGACCTGTTCGTCGCGGGCTGGGTGGGCTCGGGCCGCGTGATCGTCTCGACGGCCAGCCTGGCAGCGCTGCTGCAGCATTCCGTCAACGCGGAGTTCCTCGGGCAACTGCTCGACGTGAACCCGGTCAGCCCGAATTTTCTCAAGAACGAGACCAGCGCGCTCGTCTTTGCGCCCGACGTACTGCGCGGCAGCCTCTACGGCCCCATCACCCAGCCCATCGGCTTCACGGGCTGGTCGGGGGTGCTGGTCATGGCGGCATTCGGTTTCGTCGTTTCCTATATCGGCGTCGCGACGCTCGTCAGCTGGTGGTGGCTGCGTTCGCGCCGCCTGCTGACGATGACCTGGACGGTCTTCGGCGGGATCGCGGTGGTCGCCAGTGCGATCAGCCTGAGCACGGTGGGACTGCTGCGCGGCGTTTCACGCGGCGTGCGCACCGTCAACGTGGTGGACCTCGAGGCCGGCGCGCGCTCGGCCCGCGCGCATGCGTGGTTCGGCTACAGCAGCCCGCTGCGCGGCAAGGTCGACCTGAGCCTGCCCGGCGGCGGCTTCCTGCGGCCGCTTTCGCGCGGTCCCACCGCCGGCAATACGTTCGCCACGCCGCAACGCTATTCCGCCTTTTCCGCCGACGCTGTCCTGGCCGACACTCCGCTGCGTGCCACGCTCAAGCAGTTCGAGGGTTTCTGGCAGGGACCGCTCGAGGGCACCGTGCGCGCCGAGCTGGCCGTCGACCAGGCCACGGGGCAACTCACCCCGGAAAGCTGGATCGTCAACGACCTGGGCCTCGACCTCGCCGGCGGATACCTGCTCTACATGGATCCGCGCCTGCGGGCAGAAAACGCGACGCGGCCGGCAGGCGTCACGACGAACTGGTGGGGCCGGCAGAACGTCCCGCCGGGAACGAACATCCTGGCAGTCCACCTGTCGAAGCTCACGGCCGGCCAGACGGTCAACGGCCTGGCGGCCGAGGAGTATGCGGCGACAGCGGCAGCGCGGACGCGCTGGCAGGGGCGACGGGGCAGCAAGGACCAGGGACCCTTTCCGGACCTGCTGACGCTGTGGGACGAACAGCAGGGCTGGATCCGCGCCCGGACGCGCGCACCCGAACGGCCGTTCGACGGCACCGTGCGGGCCCTGCTGCTGGCATCCACCCGCACGTTCTACCTGCACGCGACGGAGGAGAAAGGCCAGTTTGACAGCTTCAACAAGTCGCGGATCATCACGGACGGGCTGATGCCGCTGGATGTTTCGCACTGGCTGATGCAGGGGCCGGTGAAGGGCACGGCGGGCGATCAGCGCGTGGGGCAGGGTATCCTGCTGCTGTGGTCCGACCTGCCCGGCCCGGTGGAGCTGGCGCGCGACGAGCGCCCGCTCAAGTCGGCCGCGGGGCGCACGTTGTACCGCGTGCGGGTCCCGATTCGCATCATCGCCGGCACGCCGGTGTCGCCGTTTGCGGAGAGCGAGCCTTGATCATTCAGACGATCAATCTGACCAAGCGCTACGGCAAGCTCGTGGCGTTGAACAATCTCCACCTGAACATCGAGGAGGGGGAGTGTTTCGGTTACATCGGCCCGAACGGGGCGGGCAAGACGACGACGATCCGCATTCTCGCCACGCTGCTCCAGCCGACGTGGGGCGAGGCGCGCGTGTGCGGCCACGTGGTCGGGTACGAGTCGCGCAAGATCCGGCCGCTGATCGGCTACGTGCCCGATTTCTTCGGCGCGTACGAGGACATGGTCGTCCAGGAATACCTCGAGTTCTTCGCCAGCGCGTACAACATCACGGGCCGCAAGCGTGACCAGATCGTGGGCGACGTGCTCGAGCTGACCGACCTGACGCACAAGGGCGACGCGCTGGTCGACTCGCTGTCGCGCGGGATGAAGCAGCGGCTGAGCATCGCGCGCGTGCTGCTGCATGACCCGCGCGTGCTGCTGCTGGACGAGCCGGCCAGCGGGCTGGACCCGCGCGCCCGCATCGAGATCCGCGAGCTGCTCAAGGAACTGCACCGCATGGGCAAGACGATCCTGATCAGCTCGCACATCCTGCCCGAGCTGGCGGACCTGTGCACGAGCATCGGGATCCTCGAGCAGGGCGAGCTGGTCTACCAGGGCTCGGTCGCCGAGGCGCTGCGCCGGGCCCGCATCGGCACGGTCGTGCACGTGCTCACGCCCGACGACCAGGAGAAGGCCCGCCAGGTGCTGTCGACGCTCAAGGGCGTGCAGAGCGTGGAGCTGCGTAACAGCCACGTCGTGGTCAGCCTGGGATCGGACACCAGCGATTTCAGCTTCATCGCGCGGGCCCTGCTGGCCAACGACCTGCGGATCCAGGAGATCAAGCAGGAGGAGATCAACCTGGAGACCGCGTTCATGCGGCTGACGAAGGGGCTGGTGCAGTAATCGGCGAACCCCTGCGCCATGGGAGTAACTGGTGCGCATTTTGAAGTTCGTCGCGCTCGGCGTCTTTGTCCTGGTGCTGGTGGCGCTGCTGGGAATTGTCTCGGTCAATCGCCTGGGCCGGACGGCCGCGGTTCCCACGGAGGACCCGGCGGCACGCCTGAACCGCGAGCATGCCGACCTGCCGGGAAATGCCGCACCGATCTATGCGCAGGCGTTCGAGGCCATGGTCGGAACGAGCGTCGGAAGCGGGGGATGGAATGGCTGGCAGCGAGGCGACCCGGTCCCGCCGGAAGCGCTGGACTGGCTCGAGGCCAACGGCCCAGCGCTCCAGTTCGCCCGCGAGGCGGCCAGTCAGCCCGCCCTCTGGTTTGCTTCAAAGGACTGGCCCGAGATCATGGGCCAGTCTTCGAAGCTGAGGAGCGTGAGTCTGCTGCTGCTGTGGGAAGGGCGCCTGGCGAGCGAGCGCCGCGACCCGCAGCGGCTGGCGGAGTGCGTGTTGGCGCTGGATGGCATGCGCCGGCAGATCGAGATGTCGCCGTGGATTCTTGCGCGGTTGACGGGGCTGAGCATCGCCAGCCTGGTCCAGTCGATCGTGCTGGATCCGTGTGCCTGGACGGAATTGGACGGGGGTTCGCGCGCCGCCTATCTCGAGTGCGTCCGGCCCGCGTTCGACCCGCCGGCGCCGTTGACTTCTGCAATCGATGTGGAGACGGAGCTGAGTGTCTGGGCCTTTCCGCACGCGGCTGGCGCCGCAACCTGGCTGATCACGCCCGCACGGTACGGCGGTGAGCTGAACTGGTACCTTGCACCGATCCGTGAACTCTCCACGCTCGGCGTGGAGGACCAGGCCGACCCCGGTCATCCGCTCTGGGCCGAATACAATGCACGCATCGCTCAGGCCGTGCCCGTATACCGGATCGCGCGGGGCTTGGCGTCGATCACGGTGCCGAGCATCGCGGAATCGCTGATGCTCCACGTGCGCGCGGCGGCCGCGCAGCGCGGAAACAAGGCGGTTGCCGCGCTGTTCACGTGGCGCGAGCAGACGGGGGAATGGCCGGAAGACCTGCGTGTGCTGGAGGGCGATTTCACCATCGACCCCTACTCCCGCCGGCCCTTTGTCTACCGGCGCGAAGGTGATTCATTTACGTTGTATTCGGTCGGACTCGACCGCGACGATGATGGCGGCCAACACGACTCGCGTTTTGGCGGGCCGCGCGGCAGCGCGACGCAGCCGGACGGAGACCACGTATTCTGGCCGCTGCCGACCGGCGGAGAGTAGGGCGCCGGAAACCAGGCCGCGGGTCAGGAGAGCCAGCGGCGCGATCCGCCGGACCGAGTCGCGTTGGATGAACCCGATGGGCAAGCTGCTCAAGCTGGCGTTGTTCGGCGGCCTGGCACTCGTT
>CAZVRR010000226.1:0-6778 GCA_964629745.1 uncultured Planctomycetales bacterium | reverse complement strand
GCGCCCAGGCCCAGCTGGTCGACGGAGATGCCGAACATCGTGCCGTCGGCCCAATCCAGGTCCGAGCCCGCGTTCCAGCGGAGCAGCTCAGCCGCCTCGCTGAACGGGTTGTACGCAGTGCCGGTCACGGCGACATCGATGCCGACCGACAGACCGTTCCAGATGTCCCAGGACGAGCCGGTCTTCTCGGTGCGGGCCCACAGATACACCGTCGACGGGGTGACGCCATCACCGACTTCCAGGTTGGTCGCGCCGGTGAACTCGGCCGGAACCGTCGTTCCCGGAGGATCTGTCGGCGCCTGCGTCGAGAAGAACAACTGCAGGTTGGCCGCGTCCGCCGCGGTGACGCTCAGGGCCAACATCACGAATGCCGCAAGAACTTTCTTCATCTTTCCAATCTCCCTCTAAAAGGTTCTGCGAAGTGGAGTGCTTCCGCCTCCGTTGGACCAAGGTGGGTGCCGCTCACCCGTACTCTCACGACGCTAGTTATACCCAAGCGGCTCCCGGCATTTCAAGCAGCATTTTGCAAAAATTCTGCTTGGCTGTTGTCCGAAACCCACCAGCAACGCCGCCCGGTGCCGCGTGTTGCAGCAACGGCAGCGCGCGAACGCCGTTTCCTCGGCCTGCTCGCATACGTTTTGAGACTCACTCGCAAGACCCATGGCCTTCGACACTTACCGGACCGCGGCACCGCCGCACCGCGTGCCGAACAGGTTCCGCACGCGACGCGGGTTATCAGACGTGTAACTTGCACCGACGCCTGCTCCGGGTCGCCGCCCATGCGTCTGCAATCACCACTCCCGCCAGTCCGGCACGTAGAGCTCGTTCTGCAGACCCGCCGACCCGATGCGCAGCGCGCCCGACGTGAGCCGCTCCGGCACGTAGCCGAACAGCGCGACGTGCCCGTCAACGCACAACACGTTCGCACGCTCGCGATGCCGGAACGCCGTCGTCGGACTTTCATTGCGCAGCCAGCGCCGCCCATTGAAGATCAGCGGCGGGTCCAGCAGCGCATTGTTCTTGGGCTGCCCGCCGCCAAGGTCCATCAACGTGTCCGCGAACCCGAACGTCGACGCCGGCCCGATCAACACATCCAGGTTCTGCCACGGACGCCGGCCGATCCAGTGTGACCACCCGGGCGTGTGCGGCGGGCTGAGGAAGTAGCCGTTGTACCCGTACGTACTCGTCGGCTGGCCCGCTGCACCCTGCGGGGTGTACGAGCCCCACGCCTGGGCCGGGCACTCGAACAGCCCCTTCTCCCGCAGCTCGGCCTGGAGATAGGGCCACAGGAATCCACGGGTGGGGTCGGGTCGCACGGGGTCGTCCGTGCCCCACCAGAAGATCGCCGGCCCGGCGCCGACCAGCTCCGGGTCCGTGTAGGCCAGCGGCATGGCCAGCCCGCGGTGGTCGCTCGCGTACATGATGAACGCGTGGCCCATCTGCGCCAGATGCGCCGCGCACGTGACGCGGTGGGCGTGGCGCCGCGCGCTGCCCAGTGCGGGCAGGAGCATCGAGGCCAGGATCGCGACGACCGCGACCGCGACGAGCAGCTCGATCATGGAAAAGGCGTGGCCGCGTCTCATGTTCCGAGCAACAGCACGATAAAGGGATCGATGTCGAACGCGTCGACCGCTCCGTCCGCGTTCGTGTCCGCGTTCAGAATGTCGCAGTCGGGCAGCGCGAGCTCGAAGCCCGCGGGATCGCTCAGCGCCAGCACGAACGGGTCGAGATCGAACGCATTCACCGCTCCGTCGCAGTTCGTGTCGCCGGGAGTGCGCTGGGCGAACGCGACGAGACCCGCCGGACCGAACGTGTACAGCCACCCGCCAGCGAGCGCCGGATTCCCGCCGGCGCCCGTGTAATGCTGCGCGATGAAGCCGGCCTCGCCCGGTGCGTACGCCAGGTCGAAGGCGTAGAGATCCGTGTAGGGCCCGAACGTGGCGGAGGGATCCGGTGCACCCACCAGCAGCCGTTGCGCAGCCAGGGCCGGCTGGTGACTCCACCCGCCGATCAGCTCAAGCCCCGCCGCATCGGTGTCCCACAACAGTGCCGCGTGCGTCCCGAGGTCTTCAAACGCCTGCACCTTGGTGGCAGAGCCGGTGAACTCCAGCCCCGCCGCCAGGAAGATCCGGCCCGTCTCAGCCACGACCGGGATCGACTCAGTCCGCTCACACGCTGCCACCCACAGGATGTCGCCGGTCGCTGCATCGAGCTTGAACAGCCCGCTGTTGTCGCCGCTTCCGTAGAAGTTGTAGCTGGCCGCGTACAGCGCCGTGCCGGACACGCAGAGTCCGCCGAAGAAGCTCGCGTAGTCCGGGTAGCCCTGCTCGGCGACGTTGGTGGACCACAGCGGCAGTCCGTCCAGCGCCGCGAAGGCCCGGATCGTGCCGCCGGTCGTCGTAACGTAGACCACGCCGTCGTGATACGCGGGCGAGTTGCCGCTGGCGCCGTCCAGCTCCGCGCTCCAGGCGATCGCGCCGGGCGCGAAGGGATTGGCGCTCGCGTCGTACGGGTCGACGTTCAAGGCATACAGCGCGGCGCTCTCCCCGAACCCGGCGTAATCCGTCAGGAACGCGCGGTTGGCCGGCACGCCGTCCACCGCGAGATCCTCGGAGATCGCGGGCGAGGCGTTGACGACGGTCCGTGCCAGCGGCGTCTGCCAGCGCACCGCGCCGCTGGCGCAATCCAGCGCGTGCACGCGCGACCCGGACCCGATCACGACGAGCGCTTCGCGCGGGTAGACCGCGGGACTCGACCAGCTATCCCACACGTCCGGGTCGATGTCGCGGGCCCACACTTCGGCCCCGCTGCGGCTCGCATACGCGATGATGCGGTTGGCGATCAACCCCTCCGTCCCGTACACCCGCGCGTTCGCAAACACGCGACCGCCGAACACGACTGGCGAGCTGGTCGCCACGTGTTCCACGTCGGCGGGCGCGGTAGCCACCCAGGCCGGCACATCGAGCAGCAGCGGCGCCGCCGGCGCGTGCCCGGTGCGCGCGGCATCGCCGCCATGATGTGTCCAGGGGGCACCGTAGCCCCCCATGCACGTAAACAGAGCGGCACACGCGACGCACACGTTTCTCACCTGATTCGACACCATGCGCTTCCTCCAGGCAGTTCACCCCGCACTGCCATCCGCCTCGCATGGCCGGGATTCCGCACGGGCACGCCATCCGTCGCGGCGCGCGGCGCCGGCGCCGCGCAGGGTGCGCGGCTGTCGCCGATACGCGTCACGGGGAAGCGCCGATCGCGCCGAATGAATGGAGCGCACCACGCCGGTTCACCCGACCCGCGAGGCTACCTGAGTACCGGTCTGCTGGCAGGTCTTCTGACTTCCGGGCACGCGAGGCAGGCCTCGCACCTACTGGCCGCGTCTTCTCAGCTCGCCTGGGGCGGGCCAATGACGGCTGCGGCGTTCGCTCCCGGTCACAGCGGCGGGACCGTTCCGGATTCGCACCGGATTCCCTATTCTTCCGACCGCTCCAAGCGGCCGGACACCAGGACCGGCCCGTGGTGTACTGGTGGTCCGCCGCACTGTCAAGCACGACTCGCCGTGCCGGATTGACGGTCGCACGCACGCCGCATAGAAACAACGCGTGCTGCCCAGAGTCCTTCATGAACTGTCCCCGGCCCCCGGGCGTATCAAGGGCCACCCGTCCGATTTCCAGGTCGATGAGCTGCCGCTTTACCCTGCCGACGGCGCCGGTACGCACACGTATTTCCTGCTGGAGAAGGAGGGCCTGTCCACGGCGCACGCGATCCACGAGATCGCCGCCGCCCTGAACGTGCGGCGCCGCGACGTGGGGTACGCGGGGCTCAAGGACGCGCGGGCCGTCACGCGGCAGTGGATGTCAATTGAGCACGTCGATCCGCAGCGCGTGCAGGCGCTGGCGCTGCCGCACATGCGCGTCTTGGACGTGACCCGGCACAGCAACAAGCTGCGCCGCGGACACCTGAAGGCCAATCGCTTTCAGATCAAAGTGCGCGACGTCGACCCCGCCCGGCTGGCAGACCTCACCGCCGGCCTGGACGAGTTGGAGCGGCGCGGCGTGCCGAACTACTTCGGTCCCCAGCGCTTCGGCGGCCGCGGCGACTCCTGGCGCGTCGGGCAGTCCCTGGTGCGCGGAGCGCTGGAAGAAGCGCTGGACCGCCTGCTCGGTGGGCCGCTCGACTCGGACCCGCCGCGCATCCGCCGGGCACGTCGGCTGTACGAGGAGGGGGACTTTCAGGGGGCGCGGTCGTTGTGGCCAGGCACCTTTCGCGACGAGCGGCGTGCGCTGGCCGGCCTGGCGCAACACCCGGCGGCCAAGCGTCGCGCGTTCCGGGCCGTGGATCGAGCCACGCAGGACCTGCTGATCTCGGCGTACCAGTCGCACCTTTTCAACCAGGTCGTCGCGCAACGCGTCGGGACGGGGCTCGACCGGCTGTGGGACGGCGACCTGGCGTTTCTGCATGCCAGCGGCGCGGTGTTTCGCGTGGAGCAGGCAGCACAAGAGCAGGCGCGGGCCGATGCGTTCGAGATCAGCGCGACCGGACCGCTGTTCGGCTACCGCATGACCGAGCCGACGGGGCCGGCGGGGGAGCTCGAGACACGACTGCTTGCGGGAGAGGGCCTGGAACGGGACAGCTTCCGCAGGCCCGGCCTGCGCCTGAAAGGGGCGCGCCGGCCGGTACGCTTCCGGCCTGGCGAGCCGGGCATTGCGCTTGGCGCCGACACCCACGGCACCTATCTTGAGCTGACGTTCGTGCTGCCGCGCGGGTGCTATGCAACCGCGTTGCTGCGTGAACTGTTCGCCACCGGCGACGTGGCGATTCCGGGAGCGGAGGAGAGTCCGGGCTGACGGCGCGGCACGCGTCGGCGGCTCGCTGTCGGGCATGGCATCCGATGCCGGTCAAGCCTTCGACTGGAATGCGCTGCTGGACACGCTGCGCGCCGACTACCCGATGCTCTACCGCACGTGGTTCGATGACCTGCCGCCGGCCTTGCTGCACCGCGGCGAGCTACTGATTTCCGCGCGCGATGCAGCTCGTGCCCATTACCTGCGCGAGAATTGTTCGGCGGCGCTGGCCCAGACTGCGATGGCGCTCACGGGTCACCTGATCTCGATCCGCGTGGTGCAGTCCGACCCCGGCCCTGGCTGGACGCCGACGGCGCGCCTGACCCAGATCCCGCTGAATCCCGACCACACCTTTGGGGAATTCGTGGTCGGACCGGCCAACCGGCTCGCGCACGCCGCCGGCCGCGCCGTGTGCAACCAGCCCGGCACGCTGTACAACCCGCTGTTCATCCACGGCGGCTCGGGCCTGGGGAAGACGCACCTGCTGCAGGCCGTGTGCAGCGCGTTGCGCAGTGCAGATCCGACCTCGGAAATCCTGTACGTGTCGTGTGACACGCTGGTGAACGACTACGTGCGCGCGATCGAGCTCGGCGAGCTGTCGGCGTTTCGCGACCAGGTGCGCCAGGCCGACGCGCTGCTCATTGACGACGTTCAATTCCTGGCGAACCGCGAGTCAAGCCAGGAGGAAGTGTTCCACACGTTTAACGCGCTGTACCAGGCGCGGCGCCAGATCATCCTGTCAGCCGACGCGTCGCCGACGCAGATCCCCACTCTCGAGGACCGGCTGGTCAGCCGTTTCAACTGGGGCCTCGTCGCGCAGATTGATCCACCCAACCGCGAAATGCGCCAGGCCATCCTGCAGAAGAAAGCACGCCTGCGCGGCTGCGAGATACCGGCGGATGTGCTTGATTACATTGCGGGACATGTCGATTCCAACATCCGTGTGCTCGAGGGTGCACTGACAAAGCTCATCACCGAGAGCCAGATAAGCGGCAAGCCGCTGACGATCAACGTGGCCCGCGAGACTCTGCCGGGGTTCATCCCGCAGCCAGCCCGGCCGCTCCAGCTCAGCGATATTCTCCAAGCCGTATCGGTGCACTTCGGTATCCGGTTACAGGAACTGCTGGGCCGTCGGCGCACGCGTTCGATCAGCTACCCCCGGCACGTCGCGATGTATCTGGCCCGGAAGCTGACAAGTCTCAGCCTCGAGGAAATCGGCATGCACTTCGACGGGCGAGACCACTCGACCATCCTGCATGCCGAGCAGACGATCGAAAGCGCGCGGGCGTCCGACAGCGAGATCGCCGAGACGCTGAACCTCCTGACGCGCCAGCTCTACAACCGCCCGTAATCGTTTTCTGCACATGTGTGACAGAACAGCCCTGTAAGGGATGGTGTCACGCACATCATCAACGCCACGTGCGGCGCGCCGACTGATCAAGCCGCGGCCTTCGCGCCACAGCATGTCCATGGATCTGTCACTACCACTCACCGGCTCGCGCTACTGCCAGCGACCTATAACCTGCTCGTGCATCTCGACCTACAGCAGTGCAAGTGAGCGCGTGACAGAACGGACAGGCGCTACTACTGCGCACTACGAAGATTCTTCTCAAGGTTACATTATAGAGACCGAACGGGGTGCCGGAGGGAAGTGGACGGCAAGGGACTCGAAACTCCCCACGATTCCACGGGAAAACAGCAGGGTCGCGCTCGAGGCGGCGCAGAATGCGGCGCACTCGCCGGGGATCCGCCACGGACGCGAGCTGCGGCGGCTCTGAACGATCTAGAGCTCGCGGCTGTGGTCGCTGCGTGGCCCGACTTGCCCGAGCCGATCCGCAGGGCCGTCCTGGCCCTCGTGACCAGCGTTACCAGTGTCACCGGTACCAAAACCCCCCTGGGTTAGGCCGGCCGTTGAGGTTTTGGTGACGGTGACAGGC
>CAZVRR010000225.1:0-6804 GCA_964629745.1 uncultured Planctomycetales bacterium | reverse complement strand
CGTGCGCGTGTTGCGCAGCCAGCTCAGCGCCCAGCGTTCGCAGGCCACGCTGCGCCTGGACCCGCCGGAACTCGGCACCCTGCGGTTGCATCTCGACTTACAGCAGGATGCCCTCACCCTGCGGATCGAACCGCAGACCGATGTGGCATTCCGGTTGCTCTCGGAGCAGCTCGAAGCGCTGCGGCAGGCGCTCCATGCGGCCGGCATCCAGCTCGAACAGGTGGAGATCCGGCCGCCGGCCACCACGGCGCAATCGCACGACCTCGCGCCGCACGACTTCGGGCCCGGTCAGCGGGACCCTTCGGCGGCGGACCCGCACACGGACGATGCGGGTGATCCGGGAACGGAAGCCCAATCCGCGGCGTCGACGGACACGTCGGGCCGCGATGCGTTTGAACCGGCGGCGGAGTCGCTGGTGAACCTGTGGGCGTAAGGGCCAGGGAGGGCGCTTGCGCACGGCGGCCGGCAGCCCCGGCCCGGGTGTGCCATGCAGACCAGTTCCGTCGGATCGACCACCGCCACCACGGCGACGTCCTCGTCGCGCACCAGCATGGACCGGATGTCGAGCGAGGACTTCTTCGCCTTGCTCGTCAGCGAGTTGAAGAACCAGGACCCGCTCGAGCCCAGCAAAACCTCCGACATGATCAGCCAGGTCTCGCAGATCCGCAGCATCGAGCAGTCCCACCAGCTCTCCGAAACGCTAGAGCAGCTCACGCTCCAGCAGCGCACCGCCGGCGCGAGCGAATTGCTCGGCAAGTACGTGGAGGCGACGCGCACGGCCTACGACGGCACGACGACCGAGATCTCGGGCATCGTGACAGGGATCCGCTTTGCGGGGAACGGCACGGCCATCCTCGAGCTTGACAGCGGCGAGACGTTGCTGGCGACCGATGTCTCACGCGTGACGGGCGTCGAGGCCGCCACCGACACGCCTGCGCCTCCGGCCACCTCGAAGGCGACGGCCAAGGCGACCCAGGCACACGTGCCGCAGCGCCACGGACTGGCCGGGTTCCTGAACCTCTAACCACACCGCGCCGCGCAGCCCCGCGCGGCGTTCACGGAGTCGACTCATGGGTCTGACGACCGCCATGTACACCGGCCTGTCCGGCATGAACGTCAACCAGGCGCGGATCTCGACGATCGGCCACAATATCGCCAACGTCAACACGACCGCCTTCAAGAACTCGCGCACGCTATTCCAGACCCAGCTCTCGCAGACGCTTTCGCTCGGCACCCGGCCCAGCGCCACCAGCGGCGGGACGAATCCCACCCAGATCGGGCTCGGGGCAGCCGTGGGCACGACGCAGCGCGATATGAGCGCCGGCTCGCTCGAGACCACCGGGATCGCCAGTGACCTGGCCATCAACGGGCGCGGCTTCTTCGTCCTGCGCGACGGCAACGGCCGGCAGATGTATACGCGCGACGGGGCGTTCAACGTCGATTCGCAGAACCGCCTGGTGAACGCCGACGGGTACATCATCCAGGGCTTCGGGGTCGACGACGGCTTCAACATCGTCCCGGGCGAACTCACGGACATCACGATCCCACTCGGCGCATCGGCCTCCGCGAATGCGACTTCGACGTTCTTCATGATGGGCGAGCTCAACTCGGGCGGCACCATCGCCACCCACGGCTCGACGCACGTGTCGCAGGCAATGGTGAGCGGGGGCGGCGCGGCGGCCACGGGGGCCACGCAGCTCACCGATCTGCGCTCCGCCGACGATCCCGGCACCGTGCTGTTCGCGGCCGGCGACACGCTCACGATCTCAGGCGTGTCCAAGGGTTCCCGCCAACTGGCGCCGCGGACGTTCACGGTCGGAACAGACGGCAGCACGCTCGAGGACCTGGCCAACTGGCTCACGGGCGCGATGGGAATCAATACGAATGCCGACGTGCCGGGGAACCCCGGGATCACGATCGAGGGCGGCACGCTCGTCATTCGCGGCAACGCCGGAGAGGAAAACGGCTTCGAGATCTCAGGCAACGAGTTTCTCAGCTCGAACGCCGACGTGTCCCTGCCCTTCCAGTTCACCGGCACGGAGGAAGCCAACGGGGCGAGCGCATATACCAGCTTCACCGGGTACGACTCGCTGGGAACACCCGTCTCGGTGAACGCCACGTTCGTGCTCGAGGAAACGCCGGACACCGGTCCGGTCTGGCGCTACTACCTCGAATCGGCCGACGCGAGCGGCGAATCGCGTGTCCTCGGTACGGGAACGGCGGCGTTCGATACGCAGGGGAACTTCGTGTCAGCGACGGGCAACCAGTTCACGCTGGACCGCAGCGGCACGGGCGCGGCCTCGCCCATGTCCTTCGCGCTGGACTTCAGCAGCGTCTACGCGCTGGCGACCGGCTCGGAACCCACGATCATGTCGTTTGAACAGGACGGCTACCCGCCCGGAACTCTCATCGGCTTCTCGGTCGGCCAGGACGGGGTCATCAACGGCACCTTCTCCAACGGGCTGACCCAAAGGCTGGGGCAGGTGGCGGTGGCGACGTTCGCCAACGACGAGGGCCTGGTCGCCGAGTCCGACAACCTCTACTCGGTGGGCCCGAATTCGGGCAATGCCATGGTCGGCACGCCGGGCCAGTTGGCGGCCGGCAGCCTGATGAGCGGCGCACTGGAGCTGTCCAACGTCGACCTGTCGCGCGAATTCATCGGCCTGGTCACATCCAGCACCGGGTTCCAGGCCTCCAGCCGCGTGATCAGCGTCTCGAGCGACCTGCTCAACCAGTTGCTGCTGATCGTACGCTGAGCGGCGCACCCGCCGGTCTGCACACCTCTACACACCCGCCTGGCGGCCCGCTGCGCAGCCGCGTCTGATAAGCGCAGCGGCCGACTGGACGACGGCGCGTGTCATTTGCATAGTTCTCCACAGCAGGAGGAGGGATTTCATGACAGCGCTCGCCCCCGTCAGCCGGGCCCGGCCGCTCATCTCCGCGTCCGCCCCGCGCACCCCGCGCTATACGCACGCCTTTCGGCTGCTGCTGGTGTTCGGCCTGACGATGCTCGTGCTGTGGGGCACGCCCGTGGTGCGGTGTGCCGCCGGCGCAGCACTGCTGCTCGGCGCGCTCGCCGACTGGGAGGGCGCCACGCGGCATCTCCTGCGGCTCAGCGCGCTGCTCGTGGCGGCCTGTTGCGCACCGTGGTGCGCGCTGGCGGCGCATCGCCTGCTGCCCGCGGTCGGCGGCGCGCCCTGGCTGACCGCGCTGCTGGCGGCCGTGCTGTCCGCCGGCGCGATCATCCTGCTCGGCTGCTGGTGCGGCCGGCGCCTGGCCCGCCGGCTCCGGCGGCATGCACACCTGGGCGCCTGGGATCACATGCTCGGCGCCCTGATCGGCACGGCGGCAGCCGGCGCGCTCGTCCTGTGCGCGAGCTGGCTGCTGACCTCCTTCGAGGGCCCGGTCCGCACGCTCCAGGCGCGCCTGCCCGCGCAGGTGGACGGACCCCATCGCTGGGCGCTGACGCACCTGGCCGAGCTGTCGGCGGCCGTGCGGCGCGACCCCACCGCCGACTGGTTCGTGCAGCGCAATCCGCTGCAGCGCATGCCCGCCGTGCAGGCCGCGGAGATGGCCGCGGAACTCGCGGCCGACCCGCAGCGCTTCCTCGCGGCGATCGAAGGGGGCGAGCTGAATGCCCTGGCGGAGCTGCCGGAGGTGGCGCGGTACTTGCACTCCTTCGAGCAGGACCCGGAGCTGCGGGAAGCCCTGCGCCGGCATGACGTCGCCGCAGTCGCGAATCACCCGCTCGTGCGGCAAATGCTGCGGGACCGGGACTTGTACCGCGCGCTGCTGGCGAACCGGGCGCAGATTCGCGCGGCGCTGGGCGGGGTGAATACCGAACGGGCGGTTCACGAAGCCAGGCAACTGGACGAAAGCACGCGCCACCAGATTCGCGACCTGGTGCGCCAGGCCGACGACTGACGCGCGCCGGTTTGCCTCACGCCTGCGCGATCGGGGTCGCCTCGCCGAGCAGGACGCTCGTCGAATCCAGCGTCTCCAGCAGCAACGACACGACCTGGTCGTCGAGCTCGCCGGCGGCGGCGGCGTCGCTCATGATCTGGCGACAGCGGTCGGGCGGCAGGGCGTCGCGGTACGGGCGGGCGGTCGAGAGTGCATCGAAGACGTCGGCCACGGCCACGATACGGGCGGCCAGCGGGATATCCGCGCCATGCAGCCCGTCGGGATAGCCCGTCCCGTTCGGCCGCTCGTGGTGCCAGCGCACGATCGGCAGCACGTGCTGGTAGGCGCGCGTGGGCTTGAGGATGTCGTACCCGATGACCGGGTGGCGCCGGATCAGCGCCATCTCGTCTTCCGTCAGCTTGCCCGGCTTGTTGAGGATGCCGTCGGGGACGGCGATCTTGCCGATGTCGTGCACGACGCCGCCCGAACGCAGCGTGGCGACGTCGAACGGCGTCAGGCCGAGCCGGCGTCCAAGCTGGGCGGCGTACGTGGCGACGCGGTCCACGTGTCCGCGCGTGTACGGGTCGCGGCCCTCGATCGCCTGGGCCATCGACGCGATGACGGCGGTCGCATCCTCCAGCGAATCGGTGGCGTGCTTCACGTGCACCGCGCGGTTGATGCGCAGGGCCAGTTCGAGCGCGGAGGCCGGCAGCTCGATGTAGTCGTCGGCCCCCGAACTGAAGATGGACGCGCGGGTCTCCGTATCGCCCGCGTCGACGAACAGCAGTACCGGCAGCAACGCCGTGCGGCTGTCCAGCTTGACGTGTCGGCACAGTTCCACGTAGGCCGACAGGTCGCCGTTCGGGCACAGCAGGACGGCGTCGAATTCCCGGTCCTCCCGCAACCGCGCCAGCACTCCCGCCGGACCCTCCGAGCGGATGAACTCGTAGCGTTCGCTGCGCAGGACCTCCTCCAGTTCCTGCACGCGGGCGGCCGTCCCCACGAGCAGGACGCGACGCGGCGCTGTTTGAACAAGCCAACTCATGCGTGCGGCTCCGCGGCCCCCCCGGAAGGGCCCACCCGGGCGGGCGTGCTGCCCATGCTGCATCGGATATTCCAAACGTCCCAGTGAGTTCCGACTCGTAAAGCCCCCCGCCCGGCAGGTCGATACCCCTTTCGCAGGGACCGCAGCCACCTCGGCGGTCCCCGGTACCGGTTCGCGAAGTCCGGTGACGTGGCATGCGTGTATGGTCCGCAGGACAACGGACAGAGCTGCCAGGGGAAGGCGCGAATGAGCCAGGCAACATTATCGGGCAGAACGGCCTCCGTCAGCGACGCACGCCGCGAGTTGCTGAACCGCATTGAAGAGCTCTCGTACCTGCCGACCACCGTCGGCGTGGCGCTCAAGTTCGTGCAGCTCGGCAAGGACCCCGACGCCGAGCCGGCCGAGTATGCCAAGGTCATCAGTGCCGATGCCGCGCTCAGCAGCAAGATCCTCGCCCTGGCCAACTCCTCCTGGGCGGGCGTGCGCAACAAGGTGACCACCGTCAAGACCGCGGTGAACCTGCTCGGCCTCGGCACGGTGCGCACGCTGGCCGTCAGCTACTGCATGACCGGCCTGCACAACGAGCTGCGGCTGAGTCCGGCCGAATCGCAGACCTTCTGGGAGGCCTCGCTGTCCAAGGCCATCGCGGCCCGCTCCCACGCGCGCGCCCAGGATCCCAAGCGCGCCGACGAGGGTTTCGTGATCGGACTGTTCGAGGACTTCGCCCTGCCCGTCATGTATTCCGTGCTGCGCGAGGAATACCTCGCCGTGCTGCGCGACTCGCTCGTCGACATCAACCAGCAACTCCAGCGCGAGCGCGAGCTGTTCGGCATGGACCATACGGAGGTCGGACGCATCGTGGCCCAGAAGCTGGAGCTGCCCGAACTCTTCGTGGACACGATCGCGTTCTCGCACAACTACGATCGCCTGCTCGAGCTCGTCCCGACCCCGCCCCTGCGCGACGCAGCCTACGTCGGCGGACTCCTGCCGCATGCGCTGAACTCCTGGTCGCGCACCGACGCCGATGCGCTGCGCCAGTTCCTCGGCAGCCTGAAGCCCGCCGTGGACCTGCCCGCCTTCGTCGCCGAGGTCCAGACCGAGTTCGTCCAGCTCTACAGCTTCTTCCACGAGGGCAAGCAGCCGGAAACCGAGCTGCCGAACCTCCTCGCCGCCGCCGCGCGCGAGATGGCCGACAACACCACGACGCTCGTCAGCCAGATCCAGGAAATGGTGCGCGAAACGGTGGAAACCGGCGTCGCGCCCCAGAAGCGCGCGGCGCGCCTGGAACTGGAGGCCAACCTCGACCCGCTCACACAAGCGCTCGACCGCGAAGGCTTCCGCGCCGCGGCCAGGACGATCCTCGGCCGGGCCGCCCGCTACGGCAGCGGCCTGGCGCTGTGCTGCCTCGAACTGGACAGTTTCCAGGGGCTCGCGGAGCAGCTCGACGGCGCCGCCTGCGACCAGGCCCTGCAAGCGACGGCCGCGCAGACCCGGGCCGCCCTGCCGAAGGGCGCCATCGTCGGCCGGATCGGCACGGCGGAGTTCGTCGTGCTGATCGAGGACTGCTCGCCCGATTCGGCGCGCGACGTGGCCGACCGGATCCTCGCCCACATTGAACGAATCACCGCCGGAACCGGCGCCGCCGCGCGCCACCTCACGTGCAGCGCCGGCATGCTCTGCCTCAAGCCCTCAAACGGCGTCCGCAACCTGGACGAGTTGGTCCGGGCCGCCGAGCAGCTCATGACCCAGGCCCGCCGCCGCGGCGGAAACCGCACGGAACTGAGCGAAGCCTAGAGCGAGGCATGCCACGTGCCGGGTGCCACGGTCTGGCTTCGCCTTCGGCACGAAGGCGAAGT
>CAZVRR010000224.1:0-6808 GCA_964629745.1 uncultured Planctomycetales bacterium | reverse complement strand
ATCCCGGTCGGATCCAGCGCCGCGCCAGGATCGATCAGCGCCTGGACCGCCGGCAGCGGCGTGAACGGCAAAACGACCGCGGCCGGCAGTGGGCCGGCGCTGCGGACGGCGAGGCCGCATAGCAGGAGCAGTCCGGTCGCCCCGAGCACGATCGTGGTGCTGATCATCACCGCCTGGACGGTCTTCTTCGAGATCAGCGAGAGCTGCAGGCCGATGATCGCCGCGAGTGCCGCGTACGCGGTCAGCAGCAGCGGCAGCAGCAGGAGCGCGGGAAGCTCGATGACCGACGGGTCATGGCTGAACAGTCCCGCGAAAGCAAACAGGCCGAGGGTCACCGTCGGGACGCCGATGAGCGGCACCGCGAAGCTGACCAGCCCCCGCAGCATGCCCGCCACGATGTACTGGCTGGTCAAGGGCGTGGTCAGCAGCAGCTCGATCGTCTGCGACTCCTTTTCGCGCGTCAGCGTGCTGGCCGCGGTGTTCGTGACGACCAGCAGGATGACCGCGAACTCGATCCAGACCAGCCCGACCAGCCAGTCACGCGTCGCGTCAGGCCGGGCGGCGCTGAGGCCCCCCCAGCCCGAGTAATGCGCGATCAGCAGGATGAATCCGGCCAGCACGCCGCCCAGGATGAACAGCCAGCGCAGGGCCGAGCGCCCGCCGGCGGACGCACGGGTCGCGGCCTCGCGCCAGGCGATCGGATTGTGCCAGACCCGTCGCGGCCGCCGCCGCCGCTCACCCCCCTCGCTCGAGGCGAATACGTCGCGGATGCGCGTGAGCAGCCCGCGCTCCCCCTCGCGTGCCCCCGCGCGCACGAACAACAGGCTGACCACGGTCATGAGGGCTGACGCGGCGGTCGTCAGCAGCATGTACCCATACTGCGGGTAGGCCAGCAGCCAGCCGGCCGGCCAGCCGTATCCCTGCACATCCTCCGGCGCGGGCGCCGGCGTGCGGCCGGTCACGACAAAAAGCGACAAGAACGGGTGCACGGGAGCGAGCCAGCTCATCTGCCCGCCATCGACACCCAGCGGGGCCACGCCGAGCTTGCCGAACGGCGTGTTCCCGACGAACCAGATCCCAAGCAGGTAGACACCCACCCCCGCGAAGAAGGCGAACATCGTTCGGCGCGTGCCGACCTTCAGGAAGCTGATCATGATCGCGACGGACCCGGTGACGAGCCCGGTACACGCGGCCAGGCCAAAGCTCTGGAACACCTCCGCCGTCGTCACCCCGCCGTAGATCATCATGATGCAGAAGACGGGCAGCCCCGACAGGAGCAGGATCCACACGAAGAATATGCGGCTGAACAGCGAGCCCAGGACAATCTGGGCGTTGCTGAGGGGCGTCGTCAGCAGGATGTGGTAGGTATTTGCGTCTTTCTCCTGCGTAATGGCGGCGGCGCAGAACACCGGTGCGATAAAGCACATGAGAAAGAGCTGGACCAGGCTGACCCACACGAACGTCTGCGTGGACCCCTTGGCCAGTTCGGCCAGGGAGGCGTCCCGCCCCTGTTGCAGGAGCCCGGTGCCCATGACCACGAGCACCACGAACAGGGCCACGAGGTACACCAGCCGGGCCCAGAGATGGCGCACGCGCTTCCCGCCCATCGCCACGACCCGCACCAGGATCGGGTTGCCCGGCAGCAGGTGCCACAAACCCAGGCTGGCATCGCGCCAGATCGCCATGTGCCATCCCCATCGAATCGCGAGCGTCCCGGTAGCAGTGTATCACGCCCACCCGGATCTTGGCCATGCGGCCAACTTTCGGTACGATTTTGAGTCTGTACTGTGAGCCGGGGGCGGCCCGAACGGCTGCCCGGCGGCGCCGAGTTGGGAGCGGAGAATGCGTTCACGTGCAAGATTGGCGTGGTGCCTGGTCGGAACCCTGGTCCTGGCGGCCGCCGGCGCGGCGCAAACACCCGCCCCGACCGCCGGTCCTCCGAAACTGGTCCTCTCGCAGCCCAATTGGAATTTTGGCAGCGCCGTGCACCTGGAAAAAAAAGAGCTGACGCTCGGTCTGCGCAACGAAGGCGGGTCGGAGCTGCAATTGCACGACATCGCCTCGAGCTGCGGCTGCACGGTCGCCGAACCGGCGCGGCGCGTGCTCCAACCCGGTGAGTCGACTACAGTTAGCGTCGTGTACAACACCGCGACCAAGAAGGGTCACGTGGAGTCGCACCTGACGTTCAAGTCGAACGACCCGGCCAACCCGGAGATCGTTTTTCCGCTCGAGGGCTTCGTCAAGCGCGTACTCGAGGTGACCCCGGACGTGGCGGTCATGTTCCAGGCGCTCGACGCGAACACGTCCGAAACGCGCACCGTGAAGATACTCAACCCGGGCGAGCAGCCGATCCAGCCGCGCCTGGAGCCGTTTGCCACCGACAAGTTCACGGCGGAGCTGCGCGAGATCCAACCTGGCAAGGAATATGAAGTTATCGTTTCCACGCGCCCCCCGTTCCCGGAACGGTCCGCACGCGACACGCTGGCGCTCACGACGGGACTCGCGGATGAGCCGCGCATCGAGCTCTCCACGCAGTTCATGGTGATCGACAGGGTGAATTTCCTGCCGCCGGCGATCCTTGTCTCGGGCGGCCCCGGCCAGACGTCTTCGCGTTCGGTGCAACTGCGCTACTACGGGACCGACCCGCGGTTCAACGTCGTTGGCGTGCGGTGCGACGAGCCGAGCGTGAAGGTGAACATCAGCCCGCCCGTTCCCGGCTCGCAGGTCAAGAGTGCGGGACGGCCGCCGACCTCGGTCTGGCAGATGAATGTCACGTTCACGCCCGCGACCCGGTTTCCGCCGACGGGACTGCCGATCAAGGTGCAGACGACCGATCCGGAGTACCCGGAGCTGACGATCTTCGCGACACCCGATATGGAACTGTACCGGGACATCAGCCTGCGGGCGCGCGCCGAGAGCCAGCGCAAAGCGCCTTGAAGAAGCCGACGGCGGGCGCCGACCCGCAAAAGCGTTGCGAGAACTGAACATGATTCGTCTGTCGATGTGTGTCGTGGCGCTGCTCAGCGCCGTGGTTCCTTCCCGTGCCCAGCCCGTTGCGCCGGCCGAGCCGGCGAACCCGCCGCCCGCCCAGAGCGGCGCCCGGATCGAAATCGATTCGACCGCGATGGAGTTCGGCGACGTCTGGCAGGGCGAGGCTGCCAAGAAATCATTCACCGTCAAGAACGTCGGCACGGACGCGCTGACGATCGCGGTGAAAAGCTCGTGCGGGTGCACCGTCGCGACCAAGCCGAAAAGCCCGCTCGCGCCCGGCGAGTCCGATACCTTCGAGATCAAGTACGACACGATCAAGCGCAAGGGCAAGGCGCAGCAGACCGTCACGTTGAATACGAACGATCCAACCCGGCCGGCGGTGCGCATCTCGGTCACCGGCAACGTGCGGCCGCTCTACGCCGCGATCCCCGAAGCGATCATGTTCAGCCGCCTGCGCTCGGACACGGCAGCCACCCAGTCCCTCAAGATCGTCAGCCGCTACGAGGGCCCGCTGAATCTGAAGATCAAGGAGGGGCAGGACCTCGGACCCTTCCATGTTGAACTGAAGGAACTCCAGCCCGGAGCGGAATACGAGCTGACCGCCACGACGAAGCCGCCCCTGGACGGCGAAACCGTGCGGGCCACGGTGCGCCTGGAGACCGGCATCGAGCGCGCCCCGGAAGTGAAAGTCCAGGTGGTGGGTTACATTCAGCCGGATGTGACGGTGCGGCCGAGCATGCTGCACGTTTCCCCGCTCATCATCACGGCCCGCGAGTATCCGCTGAAGATGACCTCGCGTGCCGATCAGCCGGTGAAGGTACGCGAGGTGCGCACCAGCGTCGATACCATCAAGGTGGAAGTCCTCCCTCCGGAGCCGGCGCGCGATGACAGTTCGTGGATCGAGCAGGTCCTGCGCGCGACGATCCCGCCGGGCAACCAACTGCCTCCCGGCGATGGTTTCATCGAAATCCTGACGGACTCGAAGGACCCGCGCTACCAGTCGTTCCGCGTCGTGTTGAAGACGACCGAGCCGCCGCCGGTGCCCGCGCCGGTAACCGACGATGAAGACGGGGCGCAGCCATGACACGCTCGCTGCTGCGCCTGGGCGTGTTCCTCGTGCTCGCCGCCGGACTGGGCCTGGCCAATGGCCAATTTGGCTGGTGGCGCGCGTGGGGGTATGCACGCGCCGAGCGGTCCGACCAAGCGAAGCCGCTGACGTTCGTGGCCGACACCGACCAGGTGCGGCGCGAGCAGGAAGAGCACCAGCGCTGGGTGGCCCAGACCGCCATCGGCGAAATGGATTTCATCCGGCACTGCGAAGCGGCCGGCCTGGTGATTGACGCCCGCCCCGCCGAGGAATTCGCGGAAGGCCACCTCGACGCGCTCGTGCTCATGAACGTGCCGGCGGAATCCGCCAGCGAGCACTTCGAGCGCGTGGCCTCCTTCCTGGGGCAGCCCGTCGTGCTGTACTGCGCTTCGGACGCGTGCGATTCGGCGGAAACGCTCTGGCGGCTCATGCAGGCCTGGGGCTTCGGACCCGAAGTGCGCATTTTCCACCCCGGGTGGGAAGGCATCGTCGAAGCCGGCCTCCCCACGGCCACCGGGCCCGACCGCTTTGCGCCCGGCTCGGACGGTGTCACCGACATCAGCTCCGACCAGGACAGCGAGGAAGCGGCGGCCGAGCCGACCGATCTTGATGCAGAAACTGACGCCCAGCCGCCGGACGCAGCGCCGGATGCGGCGCCTGAGGACGACGACGGTGAGTAAGGTGGCAGCAGCGGGTAACGCACCGACCGGAACCGGCCGATGGGCGGCGCTCGGATGGCTCGCACGCCTGATCGTCGGTGCGCTGTTCGTGTACACAGGCTGGACCAAGATCATCGATCCGCCGACGTTTCTGAAGGAGGTCCGCGCGTACGAGCTGCTGCCGGTGGCGTTGACGAATTCGCTGGCCCTGGCGCTGCCGTGGCTGGAGGTCCTGGCGGGGCTGGCGCTGATCAGCGGGTTGTGGCGCCGTGAAGGACGCTGGCTGCTGGCCGGAATGCTCGTCGTGTTCGTGGTCGCGAAAGCGATCGTGATGGCCCAGGGGCGGCGCATCGATTGCGGTTGCGTGCCGACCTCGAGCTTCCTGCATTTTCTCTTCAACGGCGCGATGGGCCTCGTCACGAACATCGTGCTGCTGGCGATGCTGGCGCTCGAAGCCTGGCAGGAGCGGCGCCGGCGCCCGCCGGCGCAGCCCCGCGCCGCGATGGAAGAGCCCGTCCCGGCCTAGTCGTCGGGCAGCGGCGGGCGCGTGGCTCCCGTCTTGCGG
This sequence comes from uncultured Planctomycetales bacterium, assembly GCA_964629745.1. Classification (GTDB taxonomy): domain Bacteria; phylum Planctomycetota; class Phycisphaerae; order UBA1845; family Fen-1342; genus JAAYXS01. Next base: position 1,506 of record CAZVRR010000224.1, on the reverse strand, counting down.
GGATGGGGGCGCGCGTTAGAATCCGGTCGGCGCGAGGCATTTATCGATTGATCATCAATGCTCCGCGGGGCCATGTGGAGGAGGCGGCTGATGGGTAAGATCAGGCTCGCCATAGCCGGCGTCGGCAACTGCGCCAGCTCGCTGCTCCAGGGGATCGAGCACTACCGCAAGGCGCAGTCGGCACAGACCGCCGGGCTGGTGCACCTGGATATCGGGGGGTACCGCATCGGCGATCTGCAGCCCGTGGCCGCGTTCGACATCGATCGTCGAAAAGTCGGTCGGCCGCTGGAGCAGGCCGCCTTCGCACTGCCGAACTGCACCGCAATTTTCTGCCGCGAACTGCCCGCCTACGGGGTTACTGTCCAGATGGGGCCGGTGCTGGACGGTGTGGCGGCGCACATGGCGGAGTATCCCGACGAGCAGGCGTTCCGTGCGGCCGACGTCCCGCCGTGCGACGTGGTCGACGTGCTCCGCCAGAGCCGCGCGGATGTGCTCGTGTGCTACATGCCCGTGGGGTCTGAGCAGGCCGTGCGGGCCTACGCCCGGGCCTGCCTCGACGCGGGCGTGGCGATGGTGAACTGCGTGCCGGTGTTCATCGCCTCGCACCCCGAGTGGGCGGACGAGTTCCGGCAGCGCAACCTGCCCGTCGTCGGCGATGACATCAAGAGCCAGTTCGGCGCCACGATCGTCCACCGCGCCCTGGCGCGCCTGATGTGCGACCGCGGCGTGAAGCTCGAGCGCACCTACCAACTCAACACAGGTGGAAACACCGATTTTCTCAACATGCTGGAGCAGTCGCGCCTGCGCTCGAAACGCGTCTCCAAGACCGAGTCGGTGCAGTCGCAGCTCGATACGCCGCTCGATCCGATCAACATTCACATCGGCCCGTCCGACTTCGTCCCATGGCAGAAAGACAACAAGGTCTGCTACCTGCGCATGGAATATCTCGGCTTTGGCGACGTGCCCATGAACCTCGAGCTGCGGCTGAGCGTGGAAGATTCGCCCAACAGCGGCGGCATGGCCGTCGACGCGATCCGCTGCGCCAAGCTGGCGCGCGACCGCGGCATCGGCGGACCGCTGACCGAGGTCTCAGCGGTGACGATGAAGCACCCGCCGCAGCAGTTCCGCGATTCGGTCGCGCGCGAGGCGCTGGACCGCTGGATCGCGGGGGCCCGCTAGGCTTGCGCCGCTCGCGCTGATGCCCACTTCACAGGTGAACACGGGTGAGCGACCGTCGTTCTTTTCCGTTCTGCTTGCGCCCTGGCGCTACCTGCTGAATCCGGCCAGGGCGGGGCGGAGCATGCTCGCGGCGCCGGTGGGTTTCTTCGCGGTGGCGATGGTTCTGCATGCCTGTGTTTTTCTGGTCTTCTGGTTCGTCCTGCTGTACGGGTCCGAATGGTACGACCCGCGGACAGACGAGCTGGGCGAGTATGCGGGTTGGGCCGCGGGGCTGCTGGGCGGATGGTTGGTACTTGCGTGGATCGAGCTGCCGTGCGCGTACCGCGG
>CAZVRR010000223.1:0-6816 GCA_964629745.1 uncultured Planctomycetales bacterium | reverse complement strand
TGCGAATGGGTGTCACTCTGACTTCCCCTGAACGGCGAAAGGGTGCCACGGTCTGGCTTCGCCTTCGGCACGAAGGCGAAGCCAGGCCGTGCCACACCCCCACTCCCCACCCCCGGTGCTTATCTCGCGCGGTCGGTCTTCTCCACGCAGCGGATGTTCATGCTGGCCAGCTCGTCCAGCACCGGGTTGTAGATTTCCGGCTTGACCGGCACGTGGACACCCACTTCCCGGATCGCTTCCGTCAGGATCAGCCGCGTCGCCACCGCCGCCGGCAGGCTCACCGTGCGCGCCATCGACGTGTCGCCCTGCGGCTGGCCGAAGTCGATCAGTGTCGAGCTGATGTGCTCCTCCGGCTTGCCCGGAATCTGCGCGACAAACTTGTGCAGCAACACGATCATGTCGCGCTCGCCCTTGCGGTACTGCATCTTTGCGTTCATCCGCGTGGCGAGTATGTCCAGCGCGGTCGTCGGCTGGCCGGTGATCGGCAGCGGCTCGCCGGAAAACAGCCCGAGCCACTCCATCCGCGCGAGCGGGTCGTCCTGCTCGCCCATCCTCAGATGGGCCGCCACCTGCTTGCGGATTCCGCCGGCGTCGCGCGCCTTGATCAGCCCGGCCATCCACTGCGCAAACGTCATGCCCGCCGGATACGTCACCGGCGTCTCGTCGAGCGCGCCGAGATCCACGATCGCCTTGAGCGTGCGGCACCAGCCCGGGTACCGCAGCGTGCCGCGGAACATCGTCGCGATCCCCTTCAGGCTGTACAGGTCCTCGTAGATGAGCGAGTCGCGGTTCGGATAGCCCTCCAGCTCCGAGTGCCCCTGCACACCTTCGACCGGCACCGGGTGATGGCACGTGAAAAGCTCGGGCCCCGGGATGTTCACCTCGCGGCCGTTCTCGCGGTACTTGGCCGCGTTCTTGCCCGCGGTGCACACCCCGCGCGGACTCCAGGAGAACTTGTAGCCCCAGGGATTGTCGTTCGCTTCCGGCGCCGGCAGGCCGCCGCAGTAGCTGCGGAAGCTGACGACCTTCCCGCCGCGGCGCTGGACGTCGTGAATCACGCGCATCGCGGACATGTGATCGATGCCGGGATCGACGCCGACCTCGTTGAGCAGCATCACGCCCGCGGCGCGGGCCGGCCGGTCAAACTCGCGCATCTTCGGACTGACGTACGAGGTCGTCACCATGTGCTTGCGGTGCCGCACGCACAGGTCCGCCACGACCGGATGCAGCGGCGCCGGCAACAGGCTGATCGCCAGGTCGTGCTCGCCCACCAGGCGATCCAGCTTGGCGGCATCATCGGCCAACAGCTGCGTCGTCCGCCCGTGTGCGTGTCCGGCAATCAGCTCGTCGGCCTTGCTGACCGTCCGGCTGGCGACCATGACCTCGAAGCCGCGATCCAACAGGTAGCGCACCAGCGGCCGCGAAACGAGCCCGGCCCCGAGAACCAACACCTTCTTCATCGCAACGACCTCCACGCAGCAGCCGCCACCATGGCGCGCCGGCATCTCCGCACCGCGATCGGGCGTGCCCCCCGCCACGCGGCATACAGCCGCCGTCCGCGCCGCGCGCCGTGCTCAGGACGATGCTTGCAAGTGCTGTTCCAGGTAGCGGTAAGGCGGCGTGAGCTGCCCACGGTACACGATCGTCGCCCGCTGCAGCTCCGGCGGCAACCCACTCTGCTCCAGCGGCTTGGACCAGTCGGCCCGTGCCAGGGCCGGCAGGAAGGGGCTGAGGGTATGACTGAAGTAATTCGACGCATCCACGGGCAGTTCGCAGGGCAGGAAATCGACCGCCAGCACCACCGGCCCGCGGCCCGCAACGCCGTCGCGCGTCTGGCCCGTCTCGGGGTCGTACACGTACACCGGGCTGCCCGGATCGGTACAGCGCGTCGTACACTGCACTGAGCCGTCGAGGTCACACGAGATATCGCCCACCACGCGCAGGCGCGGCGGCTTGGCGCCGCCGTACAGCGCGCGGAACTGCTCGCGGGTGATCAGCCGCGGGTATTTCGTTTCCCAGTAAATGCAGTTCACAAGCACGGTGAGGTGCGGCACGTGGCGGATGAACGTGCCGCGGTACCGCTCGGGATGCGCGTAGTATTCCTGGAGCTGGAAGGGCTGTCCGGCATCAACCCGCTCGACCATGTGCTCTTCGCGGAACACGACCTTGTAGCACGTGGTGGCAGACGGCGCTACGTCTGATAACTTGGCCGGGTCGACAGTCTCTACGGGCAGCAGGTCGTAGATCGCCTGCGCCCCGCCGGAGACCTGGCCGTACCCTGCGAACCCGCAGATCAGCGGTTGCACCTCGCGTGGCAGACCCTGCTCCCGAATCCGCTGCGCCAGCCTGGCGAACTCGCGCTTCACTTCCTCCAGGTCGCGATACTTGTGTGCCGGGCGCACATCCACGAACGGGCTTTCGATCTTCTCGTGGCGCAGCCGCTGCCCCAGGGCCCACAGCGTATCGATCATGCCCGCCAGCCCCGCATAGCGGCCGAAGAACACGAGCCGCTTGTTCTGGGCATCCACGATCCGCTCGTAATCGATCAGCGTGCAGCCGAGCTCCATCAGCCGCCGCAGCGCGGGCATATTGTGGCGCTGCCCCTTGATCACGTGGGCGAAATAGACGTAAGTTTTGCCCGGCAGGAGTTTTGCGGGTGGGATCTCCTTTACGCCCATGATGATCGGGCACGTGGCGAGGTCGTCGACGACCGTCGCGCCGGATTCCCGAAACTCCTCGTCTTTCAAGGCGCGGATCGGCGAGGCCTGAACGTAAAACGGGATCCCGTGGTCCGCATGCAGCCGGGCGATGTCGGAAGGGACCAAAGGCACGCGCCCCTCCCAGTCGCTCTTGTCCTCGCGCCGAATACCGATCATCTAAGTTCTTCCCCGGCAGTCCGTTACGCTCGTTGCGCGAAACAGCTCCGCGCAAAGGGGGGCCGCTGGCCTGCCGTCTTGTGCTACCCCCGTAAAGCGACGCATCGTACGGGGCGCTGCACACCCGGTCAATCGCCGCAGACGGGAGGCCCGCTTGAAGCGTGCGCACTTGTCCCGCGCACGTTGCGCGTCGCTATGCCTGCGAGCCGAAGCCCAACCGGCGCGCGTTCGTCCAATACACCTGTTCCAGGACTTCGGGCGGCAGCGCGATGCCGACCAGTCGCGGCGGGCCGGCGGCGTCGGGATCCTCGATCGGACTCTCGCCTTCCACCTGCGATTCCCACATCACCTGGTGCACCCAGTAGCGGCTGGCGTAATGATCGAAATCGTACTTGTCGTCAATCACGAGATCGCTGCCGAAGAGGATGCGCTCCGGCCAGGCCAGGATCAGGGCGCGCACGGCCTGCGGGTTCGCGGCCACGCCACGGACGACCCACTTCGTTGCACTCATGTCGAGGTAGAGATTCGGGTGCGCTGCCAGCAGTCGGTCCAGCGCGGCGCAATTCTCGATCAGCCCGCCCATGTGCGCGGCGATCACGAAGCGCGGCGCGACGAGGTCGAGGAAGAATTCGAGCTGCGGGTACTGCTCGTCCTTCGTACCGAAGCGCCCCGTATCGGCGTACTTGCCGCCGGGGCGCCACCATTCAACCGGGTCGCCGACGTGCACCATGAAGTCGTAGCCCAGCTCCAGCCCGCGCTCGATCACCGGCCGCAGGAACGGGTGTGCGAGCGTCAGGCCGTGCTCGCCGCGCATCGGCGGAGCCATCCAGAACTTCATCACGCGCGCGCCGTGCCCGCGAAACGTTTGCAGGTCGCCGAGCCACTTCGCGCGAAATTCGTCCGTCGCCGACAGCTCGCGCCAGCGCGGCACGGCGATGAACGCGAGGCGACCGGGCCGGGATGCGTGCAGCGCCTCCACGTCGCTGAGCGGCGACATGGAGACGATCGGCCCGATGCCATACGCGTCGGCGGCGTCGAAGTATGCGGCCGTCGTCGCGCTCACGCGGACATGCGTATGCACGTCCAGGATCGGCCGGCCGGGCAAGCGCCGCGGCGGCGGCCGGTGGTAGTCCACGCCGATCCGGTTCGCCGGGTGCGGCGCCTTCGCGTCTTCATCATGGTGCTGAGCCACGGGTTCCTCGCAAGCCGGCCGTGAGGCCGGTCGCATAAGCATAGTCACGTTTTACGCAGAACCGAACCGGCCGGCCCGGGGCTCGGGCCACGGGGTCCCGGGCCCGGGTGTCCTCCCGCTTTCGCAACCCGCTGATTACAATCCGCCCAAAATATCCCCAGCAACCCCAGCGAGGTGATGCATGGGTCCCATCCCGATGGTTCTGCTTCTGATTGCAGCGTTCAGTCTGTTCGCCTACTCCGCGACGCGGCGCTGGCGCCTCATGCGGATCGCCCGCCGCCCGGAGAATCGCGCGGACCGCATCCCGCAGCGCGTAAAAGCGACGCTGCTTTACATGTTCGGTCAGCAGCGCATGCCGCGCTACCCGCTGGCGGGCTGGGCCCACGTAATCGTGTTCTTCGGCTTCCTCGTGCTGCTGCTGAATTCGCTGATCCTGTGGGGCCGCGGCTTTGAGCGCGGCTTCGACTTCTGGATTTTCGGCCTGGATCAGCCGCTCGGCGCGCTGTACGCCTTCGTCCGCGACATCTTCACGGTGCTCGTCATCCTCGGCGTGCTCATTTTCTTCTACAACCGCGCGGTGGTGCGCCTGCCACGCCTGACGCTCAACGCCGAGGGTCTGGTGATCCTCGGCATCATCTTCACGATGATGGTGGCCGACCTGGTGTACGAGGGGATGGAGACCAACCGCTTTCACGACGGCCGATTCCTGGCCGCCATGCCGTTCGGCTCGCTGACGGGCAAGCTGCTTTCCGGTCTGCCCGCCGGCGCCCAGGCGTTCCTGTGGCACGCGGGGTTCTGGGCCCACTCGGCCCTCGTGCTGATCTTTCTCAACCTGCTGCCCTACGGCAAGCACTTCCACGTGATCACGGTCCTGCCGAACGTCTTCTGCCTCAACCTCGAGCCCAGCGGCAAGCTGCCCGCGATCCGCGATATCGACGGCAAGCTCGAGCGCGAAGAGACGCTCGGCGTGAAGAAGGCGGCGGACTTCAGTTGGAAGTCCGTGCTCGACATGTACACCTGTACGGAGTGCGGCCGCTGCTCGGACCAGTGCCCGGCCACGCGCACCGGCAAGCTGCTCTCGCCCAAGCACCTGATGATCGGCCTGCGCGACCATCTTTACGCGCGCGAGGAGCTCCTGATCGGCCCATCCCCCCTGCCCGCCCTGCACGGGCCCGGCAAGCGGCTCGTCCACGCCGACTCTTCCACCGACGCGGGCGCGCCCGCCGTGGACCCCGCCACGCTCGAGCCGCCGGGATCGCCGCACGGGACGCGCGACAAGACCGTCGGCACCGGCGACGCGAGTGCGCTGGCCGTGCTGAAGGTCGACGAGTTCGTGCCGGCCTGGGTGAACCCGGAGGTGTTGTGGGCCTGCACAACCTGCGGCGCGTGCGAGCGCGAGTGCCCCGTGTTCATCACGTACATCGACAAGATCGTCGACCTGCGCCGCAACCTGGTCATGGAACGCGGCGAATTCCCCGAGCAGCTCCAGAACATGCTCCAGGGCGTCGAGCGCGTCGGCAACCCGTACAGCTTCCCGAACGAGCAGCGCGCCGACTGGGCCGCCGGCCTCCACATCCCGCTGCGCAGCGAAAAACCCGACGCGGAGTGGCTGTACTGGGTCGGCTGCGCGCCCTCCTTCGACGACCGCTCGCGCAAGATCGCCCGCGCCACCGCGGAGCTGCTCCTCGAGGCCGGGGTCGACTTCGCGATCCTCGGGCCGGAGGAGCGCTGCACCGGCGACCCCGCCCGGCGGGCCGGCAACGAGTACCTGTTCCAGATGATGGCGCAGATGAACATCGAGGTCATGAACGGGTACCACGTGACGAAGATCGTCACGACCTGCCCGCACTGCTACCACGTGCTGAAGAACGAGTACCCCGACTTCGGCGGCCATTACCAGCTCACGCACCACAGCGAGCTGCTGACGCGGCTCGTGCAGGAGGGGCGCCTGCGGCCCGCGCACCCGGTGCGCGCGGCGGTCGCGTACCATGACGCCTGCTACCTCGGCCGCCACAACGACATCTACGACTCGCCGCGTTCGATCCTGGCGCGCATCCCCGGCCTCCAGGTGCACGAGGCGCCCGAGAGCCGCGACCGCGGGATGTGCTGCGGCGCGGGCGGCGCGCAGATGTGGAAGGAGGAGGAGCACGGGCAGCAGCGCGTGAACCACGCCCGCACGCATCAACTGCTGCGGGTGCTGCCGGCGCCGGGCGCCGACGGGACGCCGCGCACGCTTGCTACGGCCTGCCCGTTCTGCATGACGATGCTGACCGACGGCTGCCGCGACCAGGGTTTTGACGACGTGCAGCAGCTCGACATCGCGGAGATCCTGCACCGCAGCGTGAAGGGTGCACCGGTCCCCGCATAGGCGGGAGCGTCCGGTTGATCTGCGTGTTCTGGCTCGTCATCGTGCTGGTCATCACGTCGGCGGGCCAGGCCGTGCTGAGCTGGCTGCGCCGCCGGAATCACCCCACGTGGGCCTGGCTCGGCGGCATCGTGGCCCCCTGCCTGCTGCTGGCGCTGCTGGGGGGGTGGAGTTTTTCGCTGCCGCTCTATTCCGGCTGGCCGAGTGCACTGGCCGGCAGCGTTGCGGGCGTGCTCCTGGGGGTCGGCGGACTCGTTTTCTGGTCCGCCGTCATGCGGGACGAGGCGCGCGAATCCGCCTTTCCCCCCGGCCACTGCGCAGGCTGCGGCTATGACCTGACGGGGAACACGACCGGGATCTGTCCCGAGTGCGGCAAGCGCATT
>CAZVRR010000222.1:0-6817 GCA_964629745.1 uncultured Planctomycetales bacterium | reverse complement strand
GGCATGACCGGCACGGCGATGACCGAAGCCGACGAGTTCATGAAGATCTACAAGCTCGAAGTCATCGCCATCCCCACCAACCAGCCGGTCCGGCGCATCGATTACAACGACAAGATCTACAAGACCCGGGCCAGCAAGCGCGATGCGCTGGTCGAGGAGATCCGCGCGTACAGCCAGAAGGGCTACCCGGCCGACCCGTGGTCGCTGCTGGACATGCTCAAGACCGCGCGCCGGGTGCTCACGGCACAGGCGGCGGAAGCCAACGGCGCCGCGGGGTCGCGCCCGGCCGTTGTGCCCGAGGGCGCGGGCGACGTCGCGCCGCAGCTGGCGATCATCGACGAGGCGCTCGCGGCCTTCCGGGACGGCGACGGCGAAGCGGAGGCGCTGGAGGCCGGTTACCTGAAGCTGATGGGGGCGGACGTGGGCGGCCGGCCGGTGCTGGTCGGTACCACGAGCGTCGAGGCGTCGGAGGAGCTGAGCCAGCTCCTGACGCACCGCTACGGGATCGAGCACGAGGTGCTCAACGCGCGCTACCATGCGCGCGAGGCCGAGATCGTCGCCAAGGCCGGCCAGCGCCACGAGGCGCTGCGCGGGAAGAAGAAGGAAATCCACGGCAACGTGACGATCGCGACGAACATGGCCGGCCGCGGCACCGACATCGTGCTCGGCCCTGGCGTCGCGGCGCTGGGCGGCCTGCACGTGGTCGGCACGGAGCGGCACGAATCGCGGCGCATCGACAACCAGCTCCGCGGCCGCTGCGGCCGGCAGGGCGATCCCGGCAGCTCGCGGTTCTTCCTGTCGCTCGAGGACGAGCTGCTGCGCCTGTTCATGGGCGAGTGGATGCTCAAGATGCTCGAGAAGATGGGCTTCCACGAGGGCCAGGCGATCGAGGCCGGCAGCGTCTCGAAGGGCATCGAGCGGGCGCAGAAGAAGGTCGAGGAGCGGAACTTCGGCATCCGCAAGAACCTGCTCGAGTACGACGAGGTCATGGACTACCAGCGCAAATCGTTCTACTCGATGCGCCAGATGGTGGTCGAAGGCCGCGGCCTGTCCGAGCTGATCTGGAACATGATCGACGAGACGGTCGCCGACGCGGTCGATCGCTACTACGACCCGCAGTACCCGGCCCAGTGCAGCGCGGAGTGGGTGGCGCAGCACCTGGGCGTGCCGATCGAGGCCGGCAAGCTCGATCCGTCCGCCGGCCTGGCGACCCTGTCGGCCCAGGTGCGCGACCTGGCGAGCTACGAGGTGCGCGGGATCATCCAGCGCACCTTCGGCGAATACGTCGACCCCGAGGTGCCGGCGGAGGAATGGGACGTGCGCGGCCTGACGAACTGGGCCGCGCAGTACGGCCTGAGCCTGACGCAGAACCAGGTGCGCAAGGCCCGGCCCCCCGAACTGCTCGAGGAGCTCATTGCCGCCGCCCAGGCGAAGATCGCCCAGGCCGACCTGTCGGCGCTGGAACCGTATTGCGACCCGGCCTACGCGAAGGCGCGGCTGGTGCGCTGGGCCAAGGACAAGTTCGGCGTCGAGGTGCCGCTGGACGACATCGCCACGGCCCCCAAGCCCGATGCGATCCAGGTCTTCGGGGAGAAGATGCGCAAGGCGTACCGCCAGCGCGAGATCGAGTACCCCGTCGACGCGATGATCCAGTTCGCGATCCAGGCCGGCGGCTCGAACGTCACCGAGATCTACACGAAGATCGCCAACTGGGCGAATCGCAAGTATCGCCTGGGCTGGACCTACGAGCACCTGCTCGGCAAGAGCCCGCAGCAGGTCTTCACCGAGCTGCGCACGATCAACGAGGACTACCTGACCAACGGGCGGCTCGACCGCGAGATCGACGAGGCCCTGGCGCAGCATCCCGACCAGCAGATCGTGGAGTGGGCCCGCCAGCGCTTTGGCGCGGTGCTCGACAGCCACCCGCTTGAGCTCGACGGCGACGTGCGCGAGCAGCTCAAGCAGTGCGCCTACGAGATGCTGCGCTGGGAGCTGACGCAGCTCGAGCGCCAGGTGCTACTCACCACCTTCGATGCGGTCTGGAAGGACCACATGTACTCGATGGACCTGCTGCGGCAGTCCATCGGGCTGCGCGGCTACGCCGAGCAGGATCCCAAGATCGCCTACAAGCGCGAAGGCACCCGGATGTTCAACGAGATGATGGAGAACATCCGCGAGCGCGTCACCGACCTGATCTTCAAGGTGCAGATCAACATCCGGCCCGACGAGGGCGACGGGACGGGCGGCCGCGCACAGGTGACGGGCACGCCGGGCGGGGCCTACTCGAACATGCAGACGAGCAAGGCCGACGCGACCGGGGCCGGCTTTGCCAGCGCCAGCGAGGACCAGCAGGCCGCGATGCAGAAGCAGGGCGAAGCCGCCAAGCCGCAGACGATCCGGCGCGAAGCGCCCAAGGTGGGCCGCAACGACCCCTGTCCCTGCGGCAGCGGCAAGAAGTACAAGCAGTGCTGCGGGAAAGGGCGGTGAGCCAGGCCGCGCGCTTCGACCCGGGCGCTTGGGCACGCCGGCTGGCGGGGGCGGACTGCGAAGCCTGCGCGGCCCCGGCGCCGGCTGATGACCTGCTCTGGCTCGCGACGCTGCCGTCCGGCCGCGTGCGGCTCCAGGATGACACGGGCTTTCGCGGCTACTGCATCCTCTACCTCCACCGGCACGCGACCGAGCTGCACCAGCTCACCCGAGCCGAGCGGGGGCAGCTCATCGAGGACCTGGCCGGCCTGTCGCGCGCGATCGTCGAGGTCTGTCGGCCGGCGAAGCTCAACACTGCCTGCCTGGGCAACCTGGTGCCGCACCTGCACTGGCACCTCGTGCCGCGCTACCCCGACGACGGCTGGTGGGGCCGCGCCTTTTCGGATCGGCCGGCCGCGGCCCGCCGCCCGCTGAACTCGCAGGACTACGCGGCGCTCGCCGCCGCACTGCGCGACGCGCTGCACGCGGGCGCCTGAGGACGCCGGCACGCTCGAAGCCGGGTCGCCCGCCCGCGGGTCGGCGAAGCAGCCGGCCCGATCACGCGGCACGCTCGCGGATCGCGCCGGGATCGCGCGCCATGGACACGGCCGTGTCGTAGGCGATGTCACCCTGCTGGTACAGCTCGAGCAGCGCGTGGTCCATCGTGATCATGCCGTACTTGCGGCCGGCCTGCATTTCGCTGTAGAGCTTGTGAATCGAGTTGTCGCGGACCAGGTGCCGTACGCCGGGCGTGCCAACCAGGACCTCGCAGCACAGCACGCGCCGCCCGCCGCCGACGCGCGGCAGCAACTGCTGCGCAATGACCGCCTGGAGCGTGTTGGCCAGCACGTAGCGCACCTCCTCCTGCTGCCCCTCGGGGAACGCGGAAATCACGCGCTGCACCGACTGCACCGCATCGGGCGTATGCAGCGTGGCGATGACCAGGTGGCCGGTCTCCGCCGCCATCAGCGCGGTATACATCGTCTCCATCGTGCGCATTTCGCCGATGCCGATCACGTCGGGATCCTGGCGCAGCACGTGCGTGAGGGCGGCGGCATAGCTGTGCACGTCGGTCAGCAGCTCCTGCTGCACGACGACGCCGCGCTGCGCGTGGTGCGTGTATTCGATCGGATCCTCGATCGTGACGATCTTGCGCCGCAGCTCGGCGTTGATGCGGTCGACCAGGTAATGAAACGTCGTGGTCTTCCCGACGCCCGTCGGGCCCGTCAGGATCACCAGCCCGTTGGGCTTGCGGGCCAGCTCATCCAGCAGCGGCGGCAGGCCGAGATCGTTGCGCGTGCGGATCGTCGGCTCGCTGAGGCGGATGGACAGCTCGGGGCACCCGCCGCGCATGTAGAGCGTGACGCGGGCGCGGTCGTTCTCGCCGAAGGTCGTCGAATAGCACAGTTGCCACTGTGCTTCGAACTGCGCGCGCTGGGTGGGGGACAGGCCCTCGCCGGCCAGGGCCCGGGCCATCTCGGGGCTGACGGCCTCGCCCTTGGTCACGACCAGCTCGCCGTCGATGCGGAACAGCGGAGGCAAACCGACGATGATGTGTATGTCGCTCGCCTCGTGCTTGCGCCCGCCGCGCAGCAGCCCCAGCAGGGTCATGCGCCTGTCCTCCAGCCCCCCAGCCAGCGGCGCACGCGGCGCCACGGTGAGATCGATTGGAGCGCGTCGAGGCTGTCCTGGGCGGGGGTGAAATCTTCGGCCAGCGCCAGGCAGCGCGCGTAGCTGTCGGCGGCGGCTGTCTTGCTGCCGGCCGCTGCGTAGCACAATCCGAGCTCGTACCAGGCGTGGGCCTGGGCCATATCGAGCTCGAGCGCCTCGCGCAGGTAACGGATGGCCACCGCGGCCCGGCCGTGGAAGCGCAGCACGCGCGCGGCGATGACGCGATCGAACCAGCCGGCGAGTGGCTCCGCGAAACCGCGCTCCAGGCACTGCTCCCACTGCCGCCGACGGTCGGCCAGCAGTAGCTCGCCGCGCACGATCCAGCGCCACGGCGAGCTGCCGGGCGCGGCCAGCGCCGCGTCACTGGAGCGATAGCCCCCGGGCAGGTCGTGCAGGCGCACGCAGGCCTGGGCCCGGGCCGCCAGCAGCTCGCCGTTGTCGCGGAACAGCTCGAGCGACTTGTCGCTCCACATGCGGGCCTCGTGGTATTCGCGCAGCTCGACGAGCATCTGCACTTGGCCCACCCAGGCCGCAATCACGCGCCGATCCTGCTGCAGGCAGCGCGTGTACAGGCGCAGCGCCGACTCGTAGCGGCCCCAGTGATTCTCCTCGTGGGCCGCCGCGAGCACGTCCAGCGCGTCAGTGCCCCGCCGCGCGGCGGGGGCCTGCCGGCGCTCCCGCGCCGGCTCGTCCTGCTCAAATTCCAGGTTGGCGAAGCGACCGGGCATGCGGCGTCACTCCAGGCGACCGAAGCGCTTCAGCGGGTGTACGCGCCAGGCCGCGCGGCCGATGATCTGCTCGTGCCGGACAACGAGCAGGCCGTCGAGCAGGGCGGTGAGGCCTCGGGTCGGTTGGTCCCAGCGCAGGATGAGCTGCGACGGAACCACGAAGTATTCGTCCCGGCCGAGCCGGCGCTGGTACGCGGGCAACTCCACGTTGGTGAGCGGGACCGCCCCGGCGGGAAGCGGCTGGCCGTCGATCTCGATCTGGGTGCCGTCGACCCGGACGTGCTGACCCGGTACTGCCAGGATTCGATCCAGCCCATATCCGGCCTGCACCTGGTACGCTCCCGTGCCGATCGCGGGAAGGGTGTAGAACACCAGCTCGCCCCCGGCAAACGACTCGGGCTTGAACCACGGCCCCAGGACCAGGATGCCGTCGCCTTCTTCGACCGGCCCGCCCGCCTGGATGCCGTGCAGCGGAACCGGCCGCACGAACCGCCCGCCGAGCCAGAGCACCGGCAGGTACAGTGCGCAGTACAGTGCCACGAACGTCGTCGCGCCGAACAGCGCACGCCAGGGCAGGCGCTCCCAGCAGAGGTTGGAGGCGAACAGGCTGACAACGGTGACCGCATGCACCAGGACGGCGGCATAGATCAGCCAGGGGCACACATCGGTCGCGATCATCCACGCGGCCAGCACCAGGCACGCCAGCCAGGCCGTCAGCAGCAGGCGCGCGGTGTGGCGACGCCCGAGCCACCAGTGCCCCCAGCCCGGCACGACCGAGCGCAGCACGGCCGGCACGTGCACTGGCTCCAGCACGCGAATGCGCAGCCGCGTCCGCAGCCAGCACCACAGCTCCACGAAAGTCGGGACGCGGCGCTCGAACGGATACCACAGGCGCAGCAGGCGATTCGTCAGGCGCAGTGCGGATGCGCGCCCTGGCACGACTGCCACGTCCTGGACATCGAGCACGCTGCGGCAACGCACGCATGTCGGTTGCCCCGGCAGATTCTCAAATCCGCAGCTCACGCACTGCATGCCGCGGTCCTCGGGTCACGCCGGCGCGCCGGAATCGCGCGCGTGCACGTCCAGCCGCACCTTGGTGTCCGGGGTGAAGTACTCGCTCGTCAGGCGCCGCTCCTGTTCCTGCCCGACGATCTCCGCCAGCAGGTCGGCCAGCGCCAGGCAGCGCACGCCGCTGGTTCCCTTGACCTCGACCGTCACCGCGCCGGTGCCACTGATGCGAATGTCGAATTCCGGGTGATCCAAGTTCGTTCCTCACGTTACAGCCGGATACGTACCTGCACCGAGTCATCCGCCAGCACGCGCTCCTCGAGCACGCAGGCCGACCGCTTCTTCAGCTCCGCCATGAGCTTGTGATAGGCAAACTGCTGCACGATCCGCCCGGCCACCTGCTGCCCGATGCGGCGCAGCTCGGCGTCCGACTGGGGCCCCGTGACACACACCCGGCAGGCCCCGCGTTCGTCGCGGCCGATCTCGACGCGCACGTCGTCGCGCTCGATCGTCAGCGTCTGCGCGGGGACGAGCTGGTCGACCAGGATTTCGCTGTGCGGGACGGCGGTCTCCACGCCGCGTCGCCGCGATTGCGGCGGCAACCGTTCCTGGTGCAACTGTTCGGAGCGGATGCTGAAACCCAGGGCCGCCGCGGCCCCGCACACCGCGGCGCTGATGGCCGGCCAGCTCGAGATCACGATCGGAGTCAGAATGCACACGGCGCTCATCGGATGACCCTCACACTTCCAGTTTGCGGCGCAGCGGCTCCCCGGCCGCGGCGTCGCGGCGCGAGGCAGGCCGCGCGCGTCCCTCCGCCCACGCCCGCAGGTCGGCGATGCCCTCGGCCATCGTCCGCGACAACGGGACGGTTTCCTGGATCGCGCCGCAGACGTCGGCCGTCTCGAGCGGCTTGTCCCGGTAGAACACGTCGTACAGCGCGCTGA
>CAZVRR010000221.1:0-6881 GCA_964629745.1 uncultured Planctomycetales bacterium | reverse complement strand
GCGACGTGGACGTGCGCGACACCGCCGCACTGCAACTGTGCATGATGAGCACGCCGGAGGATCCGGCATGCCAGGCTTTTGATTTTGACGGCAACGAAATCCTGGACCAGGCGGACGTGAGTTCGTTCTGCCGGGCGCTAACACCACCGCGGTGAACTGCGGCGCCGCCCCTGACGCCGTCGAGCGCTTCCCATCAGCACATCCTTGAAACAAACCCGCCGGGCCGAAAGGAGCGGACGCGTAAGGGCACTTTGCCAAGCCATTAGTCAATCATCGACCCGGCGGAAGATTCGGTCCGGCCAGACCACGCGCAGTGTGTCGGTTCCGCGTTCCCGCGGCCCTGGCCCAGGGCGTCGAAAAGGCGACGTATGGTTTTGTCGGCTCGCCCGCGACCTGCAACTCACGCCGGCCCGCGCGGTAGAAGGGCATGGTCCAATCGAATCGCAGCCACTGTTTCAAAGGAGTTGACCAATGCAACGGCATGCCGGAAGACAATGCGCGCGCTGGCTGGCGCTCGTGGCGCTCGCGGCCCCGGTGCTGGCCCAGACCGCCCCCGCAACCCCCGGAAACCACCCACGCGGCGGACGGGTCCCGGCGCCGCCCCCTGCTCCGCTCGCGGCGAATGACGCGGTGCGGCGCGAAGTCCTCGCCCCGCCGCTGCCGCACAGGCGGATCCTGCACTTGCACCAGGCCGAGCCGGATGCCGTCAGCGCGATCGTGGCACAACTCTTCGGCGGCACGGCGCGCGTGGTCCGCGAGCCGGGGACCGGCGCAGTGGTGGTCGGTGCGGATACGCCGGACCGACTGGCGGAGATCGGCCGCTTCATCGAGGAACTGGATGCACCGCCGCCCCGGGTCGACAGGCAGCCGGGCCGCGCGGAGGCGCCGCCGGCGGTCATCTCCTTGAGCCTGCGCGCGGCGCGGGCGGTGGAGGTGGCGCAACGAATCGACCATCTGCTGCCGGACCTCCCGGACGTGCGCTGGATCGCCGACGAACGGGCGAACCTCCTGTGGTTGGCTGGGACCCCGGAGGCCGTAAAGCCCCTGTCGGAACTGGCCCAGCGGATGGAAAGCGAAGCCCAGGCCGCGCAGCAGCAGACCCACGGCGCGCGGACGCTGCGCTTCTACGACGTGCGCGGAAGCGACGCCGAACGGCTGGCGCAACTGCTGGGCAAGGTGCTGGGCATGCGGCGGACCGATCCGCCGGCGCGGGGTCAGCCGGCACCTGAGCCGCGCCTGGTTGTGGAGCCCGATGCGGGCCTGGTGATCGGTTTCCTCAGTGACGAGGAAGACCGCGCGTTGCGCGAGGTCATGCAGCGCGTGCAGAGCGCGGGCGGCACGACGTCGCAATCGGCCCGGGGTCCGGAAGGGGGAACAAACGAGACGGCCGCCGGCCGGTGACCCGCACGGCCCGTCAGGGGGCGCATGGGGAGGCGGGCCGGCGCCGCCGCGCAGCGCAACCCGCCTTCCATCCTCAGCGCAGCGCGCCGATCGTCTGGCGCCAGTGTTCGGCGGCGGTCTTCACGACGTTGCGCACGCGCTCCAGCTCCGCCTCGCGGGCGGCGGCGGTGGCGCGAGTCCAGAACCCGCGCGACTGGGCATCGGGGACGGTCACGATCCTGGTGATCGCGTCGTACACGACCGCCACCTGGGCCGGTTTCTCCAGATCCAGTTGCGCCAGCAGGTACTCGGCGCCCGCCGGCGTCGCCTGCTGCAGCGCGGCGGCCGCCAGTTCCTCGTCGGCGGCGCGAGCCAGCAGCGGGTCCAGCGTGGTGGGCGTGGAGAGCACGGCGGCGGTCTGGTAGATCTCCTGGCGCGTCTGGCGCGGCCAGTCGTCGCGCTCGAACAGCTTGGCGACTTCGGCCTCGGCTTCGGTGATCGTCATTTCGCGGATGCGCTTCAGCGCCGGCAGCAGTTCCGCCGGCTTGACCTGCTCAGTCTCCAGCACCTTCTTGTAACGGTCCTCGTACAGGCCGGCGCGGTAGCCGCGGAACAGGCGCGCAAGCTGGGCCGTGAGCTTCTCCGGATCGGCGGCCATCGTCGGTCCGACGGTACCGACGAGCTTGCCGTGCGGCGTCACGACGAGCAGGTAGTTGCCGTAGGCCGTCGGCGCGCCCAGCTCGGAGAGCAGCTTGAGGTTGTCGACGGTGCGGGCGAGGCGCGCCTGCACGAAGCGCTCCTCGACCAGGGCCTTGACCACGGGGTCACGAAAGGCCCGGTTCTGCGAATCCTCGATTTCGCTGCCGTCATCGTCGCGCGAGCCCGGCACCAGGAAGAGCACCGGCAGTTCGGTTTCCTGGGCGCGGTTCACCGCGGCCTGGGCATCGGAATTCCACTGGATCGGATTCTGGGCCAGCGCCGGACCGGCCAGCACCACGGCCACGGCGCAGCGGACGAATGTCGCGCTCATGAAAGGCTCCTGAGACCAGGGAGATTATAGGGGCGGCCGCCGCCTTCCGCGGCGCGGCACGGCGCCACGCCCGGCACGCCCGCGGCCGGCTTGACGCGCGTGTTCTACACTTCCTAGAATTGAGCGATCGGCGGCCGGCGCCTGCGCGGGCAGGCGCGGCCGGCCGCGCCCCCTGGGGAGTCGCACGCGATGAACGCACGGCATACCGAGTTCTTCGGGCCGGACCTGGCCCGTGGGCCGCACCCGCCGCAACGCATCGAAACCGCCGCCATCCAGATCGCCACCGCCCTGGCCCAGTTGCGGGCGCCGCTCCAGCGCGACGACGAGGCGCTGCGGAACCACGCCGATTTCATCCGCGAGCTCGCGGACCGGCTGGTGCCCGACGCCGCCACGCAACTGCTGACCGACGTCGGCGCCCCCGCCGCCGGCCAGATCCAGACCTCGATCCGCGCCACGCCCGGCCTGTTCACGCTGCTGGACTGCTGGCTGACGGATTCGATCGGCGGCGGCCTGACCGCCGTCGTTCCGACCAGCGTGACCTGGAACACGGGGCTCGTGCTGCAGACGGTCATCGACCGCAAGTTCTACCGCGTTCTGACGCCGCACACGGGGATCGCGGAGGTCACGGTCGCCTACGGCGGCTCGCGGACGTGGTACTGGGCCCTGGCGCGCTCGGGGCGCGTCTACACGTCGTACCCGCTGGAGTTCTGAGCGCCGCCCCCGCCGGCGCGGCCGGCCGCCGGCGAGCGCTTACGGGTTGCGGTAGGTCGCCCACATCTGGTCCACGAAATTGCTGCCCGAGGACTGCTGGCGCGGCCAGTAGCCGCCCGTGCCGTAGCGGGCCACGTACGCGTCGTACGCCGCCTGGTCATTCTCGGTCATCCAGCGATCGCAGTAATCGAAGTACGCGGGATGGTCCCAGGCTGACTGGAGGGTCAGCACCCGCGCGGCGAGCGCCACGCCGATCCACGAACGCGAGGTGTTCGCACGGCGGTACGCGTCGGATTTCTTCTGGTAGCTGTCGTCGGTGTGCCAGGCCGACACGTGCAGGTGCTCGTGCTCGGTGCGGTTGCCGAAGCCGACGTCGCGAATGCGCCACAGCACGGTGCTGCCGGAACCGCCGCCGACCAGGCCCACCCAGCCGGGCTGCGTGCGGCAGCGAAACGCCCCGGGTGTGCCCTCCGACACCACCTGCCCGTCGTTCGTGAGCCAGTCGGGCAGCGTCGGATCGTCGTAGTAGTACGTCTGGCCGTCCTCGCCGAAGCGGGCCTTGCCGTCCCACACCGCCTCGAGGTCGAGCATGGCTGGGTGGTTGAGCAGTCGCCCCGCCAGCAGGATGGGCCACTTGCGTCCGCTGGCGCCGCCGCCGTCAGAGGGCCAGCGGCCGCTGTCCAGGTACGACCCGTAGAGATCGATGCCGATCTGCACCATGCCGATCACCAGCGGACGCAACTGCGCATCGCTGTAGTCGAGCAGAAGCTGAAGCGCGACCTCGCTGTGCACGTCCGACATCCACTGGCCGTAGGCGGGCATGTTGTCGAGCGGGTGCGTGAACCAGCCGGTCCACGACGCGAAGTGCTGAACCCAGGGGCGACTCACCTTGGCGAGCGACGAGCTGAGCGCGGGGCAGGCCGTGATCGAATCACTCGCGAGGTGCGGCAGCACGGACCATTGGAGCTGGGTCGTCGAGAAACGCAGCGGGTCGGACGCGCTCTGCGCGACGCGCGTCGGCCGGCACAGCGGCGGCCGGAAGCAGGTGGCCGGCTGCGCCGCGTCCACGACGGTCAACACCGCCGCCGACTTGATGAAGGTCTTGGACTGCTCGGCCGCCAGGCTCTCCGTAGACACCAGCGTGTCACCCGGCGCGAGCGCGACCGGCGGCAGGACGCACAGGGCGGCATCATAAGACAGGGTCGGGTTGGGCGTGCGACCGTCGTAGCCCTGCTTGGCGGTGAAGCGCGGGTTGCGCATCGAACCGTTGCGCCCGTTCGTTTGACCGGGGCTGGAACGAACCGGCTGGGGCGAGATGCTCGTGATCGTCAGTGGGCCGACGACCCACCAGTCGCCGGTGGCGTACTGCCCGGCCATGTGCGGTCCGTCGAACGTCCAGGTGATCCCGTACTGCGAGATCGAGCTGACGTACGTCCCCTCGCCGCCGCCCCCGCCGGCGCTGACGAGCACGCCGACCGCATCGAAATCCGTCGCGCCGGAATCATCCGTCACGCGCAGCCAGATCTGGTGCAGGCCCACGCTGAGGTTCACGTCGGCGGTGGGGCTCGACCCCGCCGCGAGTACCGTCGTGCCCTCGGTCCAGCAGTACTCCACGATCACCCCGTCCGCGTCGTGGCTTCCACTTCCGTCGAGCGTGACGGGCTCGTCGCCGCTCTCGTCGTCGTCGGCCAGGGCCTGGTCCGGGCCCGCCGCGGCGACCGGCGGCTCGTTGCCGGAATCCGCCACTTGCATGCCGCAGATCTCGAGGCTGCCGATGCCGGCGATGCAGCTCCACGTGTCGAGTTCGTCCACGCCGCCCTGTTCGGTGCGGAAGGCGTAATCGCTGGCGAGCGTCTGCTCGCCCAGGCCGGGCAGCGCCACGTACGCGCTGTACGTATGCGCCGGCACGTTGATCACGAGGCGGAAGGCATACGTCTGTCCGGGCTCGTACGGCAGGCTGGTCTCGCTGCGATACGCCGCACCGTCGCGAGCCTCGATACGGTTGTTCGGCGAGAAGCGCGTCAGCACCGCGCAGTTCGCATACGCCGTGACCGGCCCCTGCGAGATGGTCACTACGCCGTCCATGGCAGCCGCGGCAGGCGTGGCCGTGAAGTTCAGCGTGAACGTTCCGGACTGCGGCGGGAGCGAAAAATTCTGCCAGCTTGGCGTGGTGGTGAGACACGCCGGCAACAGCGGCGGCTGCAAGTCGAGGAACACCTCGTCCGAGTCGAGGTTCCCGTCGTCGTCCGTCACGGTGAGCACCACGTCGAGCTTGCCGACGGGCAGGTCCACCGCGGCCCGCGGTTCGGGGCCGCGGTAGAGAATCGTGCGCCCCTGGCGCCATTCGTAGGTGACGATCGCGCCGTCCGGATCACGGCTGCCACTGCCATCCAGCGTGACGGTGACCAGGCCGTCGTGGTCGTCGTCCATCCGCATCTGGTCGAGGCCGGCGTCGGCGGTCGGCGTGGTAGCAGGCCGCGAGGCGCCGACTTTCACCTCGACCGCGGCGGAGTCGCGCTGTGGCGGCTGCGGCTTGCAGCCGACCAGGTTGGGCAGCCCGGCCTGGGCGAGCGAAAGCGTGACCGCGTAGGTGCCGGGGCGCGAGAACGTGAACGTCGTCGCAGCGTGCGTGTCCACCGGCCCGGCCACCTCCGCGCCGCCGAAATCCCAGACAAACTCCGCGTCCGGGAGCGGGCTCCCGTCCGAAGTATACGCCTGGGCCCGGACGGTAAGCGGCGCGGGGCCCGCCGCCGGCGCGACGCGGAAGTGCACGGGCGGCCCGACATGGACCGCGATTCGGGCCGGCTCGGAAGTTATATCTCCATCATGAGTTATAAATGTGAAACTTGTGCGACCCACAAATCCGGAAGGCGGCACGAAAATCACGTCGGCGCTCGTCTCATCCACGAGCGTCAACCCGGACAGCTCGCCGGACTCGGGTGCGGCGAGAATCTCGAACTCCAGCGGACGCCCGGCAGGGCTGGCGCCCGTGAGGCGAATAACCGCCGGGGCGTCGGGCGCCACGTAGGCGCCGCTCTCGAATGCGACGGGGCCGCCGGCGGACACGTGGCCCAGGTCGAGCAGGTCCGGCGCACCTTGTGGACACCCCCCGGCCAGCAACAGGCACCCCAGCGTCAGCCCCCCGCACGTGCAGACCGACGAACGTTTCATATGCCAGGACCTCGCAGTCAGTGCGGGGCGGTCGGCGCGTGCCGCACTCGGCGGACGCTCCCGCACGCGGCGCGCGGATTCGGCGCACCCGGGCCGCACGGCGTTTTCACGCCTTTGCTGATCTCCCCGTCTGTTTCTCTCCTGTCGTACTCTCTCGGTGCGGCGGTGCTTCACCCATTAAGGGCGCTGGATGCCTGGCCGGCTGCGCCGCACGAGCGTCGCGGCATCCATGCACCTCCGCAAAGCGGCCGGCCGGCGTCCCGGGTATGCGCGGGCACGCCAATCAATCAGGCCCGGCATCCGGAGGAAGGTAAAAAGGCGCCGTTTGCGAGCGTGCACTGCACCCCCTCGGGCCCGCAAAAACCGCTGGTCGGAAACGGGAAAGCCCCTGTGCCGGCCGCCAGCGGCCGATCGGGCGACCCCGTACGAAAGACGTACCCGACTAGGCAAAAGGTACGTCTAATTCGGCCCCATTGTACGTGGCACTACAGGCCCATACAACCCCGCGAGGGATAAATTCTAAACTTTCGGTAAACAGACGCGAATAGTTGATTTGACCCGCCCAACCCCCGCTTACGCAGGCGGCGCG
>CAZVRR010000220.1:0-6898 GCA_964629745.1 uncultured Planctomycetales bacterium | reverse complement strand
GTATGTCAGCGACACTTGAGGCCGACGTTCATACCGCGTATAGTGGTGCCCGGAGCGCGTGTCGCGCAAGAGATTGCATGCGAAGGTTTTGCGCGTATTTTTTCTTTCATTTTGACTGGCACAATATCTTGGGCTATATTCAAGGTTGCCCCCTATATCTCGCCCCTGGGACGGGGGACGGATGGCGAAGGGGTGGCAGTTCCGTGCGGCTGCCCGATCCGTCCGGGTCCAGTGTGTTCCGCGGTCCTATAACAAGGATGAGGTCTCCCATGTCGTTGGACACGTCGTCGTCGGCCGAGCGGTTCAAGGACGAGCCAGTGCTGACAGAGAACGCCAACACGGTCCTGCGGGCGCGCTACCTGAAGA
Source organism: uncultured Planctomycetales bacterium (assembly GCA_964629745.1). GTDB lineage: Bacteria > Planctomycetota > Phycisphaerae > UBA1845 > Fen-1342 > JAAYXS01. Next base: position 6,532 of record CAZVRR010000220.1, on the reverse strand, counting down.
AGAACGAGGCGGGCGAGTGCATGGAGTCGCCCCGCGACCTGTTCCGCCGCGTGGCCCGCACCATTGCCGATATCGAACTCACGTACGGCGGGACGGCGCACGATCGCCAGCGGTGGGAGGACCGGTTCTACGGGCTGATGACCAGCCTGAAATTCATGCCGAACTCGCCTACCCTGATGAACGCGGGCCGCGAGATGGGGATGCTCTCGGCCTGCTTTGTCCTGCCGGTGCGCGACTCGATCGTGGAAATCTTCAATTCGATCAAGCATACGGCGCTGATTCAGAAGGCCGGCGGCGGAACGGGCTTCGCCTTCGACGAGCTGCGGCCGACCGGGGATTTCATCAAGTCCAGCGGCGGGACGACCAGCGGCCCGATCTCGTTCTGGCGTGCCTTCAGCGAGGCCACCAACGCCATCCAGCAGGGCGCGTTCCGTCGCGGCGCCAACATGGGGATGATGTACATCCATCACCCCGACATCCTCAAGTTCCTGCATGCCAAGCAGGACCTCAACCAGTTCACGAACTACAACATCTCGGTGAAGGTCACCGACGTGTGGATGGATGAGTTCCTCGCGGATCCCGACTCGCCGCACGTCACGCGCAACCCGCGCACAGGCCGGGCCTACGTGCTGCCGCGCGAGCTGGAGATCTGGAAGTACGACCTGCGGGACCTGCCGGAAATCCAGTGCGTCGCGCCGCTCGGGCCCGACACCCGCAAGGCCTACTTCAGCACGCCGCAGCTCGCGGGCGAGCTGCCCGCCGAGTTGCGCGGCCGGGTGTACACCAAGCGCGACATCTGGGACATCATCATCAAGAATGCCTGGCAGACCGGCGAGCCGGGCGTGGTCTTCATCGACCGCATCAACGAGCACAACCCGACGCCGCACGTCGGGCGCATCGAGGCGACGAACCCCTGCGGCGAACAGCCGTTGCTGCCGTACGAAGCCTGCAACCTGGGCAGCGTGAACCTGGGCGTGTTTGTGCGGAATGCGTTCACCCCGCAGGCGGAGGTGGACTGGGAGGCGCTGCGCGAGGCGGTGCACGAGAGCGTGCGATTCCTCGACAACGTGATCGACGCCAACAACTACCCGTTGCCCGAGATCGATGCAGTCTGCAAGGGGAACCGCAAGATCGGCCTGGGCATCATGGGGTTCGCCGACGCCCTGTTCGGGCTGAACATCGCCTACAACAGCGACGAGGGCGTGGCCTGGGGCGAGCGCTTCATGCGATTCGTCAATGACGAGGCGCACGCGGCCAGCGAAGAGCTCGCGCGGCAGCGCGGCTGTTTTCCGAACTGGAAGGGCAGCATCTGGCAGGTACAGCACAGCCGGATGATGCGCAATGCCGCGGTGACCACCGTCGCGCCGACCGGCACGATCAGCATCATCGCGAACTGCTCGGGCGGCGTGGAGCCGCTGTTCTCGCTGGCGTTTCTGCGGAACGTCCTGCGCGGACAGAAGCAGGGTGACCGGCCGCTCGTCGAGGTGAACGAGGCGTTTCGCGCGGTCGCCGCGCGGCGCGGGTTCCTGTCGGATGCCCTGCTGGAACGCCTGGCGACCGAAGGCACGCTGGCGCATATCGATGAAATCCCTGCCGATGTGCAGCGCGTGTTCGTGTGTGCGCACGACATCGTGCCCGAGTGGCACATGCGGATGCAGGCCGCCTTCCAGCGTCACTGTGACTCCTCGATCAGCAAGACGATCAACTTCCCGCGCACCGCGCTGGTGCCGGACGTCGAGAAGATCTACCAGCTCGCGTACGAGCTGGGCTGCAAGGGCGTCACCGTCTACCGCGACGGTTGCCGCGAATGCCAGCCCATGGCGCTCAAGAACAACGCGTCCGACAGCGCGTCGGCCGCAGCGGACTCCGTTCCTCAGTGTGAGACCGAGGTCAGCAGGCCGGCGCAGGCGGTGAACGAATCCGCGGCGTCTTCTCCCGCGGGTGCGGGTTCGCCACCGCCGGCCGGCCCTGCTCATGCGAGCCCGCCGCCGCACGAGTCACGCCCGTCCGCGCGTCCGCGTACCACCCGGCCGTCCCGGCCGAACTCGGGCGGGTCTGCAGATCCGTGCGGGTGTGCCGTGGCGGCGCCGCCGTACCTCGAGCCGGCCGATCTGCCGGAAATCGTCAGCGGTTTCCGGATCCGCCAGATGACGCCCTTCGGCAACATGCACGTGAAGATCACGGTGGACCCGCGGACGCAGCGGGAACTCGAGATCTTCGCCCAGCTCGGCAAGGGTGGCGACGTGGCGAACAGCGATCTCGAGGGGCTGTGCCGGATCGCCTCGCTGTGGCTGCGCGCCGGGGGGAGCCTGCGGCACCTGATCAAGCAGTGGGAAGGCATCGGGTCCTCGCTGCAAATCCCGACGCGGGCCGGCCGGATCATGTCGCTGCCGGACGGCCTGGCTTGCGCGCTGAAGAAGTACGCGCGGGCCAAGGAGCGCTTCGGTCTGCGTGCCCTGCTGCTGGGAGAAATCGACCTGGCCGACCTGGACAACCCGGCCCCGCAGGCCGAATCGGTCACCGATCGCTCCATCGCCGCGGCGGACCCGGCCAGCGCGCCACTGCCGCCGGGACGCGGTGCACCGGCCCACCTCCCCGAGCACGAGACGCCGGCTGGGGATGGGGGCAACGGGCACGGGGACGCCATCCGCCGCCCTCCGCGGCGCAATCGGCTGGCGGAAGAGGGGCCCAGCCTGTGGGGACGCGGCACCGAGACGGCCGTGGCGCCGGCTCCGACCGGCGCCACAGCCGTCGCCTGCGACGAAGCGCCGCCGCGCCCCCGCGGCAAGCTGCGCCGCGCGGCGAACGGAAACGGCAACGGTCACGGCGCGACCGACCAGGAACTCACGGTCGCGGACCCGTCCGGCGCGCCGGTGACGGAACTCGCCAGTCGCCCGGTGCGGGCGCCGGCGGCGGGGCTGACCTTGCAGGCCGCTCCCGCGCCGAGCGTCATGCCATCCCTGCGCGAGCGGTCGGCGGCGCTCACCGCCCTGCTGGGCACCGTGCGCCACCATCATGATGCGGCGGCACACTACAGCCTGCGCTGCCCGGCGTGCGGGGGAACTGTAGCCCGGCAGGAGGGTTGCCTGCACTGCGCCAATCACTGTGGCTGGGCCGCCTGCTGAATCCCTGCTACGGGCGGGCCGCACGCGATCATGCGGTCCGCCCCGGGTGGGGCGTGAAGACGATCGTCCTTTTATCGGCATCTCCAGCGCTCACTGCACCCACGGTGCCTGTCCGCCGATACCGTTAGCGGAAGCCGCGCTCGGAGCGCGACGCCGCCGCACAGATGGTGAGATCGCTTGTGGCCGCACGGCACGGACGCACCCGGCTGCGAGCCCGGCCAGGGTTTGACACGTGCCAAGCTGGACCGCAATCCTCGTACTCGTCGCGCTCGGTGCCGCCGGCGTGTTGTGGTACGGCGTCGCGACGACCAAGCAACTGAGCGACTGGCTGCTCGACGAGTATGGCCGGCTGCTGGAGCGTGCGCGTGCGGAGGCCGTCGCTGCGGCGAAGGAGGAGAAGTCCGACGGTCAGGGGCCCGGCAAGGGCGCGCCGTCCAAGCCGGACACCAGGCGCTCGGCCGGCGGGTGAGGGCGCGAGCCGGCGCGGGGCTGGTGTTTCCAGCGCCGATGAACCCACAGGTATTGTGCGGGGGCCCGTCGGATCGCCGATTCCAACGCGTTTGAGTACGTCTGCGTGATCCAGCGCAGCGGATCCGGCTGGTCCGCCCACTCGGCGGGCTGGATGACACGCTGCACCGAGATGCGGTAACGGAACGCGCGGCCGATGCGTGTGGCTGATCCGACGATGATCGGCACGTTGAACTGCATGGCGAGCAGGCCGATCGACTTGTACGTCGACGCCGGCCGGCCGAAGAAATCGACGAACAGGCCCTTGCGCCCGGCGTCCTGGTCGGCGATGAAGCAGAGCGTGCCGCCGGCAGCGATCACTTGCGTGGCCGCCTGCGTCACCCCCTTCTTGTACAGCAGCGACAGGCCGCCGGCGCGCCGTGCGCGCTCCAGATACGCATTGATCAGCGGATTGTCGAGCGGGCGCATGACGGCGACCAGCGGCAGGCCGAGCCGGGCGATCGTGAAGCCGAGCAGTTCGTAGTTGCCGAAATGTCCGGTGAGCATGATGACGCCGCGCGAGCTCAGCAGTTCGCGCAGGGCCGGCCCGAGGCCGTCGAGCTCGACGTAGCGGGCCCATGACCAGCGGTTCACGAGGCGCGGCGTCAGGGCTAGCTCGACGAGATAGAGCTGCGCAAAGTGCTCGAACGAGGCGCGGGCGATCATGCGCAACTGCGCATTGGTGTAGTCGCGGCCCAGGGCGGGCCGCAGGTTGTCCATGGCCCGGTCGCGGTGGCGCTTCAGCAGCCACCACCAGACCCGGCCCATGCAGCGCGCCGTGGCGCGGTTGGCTTCGATCGGGAAGCACCCGATCACCAGGCACCAGAGCCGCAGGGCTGCGTATTCCGCGATATAGCGCAGCGCCAGGGCGGGGCGCGGCGCCTCAGTCCGTTCGAGCAACCATCGTCGCAGCGCGTACCACATCAGCTCGCGCCGGGGTCATGCCACGGCTGCCACTCGACCACGCGGTTCTTTTCGGCCAGCCGCTTGCGCAGGGCCGGCGTGAGCCGCAGTTGCGGCTCGGAGAACGGTGGCGGGCGGTTGCTAAAGGCGACGAAATGCCGGTCCTCGCGCCCGTAGCGCGCCTGCAACCACAGGTGCAGTGGCGGCAGCGGGCGTCCCTGGGCTCCCAGCTCCCGCGGCGCCTCGTTCACGAACATCAGGTAGTCGCTGAGCGTGCTCACGAGCAGCACAGGTTCCTCGGCTGCCAGGCGCGCCACCATCTCCTCGCCATACCGGCGCACCTCGTATTCCAGCGTGCGGCGATAGCCCTGCTCCTGGAGCAGTTGGAGCTGGTCGATCAGCCGCGGAATCCGTGCGTTGGCGTACCAGATCACGCGCGAATCCTGCGTGCCGACGTGCAGGACCGGCGCGGGCGCGACGGCCGGCAGCACCTGCTGCAACTGGGCGGCGAAGTCGATGAACGGCCGCTGGTTCATGATCAGCGGCGCGAATTGCGGCCAGGCCCACGCCCACATGACCCACATCGTTCCGACCAGCGCGGCAAACGACGCATGCGCGCGCCGGCGCTGATACAGCCACGCCGCGAGGCTAAAGCCCACCACGAGCACCCCCGCCGCAATCCCGTAGGCGCGCAGTACGGCGGGCCACTCCACCATTCCCGCCAGCTCGTACTGCCCGCGCTCGAGCCACCAGCGCTTGTAGAGGCCCCAGTAGCCTGCCGATGCCAGTGCGACCGGCGTCAGCACCCACACCGCGGCCACGGTCAGCAGAACCAGCGCGGGCCGGACCTTCCGCTGCGGATCGAAGACCGCGGCCAGCTCGATGCCGAGAAGCACGAACAGCGGCGGCAGGGCCGGAAGAAAGTAACGCAGTTCCTTTCCGGCGGACGCCGTGAAGAACACCAGCAGGCTGAGGAACCACACGAGCAGGAAGATCGTGCCGTCGCGGCGCACGCCGGGCTCGCGACGGAAGCCGCGGACCAGGGCGCCCGGCAGTGAGAGCGTGAAGGGCAGGCAGTAGATGAGGGGCGGGATGAGGTAAAAGAACAGGTACGGCCACTGGCTCTGGCCGGTGACATTCGGCAGGTCGCCCGTAAAGCGGTCGAAGAACTCGACCTTCCACTTGGCCAGCGCGGCGCCCTCGCGCAGGTTTACGGCCAGCGCCCACGGCAGCCACGGCAGCAGGAAGACCAGCAGTCCCAGCAGGTGCCAGCCGCTGCGCAGCACCGACAGGCGCCGGCGCAGGAGGATGTACACCGCGGCCGGCAGGCCCACAACGACCAGCGGCATGGGCATCTTGTACAGCATGCCCATGCCCGCCGCGAAGTAGCCCAGCAGCCAGAGCAGCCCGCGTGCCGGCCCCGGCGGCCGCGTCTCCGACGCGATCCACAGGCTCGCCAGCGACAGGGTCGTCCAGGCGCTCAGGCCCAGGTCGGAGGCCGCACGGTGCGACCACCACAGGAACAGCGTGCTGCTGGCGGCGGCGAAGCCGGCGAAGATCGCCGCCCGCGCGCCGGCAATCTGCAGCGCCAGCCAGAAGATCGTGACAACCAGCAGCAGGCCGGCGCAGACGCTCGGAATCCGGGCGCTGACCTCGTCGACGGGCGTTCCGCGCGCCAGGGACGTGAGCATGACTGCCCAGTACGGCCCCGGCGATTTCTGCATGCGCACCTCGCCGGCGAAACGCGGGATCAGCCATTCGCCCGCTTCGCGCATCTCGCGCGCCGTCTGGGCGACCCAGCAGTCGATCGGCTCGAAGCGCGCACCCCCGTCGAGATCGTAGAACCCCAGCAGCGCACTGCACGCCAGCAGCGCCAGCAGCCAGGGCCAGACCGGAACGCTCCGCGGCACGCCGGCGGGCGAGGCCGGGGCCGCGCCGGACGCGGGCGCCGGAGTCGCCGGCGCGGCGGCGAGGCTCACGCGCCGTTCCCCGCGCCC
>CAZVRR010000219.1:0-6990 GCA_964629745.1 uncultured Planctomycetales bacterium | reverse complement strand
CGAGGGCCGCTGCCACCAGCGGGTCACTCGGCGCCAGGTTCGCTGCGAGCGCCGCGGGCCATGTTTCCGCCTTGGCGGCGGCGATCAGCGCCTGCGGCTCCCGGCGCGCCCACTCCTCGTCCGGGTAGTTCCAGGCCGGAGCGCGCGGATCGAGAAAGTCGCGGAACTGCGGCACCTGGCGCCCCTTTCGTCCATAGTAATAGCGAATGCCCTTCCAGATGGCCAGGTTTGCGACCCAGGCGCGCGACTTGAACGGAATGAGCCGCAGGCGCCGGAACGACGAGCGCAGCGAGAAGAACTCGGCGAAGGCTGACATCTGGGCATGGCGCAGTTGCTTGGGTGTCATCTGCCGCGGCTGGAATACGACCGAGGCCCCGTTGTAGCGCAGCCAATCGCGCGTGCGCAGGCGGCCCTCGCGTGCAAACTGCTCAAAGAAGGCCGTCCCCGGGTAGGGCGTCAGGATCGGGAAGCAGCTCATCGCGAGGTTCATCCGCTGCGCGAAGCGGCAGACACCCAGGCAGTCGCGCCAGGTGTCAGTGTCAAAGCCGAAGATGAATGCGCCCCACAGGCTGATGCCGTAGCTCTGGATCTTCCGGATGCGCTGCGCGTAGGTCTGGGCCTGCACGAATTTCTTACCCGCCACGCCCAGGGTCTCCTGCTTCGGGCTTTCCAGCCCGAGGATCAGGCCCACGCAGCCGCTGGCGCGCATGGTTTCCAGCAGGCGGTCGTTGCGGCTGATCAGGATGTCACACTGTGTCGCCCACGCGACCTTCAGCGGACGCAGCGCCTCGCACAGCTCGATCGCCCACTTGTGATTCCCGCCGAAATTGTCGTCCGCGAAGATGTAGCACCACGCCCGGCGCTCCTCCTTCGCCGCCCGGATCTCCTCGACGATGTCGCGAATCTCGCGCTGGCGGTACTTGCGGCCGAAAACAGCGGGCGTTGTACAGAAGTTGCAGTTGTGCGGACAGCCGCGCGTCGTCTGAATCGGGTTGGCCACCAGGTAATCGGCAGGGCGAATCACGTCCTTCCGCGGGGTCGCAATCGGCGCCGTCTCGAATTGCGTCCAGTCGTAGATCCGCCGCAGCCCGGCGCGCGGTTCTCCGCCGGCGGACTCGGCCGTCTCCCAGTCCGCCAGCAGGTGGGGCCAGGTGGACTCGGCGTCGCCGCGGCACACCGCATCCGCGTGGCCCAGCGCCTCGTCGGGCAGCGCACTGGGGTGAATCCCGCCCAGCACGACCGGTACGCCCAGCCGGCGGTAGGCGTCGGCGAGTTCGTAGGCCCGCGGCGCCTGCGTCGTCATGGCCGTGATTCCGACGAGATCGACGTCGGCCCGCGCCGCGTGCGGCATGCTGAGCGTGCACTCGTCCACCAGCTCGACCTGCCAGTGCCGCGGCGTGACGGCCGCCGTGATCATCAGGCCGGTCGGAGCGAACAGCGCCTTGCGCGTGAAGGTCATCTGCCGGATGATCTCCGGCATCGTGATATTCGAGAGAGGGGAGTTCGGATTGATCAGCCGAACGCGGTGCCGACGTGCCGCAGAAGCAAAGGCCATGCCCACGATTCCTCGCGGTCGCGCGGTCGGCGTCCGCGGTGCATCATTCTGTCGGATCCGGCGCAGCGCGTCTACGGGCCATCGTCGGACACGGTGCGCAGTCGCCGTTCAGGCAGGCCTCGAAGCGCTGGAAGTCCAGTGCGTCCACGAGACCGTCGCAGTTCAGGTCCGCGGTCGAACGGCGACAGCCCGGGTAGGCGACGCCGTAGCGCGCGGGATCGAGCACCGCCAGGAGGAAGGCGTCGATGTCGCCGGCGTTCGCCAGGCCGTCGCAGTCCAGGTCGCCGGGCACGTCGTCGCCTGGCTCCGCAGTCCCGGCCGGCGCGTCCGCAGCGACGGCGGCCACCGAATCGGTGGGCGCGTCGGACCAGGCGGTGGATCCGCCGGCCCACGCGGTGGTGTCGCCGACCGTGTCCCAGGGGACCTCCGGCCCCGAGACGACGCGTACCGGCGGTGCGTACTCCGCGCTGCCAAGGTCCGCGCGCGCGATCCCGTCGCCATCACCGTCGAGCAGCGGCGGCGACGAAGGCAGGTCGCCCGGCTTCCAGGATGGCGGCAGGTCGGTGGTTCCGGCATCGATACAGGGGGAATCGCCGCGCAGCCGCAGATCGCCGCCGCCGACGAACCGTGGATCGACGTCCAAATTTCCGCGACCGGGCCAGCCGCCCTGCACGTCGCAGGATTTCACAAGCGGCGTGCTGCCGTGGCTTGCGATGGCCTGGGGCGAATTGGACCACACGATGCAGTTCGTGAGCGTCGGGTTGCTCTGCTGGCAATACATGCCGCCGCCGCGCTCGCCCGCCGCGTTGTCCACCAGCGTGCAGTTGCGCAGCGTGGCATTTGCCTCGCAGCAATACACTCCGCCGCCCGCGCCGGTGGCGCGATTGCCGGTCAACGTGCAGTAGTTCAGCAGCAGGCTCGGTTCATAGTAGGCGTACACGGCCCCGCCGCGGGCATCCGCGCCCAGCGCCGAGTTGTTCGCCAGGGTGCAACCCGTGAGCAGCAGGTGCGACGCATAGGCGAACACCGCTCCGCCGTAGCTGCGCACGCCGAGTGCGGCGTTTTCACGCAGCGTGCAATCGGTCAGGACCGGGCTGGCCAGGTTGCAGAACAGCGCGCCGCCGAAGCGCCCGCTGTTCCGGGTGAACGTCACACGTGACAGCGCCGGGCTGGAGAAGTGGCAGTACATGCCCCCGCCGCCGGCGAACGCGGTGTTGTTGGTGATCGTGCAGTCGGTCAGCGTCGGGTTGGACAGGGTGCAATAGATGCCGCCCCCCTCGCCGGAGGCGGCGTTGCCGGAGATCGTGCAGCGCACCAGGGTCGGGCTCGAGGACAGGCAGTGCAGCGCGCCGCCGTCGTTGGCGGTGTTCCCGGTCAGCACGCAATCGCTGATGGTCGGGCTGGAATACTCGCAGGCGATGGCGCTGCCGCAGATGGACTGGCCGCTGCGGATCGTCAGTGCAGAAAGCACGGTCTTGTCCGTCTCACCGCAGTGGAAGTAGAACCCGCGCGTGCTGAAGCCGCAGTCGATCACGCACGTGGCGGGCTGGCCGGTGGCCGAGCGCAGCGTCAGCGCCTTGCCATGGAAATCGAGCTCGCGGTTCCCCGCGCCGGAGTACACGCCGCGCGCCAGGACGATCTCCGCCCCGTTCGCGGCGGCGTCGAGGGCGGCCTGGATGGTCGGGAAATTGCGGGGCACGTGCAGCGTATCGGCGCACAGCACCGTCGACAGCATGAGCAGCCCGGCAACGCCGCAAGGACCCCTTGTAATGCTGCACCTCCGGCGGGCGACGGCGCACGCCCGGCGCCGCGCTTCCCGTCAGCCGCGCAGCCCCTTCACAGCGTGCCCCGGCGGAGCCCATCCGATCGTTCGGTGCGATTGTCCGCTTTGGGCGGGGCCGATGCAAGCACGTTGCGCGGGAAGCACCCGGATTCCGGGGCAGTTCCTGGAACCGGACGCCCGGCGGCTGCCGACCTATAACTCGTACTGGCTGCGCTCTTCGTCCTCGAGCACGTCGGCCAGGCGGATGCGCACGTAGTCCACGTCGATCGTGACCTCCCGGTTGGCGGCATCCGACGCGTTGAAGGCGATTTCGGCCATCACCTTTTCGACGATGGTGTACAGCCGGCGGGCCCCGATGTTCTCGAGCAGCTCGTTCGCGCGAAAGGCCATCCGCGCCATCTCGGCGATCGCGTCGTCCTGGATCGTCAGGTGCACGCCCTCCGCGCTGAGCAGCGCGATCTGCTGCTTGATCAGCGCGTTCTGCGGCTCCGTGAGAATGCGGTAGTAGTCCTCCGCGGTCAGGTCCTGGAGTTCGACGCGGTTGGCGAAGCGACCCTGCAACTCGGGCATCAGGTCGCTGGGCCGCGCCTGCGTGAAGGCGCCCGCCGCGATGAACAGCACGTGGTGCGTGCGGACGGGCCCGTACCGCGTGCTGACGGTCGTCCCCTCGACGAGCGGCAGCAGGTCGCGCTGCACCCCGCTCCGCGACACGTCCGGCCCGCCGCCCTCGGCCAGGCGCGTGCCGCAGATCTTGTCGATCTCGTCCAGGAACACGACGCCGGTCTGTTCGGCGCTGCGCACCGCCGCCGCCTGCAACGCGTCCTGGTCGATCAGCCGGTCAATCTCCTGCTGCGTCATGATCTCCAGCGCGTCGCGGACCTGGGCCCGGCGGCGGCGCGTGCGCGGCGGCATGAGCCGCTCCATGAACTGCTCGAAGTCCGGCCCCATCTGGTCGAGGCCGGTCGTCGCCAGCACGTGCACCGGCAGCATGCGCTGCTCGAGCTCGATCTCCACCATGTGGTCGTCCAGCGCCCCCGACTGCAACTGGCTGCGCAGCTTGTCACGCGTGCGCTGCCGGCGCTCCTGCTGCTCGGCGTCCGTCGGGTCCGGACGCCCGCTCGGCAGCAACTGGTCGAGCACGCGGTCTTCGGCGAGCTGGGCGGCACGCGTCCGGACCGTCTCGGCGACGCGTTCGCGTTCGAGGACGAGCGCCCGCTCGACAAGATCACGGACGATGCTGTCCACGTCGCGCCCGACGTAGCCGATCTCCGTGAACTTGGTCGCTTCCACCTTGACGAACGGCGCTTTGATCAGTTGCGCCAGGCGCCGGGCGATCTCGGTCTTTCCGACCCCGGTCGGCCCGATCATCAGGATGTTCTTGGGGTGCACATCTTCGCTGAGATCCGGCGGCAACTGCAACCGCCGCCAACGGTTACGGATAGCCACCGCCACCGCGCGCTTGGCTTCCTCCTGCCCGACGATATGGCGATCCAGTGCCTGGACGATCTGGCGGGGTGTCATTTCGCTCATGTGTGATCCGTGGCGGGCGGCGCGCCGGCTGCTTCCCGGCCGGGCGTCCGAGCGTAATCTTAACGGCCCGGGCGGCCATCGCAATCGGCGGGGCGCCGGGGGCCGGTCGTGCCGATAACGTATGCGTCGGCCGGTTTTAATCGGGCGCACTGGCGCTGGAGCTAGAATGCAATGGCGATCGCGCCCGTAGTAGTAAGTGAGTGGAGCGCCTGATGACGCTGGACGAGATCCGAGCCCAGTTTCCGATCACGGGGAAGTACAACTTCCAGAACCACGCTGCGATCGCGCCGCTGTCGGCGCCGGCGGCGGCGGCGATGGCCGGGTATGCCAACGAGCTCGCCCACTCGGCCTACCTGGAGGGTACGTATTACCGGGCGGCCGAACGCGTCCGGCAGGCCGCGGCCCGCCTGATCCACGCCGACCCGGAGGAAGTCACGTTCGTCAAGAACACCTCCGAGGGCATCAACTACGTCGCCAACGGCATCGCCTGGGTCACCGGCGACAACGTGGTGTCCACGGAGATGGAGTTCGCCGCAAACGTGTACCCGTGGCTGAACCTCGGGACGCGCGGCGTTTCGCTGAAGCGGGTGGCCGAGGAGGACGGGCGCATCCCGTTCGACCGGCTCGTCGCGGCCATCGATCGGCGGACGCGCGTGGTGGCGATCTCGGCGGTCCAGTGGTCGACCGGTTTCCGGACCGACCTGACGCGGCTGGGCGAGCTCTGCAAGGAGAAGGGGGTGCTCCTGTTTGTGGACGCCATCCAGGCGCTGGGTGTCCACCCGATCGATGTGCGTGCGATGAACATCGATTTCCTGGCCGCCGACGGACACAAGTGGCTGTGCGGCCCGGAAGGGGCCGGTATTTTCTACTGCAAACGTGAGCTGATCGGCCATCTGCACCCGACGGAGATCGGCTACCTGGCGATGAAGCACGGGTACGAGACAAACGAGATCAAGATTGACCTGCGCGACGATGCGCGGCGCTTCGACAGCGGTGTGTACAACCTGGCCGGAATTTGCGCCCTGGGTGCGTCGATCCAACTGCTGCTCGAAGTGGGCATCGACCAGGTGCAGAAGCGCGTGAAAGATCTAACTGACAGGCTGTGCGAGGGGTTACGAGCGAAGCGCTGGACGATTCACAGCCCGCGCACCTCGAGCGAGTGGAGCGGAATCGTGACGTTTTCCTGCGAGGGACACGATCTCGAGGCGCTCCGCAAGCACCTGCGCAGCGAGTTCAAGGTCGTGGTGGCGAGCCGGCTCGGACGCCTGCGGGCCAGCCCGCACTTTTATAACTCGCCGGAGGAGATGGACCAGCTGATCGAAGCGCTTCCCGGGCGTAAATAAAAATCGACGCGTTTTTTACGCAGCGGTTATCTATCCATCAGCGGACTGCGGAATAATACATAGCAGCGAGCAGTTAAGTAGGCCGGTGATTACGCAATTGAAACGACTCGCGTGAACGGCGTATAATCCGGTGAAGCCGCGGAAGTGATGGGAATAGTGCTGGGTGCTGCGGTGAAAATGACAGCGACGACAATCCGATGCGTGCCTCGCTGCGGATTCGAAAACACCGAAGTCCGTTCCGTGGACCTTATGCTGCCTGAAGAGGCTGAAGAGCGCGAGCTCTACGAGGCGCTGCATTACTGGTTTATGTCGCGTGGCATCGCCGACGCCGTGTACGGCCTCGAGTACGACGACAACGGGTATTTTGCGATCATTAACGACGAGGCCTTCGACAGCCGCTGGGGAAAATCGATCTTCTAGCGCTCAAGGCCCGCCGTAAACTGTCGATAGAACAGACGAGAACTTTTACTGCGGCCCGTGTGGGGTTGTTGCCCCGTGCGGAGCCGCAGTTTCGGTTTCAGGGGGCAAGCCGGCCTGCCGGGTGGCGCCGCCCTGCGCTCGAACGCTGCCGGTTTCCTCGAAATCACTCCAGCCTGGCTACGCAAGGCGCGCACCGTTTCGCTCGCGCGGCGGCGCAGCTAAGCTAGCCGCCCGGGCGCGCACGCTGCGTCCGCGTCCAGGAGTTCCAGAACGATGCTCATGACCCTTGCCCTCCTGCTCGGATTGACGCTGCTCGTGTGCCTCCGCTTCGCCGACAGCGGCAGCCCCGGCACGCACAC
>CAZVRR010000218.1:0-6994 GCA_964629745.1 uncultured Planctomycetales bacterium | reverse complement strand
CACTCGGTTTGCCCCGCGCCGGCTTGGCCTTTGTCTTGGCGGTGGTGGCGGGCGCCGACGGTTCCGCCGCCGGTTCGGGCAGTGGAACCGCCGCGGCGCCGATCATTTGCAGCATGTTGCGGGCCGTGCGGTCGGGCGGGACGCTGACGATGCGGGCTACTTCGCGCTTGCGCACGGCGCTGGCCATTTCGTTCCAGGCCTGGCGATGCAGCAGGGCCACGAATTCCAGGGCGTCGCCCTCGCGAATCTGGCGTTCCAGGAAGCTCTGGGCTTCCTCGAGCGGGCAGCGCGGATCGACGATGGCTTCGCGCCGCGCAAAGGCCCACATCGCCTCGTCGAGCGGGACGGCGTGCTGCTGCAGCCCGAGCAGCCGGATCCGCGCGCGGGTATACGGCTCGAGCCCGTCGAGCTTATCGAGAAAGACCACTGTTTCCTTGCGGGACTGGCCGGACAGGTGGTCAAGGCTGACGGCGTGGTTGAGGGCGAAGATCTTGTTCAGGGCGCGCGAGATGTCTTCGCACTTCAGGCGCACATCCGGGTAGTCACCCACCGCCTCGGCCACCTCCAGCGGCGGCATCACGCGCAGTTCGTTGTAGTCGACGACGAGCGCGCGGATGCGGTCGAGTGCCTCGCGCGCCTTGGATTCCGGCACGTCGCGCGAGAGCACGCCCAGAATGCACTGCGTCAGGGCATCGCCCCCGGTGGGCGGAGCGAGCTTGCCCAGCTTGGAGCGGAGCGAGGAAAACAGCGTCTTGAGCCGCCGCGTACACTGGGTGGCGCCCCTCATCGGTCAGTGATCCTCCTGGGCAGCGGGGGGTGGTTTCGGCGCGGCGGTCTCCGCGGGGGCCGGGCCGGCCGTCTCGGGTGGCGCAGGATCGGCGGCGGGGTCCGGGCGCGGCGGGCGCTCCCATGGCGCCGGCTCGCCCAGCTCGACCATCGCATTGTCGATGACCTGCACGGTCTCGAACGCACGCTGCAACGAATCGTCCAGCACGAACTCCAGGCGCGGGACCTGGCGCATGCGCACCTGCTCGGCCACGGCCCCGCGCAGGCGACCGGCGGCATGTTGCAGGGCCGTGATACAGAGCTCCCGGCGCGGCGGCGTTGCGAGCACGCTGACGTGGATTCGGGCCAGCGAAAGGTCCGCGCTGACGTCCACGTACGTGATGGACGTGACCGGCGCGATGCGCGGGTCCGACAGCCGCTGCTGAATCGCCTCGGAGACGATCCCGCGGATCAGGTTTCCAATGCGCTCGGTTCGACGAGACACGACCGCCTCGATTGCAGGGTCCTGGAGCGTGCGTTCACAGCCATTCGATTTCGTACTCGAGCAGGCTGGCGGAGGTGAACGCGCGAATCTCATCCACGATCTTATGCAGTGCGCTTTCCACGAAGCGGGCCTCGTTCGCAATCATGACCATGCCCAGCGTGGCGGCCTGCCGGTGGTCCAGGTCGTCGATCTCCGCGATCGAGATGTTGTGCCGCGCACCCAGCCGGTCCTTCAGGCTCTTGGTCACCCGACGCTTGTCCTTCAACGACAGCGCCTCGAAGATGCCGAGCCGAACTCGCAGCACACCGACCACCACGTCGCGCCGCCCCACGGCCCGCCGAGCGTCGCTACAGCTCCTGGGCCACTTCCACGACCTCGTACCCTTCCAGCACGTCGCCCGGCTTGAGGTCGTCGTATCCGTCCAGCTTGATTCCGCATTCCATGCCCGCCCGGACCTCGCGCACGTCGTCCTTCACGTGCTTCATCGACTGCATGGCCCGGTCTTCCACCACCACGCGCCCGTCGCGAATCACGCGGATGCGGTTGTTGCGCGCGATGGTGCCGTTGGTCACGCGGCAGCCGGCGACGACGCCCACGCGCGTGATGTTGAAGATCTGGCGCACCTCGGCGGTCCCGCGCGTCTCCAGGCGCCGCACCGGCTCGAGCAGCCCGGCCAGGGCCTTGTGCATGTCGCCGAGGATCTCGTAGATCACGCGGTACGAGCGGATCTCGACGCCCAGCTCGTCGGCGAGTTGGCGGGCCCGGTCCTCGGCCACCACGTGAAAGCCGATGATGATTGCATCGGAGGCGCGGGCCAGTTGCACGTCGGCTTCGGTGATCGCGCCGACGGCGGTGTGCAGCAGCCGCAGGTTGGCTTTCTCGGTCGGGAACTCGGAGAGCGTCTTCTTCAGCACGTCGACCGAGCCCTGCACATCGGCCTTGACGATGAGGTTCAGCTCGGGCACCTGCTGCTGGTCGTCCGCGGCGAGCAGTTCCTCCAGCGTGCGCGGCTTGCGCAGCGCTTCGAGCGACTCGGCCCGGCGCTGCTGGCGCGTTTCGTCGGCGATCTCCTTCGCCAGGCGCTGGTCCGTGACCTGGAAGAGCTGGTCGCCGGCGCCGGGCAGTTCGCCCAGCCCGCTCACCTCGACCGGCCAGCCCGGCAGCGCCTCGGTCACGCGCCGGCCCTTGTCGTCGCGCAGCATGCGGATGCGGCCGTAGCCGGGACCGCAGACCACGATATCGCTCGTCCGAAGCGTGCCCTCGCGCACCAGGACCTGTGCCACGACGCCGTGGCCTTCGCGCATCTGCGCCTCGATGACGGTGGCCTGCGCCGGTACCGTGGGATCGGCCTTCAGGTCCATCAGCTCGGCCAGCGTGCTGAGGTGCGCGACGAGCTCGTCGACGCCCTGCCCGGTCGCGGCGCTGGTCTTGATCACGTCCGTGTTGCCGCCCCACTCGGAGGGAATCAGGCCCTGCTCCGAAAGCTCCGCGTAGATGCGGTTCAAGTCGACATTGGGCAGGTCGATCTTGTTCAGCGCGACGACGATCTGCACGCCGGCGGCCTTGGCGTGGTTGATCGCCTCGATCGTCTGCGGCATCACCCCGTCGTCCGCGGCGACCACCAGCACGACCACGTCGGTCATGTTGGCCCCGCGGGCGCGCATCGCCGTGAAGGCTTCGTGGCCGGGCGTGTCGAGGAAGGTCACGTGCCAGCCGCCACGTTCGACGCGGTAGGCTCCGATGTGCTGCGTGATCCCGCCCGCTTCCCCCTCCGCCACGTGGGCCTTGCGAATCGCATCCAGCAGCGACGTCTTGCCGTGATCGACGTGGCCCAGCATCGCGACGACCGGCGGACGCGGCCGCAGATCCGCGCGCTCGCGCTCCTTGAACTCGTCGCTTAACCGCTCCATCGCCGTCTTCTGTTTCGCCACCGAAATGGAAAGATCGAGCTCCATCGCCAGGAGCTCGAGTGTCTCGGCGTCGACGGACTGGTTAATCGTCCACAACGCCCCGGTATGCTCCATGAGCTTCTTCGTCAGCACCGCGAACGGCACGCCGACGGCCGCGGACAGGTCCTTCAGCTGAATCGGGGCGGTGAGCTCGATCGGCGCCTTGCGCGCCGTCGTCCCGGGCCCGGTGGCCGCGGCCTGCCGGCGGCGCTCCGCCGCCCGGCGTTCGCGCAGCCCCATGCCGGTCGCGCTGGCCAGCCGCTCTTTGCGCTCGATCAGGTCCTGCTCGTGCCATTCCTTCACCCGCTCGCCCACGTCGGTGGTGTGCCCATGACGGCGCGGACTGCGCGACCGCGACCGCGCGGCTTCGTCCTCGGTCGTCGTCCCGCGACCACGGCCGCGCCCCTTGCGTCCCAGCGGTTGAGCCACCGATTCCGCCGTGGCCGCCGGACGCGGACCCAACGGCGCGCTGCGCGGCCGGGGCGGTCGAACCGGCTCGGGCGCCTCGAACCGCACCAGCCGGGGGCCCTTCAGTTCGGCGGGGGCGGGCACCAGCTTCGGCCCGGCCAGCACGACGGGCTTGGCCGGCGGCGGCGGCGGCGCAGGCACGGCGATCGGCCGTACCGGCCTGGGAGTTTCGGGGACGGCGATCGGCTCCGGCGGCAGCGCAATCGTGGCCGCCGGCCGAAGTTCTTCCGGCAGTGCCGCCGGAATCTCCGGCGCCGGGATGACCACGGGCGGCGGTGCGGCGGGTTCCGAAGGAACCGCGACGATTTCGACGGGGGCGGGTGGCGGCGGTGCCGCCGGAGGTTCGACGACCTCGACCGGAACCGGCGTCGGCGGCTCGGCGGCCCGCTCTTCCTGCGGCTCCGCTTCCTGGATCTCGGTTACGGCCTCGTCCGGCGGCGCCTTCTCGACAAGCTCTTCCGCCGGCTCTTCCGACTCGGCCGGCTTGCCGCGCCGGGCCGGTTTGCGCACCTTGGCGAGGTCAACGCGGTCTGCCACTTCGACGGACGTTACGTCATCGCCCGTACTGAACCACTCGCGGATGGACTCAGCCAGCCCGAGCGGGATCGCAGCCATGTGGTTTTTCAGCTCAACACCCTCAGCACGACATTTGTCGAGGATGTCCTTGCTGGAGACCCCCAACTCCTTGGCGAGCGTATGGACTCGTAGCGCCTTCGTTTTCGACACTCCAATCTCCGTCCCGTCCGGCCGCGCCCGTGAGATCGCCGCAGACGAGACCGCCGATAATCACGCCAGCCGATTGTAGGGCGCCGGGCTGCCAGCGACAGCACCATCTCGGACCGGCCGGGCGCACTCCAACTCCGCTGGCCTCGGCCGGGCGCTTGGCCGCACCTGACTGGGGCTTGGCAGCGTCGCGTGCGCTGTGCGGTGTCAAGATATCCAGGTTCGGCAACTTACGCCAGCACTGCGGACATTTTCTTGCGAACTTTTCGCTGCGCCACACGCTCCGACGGCCCATGTCACCCGAACGGGCCTCCATTGACAGCCGCCGCAAAGCCCGGTAAAGTCGTCGATCCAGCGTGGCCCGAACCAACAAGCCAGGCATGAACCTGGTGAAGCGGCTCATAGATTGCCGATAGTAACAACTTTGGGAACCCGCATTGCCCGACCGGGACAGCCCGGAGAGGCTGAACCGTGTCATCTGAGGGCGGCATGAGAGTCTTTATGCTGGGCTGGGAGTTTCCGCCGTTTATCAGCGGCGGGCTCGGCACAGCCTGCTATGGACTGACGCGCGGCCTGGACCAGCTCGGCACCGAGGTGCTGTTCGTCCTGCCGCGCCCCGTGGATCAATCCCACGCCAGCCATGTGCAACTGCTGGCGCCCGGCGCACCGCGCGAAGGGAAGACGCGTCGCGGCGCCAAGTACAGCCTGCCCGAGAAGTTCCGGCACATCCAGTTTCTCGCGCTCGACGCCGACATCCGCCCTTACGTCAGCCCGGGGGTTGAGGACGAGGAGCCCGCCACCAGCGCCGGCCAGGAGGGCGAGCGCGCGCCGGCCGAACGCCCCGTCCAGGTGCGCATTGCGGCGCCTGCCGGGAGTGCGGGGCCCGGCGGCGACTACGAAGGGGATCTCTTCTCAGAGATCCAGCGCTACGCCGCACTCGCGTGCGACATGGCCGCGGACGAGCGGTTTGACCTGGTTCACGCCCATGACTGGATGACCTACCTGGCCGGGATCGCGGTGGCCGACATGACCGGCAAGCCGCTGGTAGTCCACGTGCACTCCACGGAGTTCGACCGATCCGGCCTGCACGTGAACCAGCGGATCTACGACATCGAGCGGGCGGGCATGCACCGCGCGCAGCGCGTGGTCTGCGTGAGCCACCTGACGCGCAGCGTGGTTCTCCAGCACTACGGCGTGGAGCCCAAGAAGGTCGAGGTCGTCTACAACGCCGTGGAAGAGGACGGTCTGGACGATTCGCGCCCCCTGCCGCCGATCCAGCACGACGAGAAGATCGTCCTGTTTCTCGGCCGCATCACGATGCAGAAGGGGCCGGAGTACTTCCTCGCGGCCGCCAAGCGCGTGCTCGAAGTGATGGACAACGTGCGCTTCATCATGGCCGGCAGCGGCGACATGACGCGGCGCATGATTGAGCTGGCGCATCAGATGGGCATCGGTCACAAGGTCCTGTTCACCGGCTTTCTGCGCGGCGACGACGTGCGCCGCGTGTTCCGCATGGCGGATCTCTACGTGATGCCCTCGGTATCCGAGCCGTTCGGCATCGCCCCGCTCGAGGCCCTGGCCAACGACGTCCCGGTGTTGATCTCGAAACAGAGCGGCGTCTCCGAGATCCTCCGGCATGCCCTGAAGGTGGACTTCTGGGACGTGGACGAAATGGCCAACAAGATCGTGGCCGTCTTGAGACACCCGCCGCTTCAGGCTACCCTGCGAAATCATGGCAGCATCGAGGTGCGGCGTCTGAGCTGGATCGACTCCGCCCGAAACTGCCTGCGAGTGTACGAGAGCACGCTCGCGGACGTTCGCAAGTAAGGCAAGCATGGCCTCGGTCTGCTTTTACTTCCAGGTTCACCAGCCGTTTCGTCTGCGCCGCTTCAGCGTGTTCGACCGTCACTCGAATTACTTCGATGACGAGCGGAACCGGGAAATCGCGCGGCGCGTCGCGGACCGCTGCTACCTGCCGACCAACGCGGTCATCGAAGAGCTCATCCACCGCTACGAGGGGCGCTTCCGCGTGGCGTACAGCCTGAGCGGCCCGGTGCTCGAGCAACTGCGGATGTTCGCACCCGAGGTGCTCGATTCGTTCCAGCGGCTGGCCCGCAGCGGGTGCGTCGAATTCCTGGCCGAAACCTACTACCACTCGCTGAGCTTCCTGTACTCGCGCGAGGAATTCAGCGCGCAGGTCGCCCTGCACCGGCGGACGATGAAGGAGCTGTTCGGCCAGGACCCGAAAGTCTTCCGTAACACCGAGCTGATTTACAGCAACGACGTGGCGCGCAGCGCGGCGGAGGAAGGCTTCAGCGTGGTGCTGTGCGAGGGCGCGGACGCCCTGCTCGGCTACCGCTCGCCGACGTACCTCTACACGCCGCCCAACGGCCTGCCGGTGAAGCTGCTGCTCAAGAACTACCGGCTGTCCGACGACATCGCGTTCCGCTTCGGCAATCAGAACTGGCGCGAGTGGCCGCTGACGGCTGACAAGTTCGCGCGCTGGGTCAACCAGGTGAACGGTCACGGTCACGTCGTGAACCTGTTCATGGACTACGAGACGCTCGGCGAGCATCAATGGGAG
>CAZVRR010000217.1:0-7010 GCA_964629745.1 uncultured Planctomycetales bacterium | reverse complement strand
CGGGCAACGCTACGGCGTCACGCCGATCGCGGATTTCGTGGAAGAGGCCGCGGCCGACGGCGCGCCGCCGCCCGCGCGACCGGCCGCACCGGCGGTGCAGCGCTCGAATCTCCGCTACACGCACCCGGTGCCGCAGCCGCCGTTCTGGGGCGATCGTGTGGTCAGCGAGATCCCGGTGCGCGCCGCGCTGGCCTACCTGAACGAGGTGATGCTGTTCCAGGTGCAGTGGCAATTCCGCAAGCGCGGCCGGCCCGCCGAGGAATTCAAGCGCTACGTCGAAACGCACGTGCGCCCCATCTACCGCGAACTCGTGGCACGCTGTGAACGGGAGCGGATCCTCACGCCCAAGGCGATCTACGGATACTGGCCCTGCAACTCCGCCGGCGAGGAACTGATCATCTTCCAGCCGCCCGCCGAGCCGGGTGCACCGCCCGCCGCCCACGGTCCCGAGCTGCTGCGCTTCCGTTTTCCGCGCCAGACGCAGCGGCCCTATTGGTGCCTGGCGGATTTCTGGCGCCCGCTGCACGAGGGCATGGCCGACGTGATCGCGTGCACGCTCGTGACGGCCGGCCGGCGCGTCTCCGAGGTGGCGGCGACCTGGTTCCACGAGGCGCGCTTCCAGGACTACCTGTTCCTGCACGGGCTGGGCGTGGAGACCGCCGAGGCGCTGGCCGAGTACATCCACAAGCAGGTGCGGATTGAGCTGGGCATCGCCGATCACGATGCGCGCGAGATTCGCAAGGTGTTCCAGCAGGGCTACCAGGGCAGCCGCTACAGCTTCGGCTACCCGGCCTGCCCCGAGCTGGCCGACCAGAAGCCGCTCATGCGGCTGCTGCGGCCGGAACGGATCGAGGTCGCGCTGACCGAGGAGTACCAGCTCGACCCTGAACAGTCGACCAGCGCCGTGATCGCCTATCACCCGGAGGCACGCTACTTCAACGTGCGCTAAGGCGTGGGAAACCGGCGCACGACGGCGTCGGTTACAAGCATGTCGATGCGCATATCCAGTGGCCCGACGGGAACCTCGCTGACAATCTGCGCCTCGAGCGCCAGGGCGCAGGCAACCCCGCGGAAGTCGCGGTGCGAGAGAAAGCGGTCGTAGAAGCCGCGGCCGCGGCCCAGCCGGTTGCCGCGCTCGTCGAACGCGAGTCCCGGCACCACCACCAGGTCGATGTCGGAGACCGGCACGGGCAGCCCCTCCGCCGGCTCGCGCACCCCCATCAGCCCGGGCTCCACGTCCGTGGTGAGCGAGTGAATCTCGACCGGCAGCATGCGGCGCTGCTCCCACGACACGCGCGGCGCCAGTATGCGCTTGCCGTCGTTCCAGCTCTGGATCGCGATGGCCGTCGTGTCCACCTCGAGCGGCATCGACAGGAAGATCATCACCACGTCGGCTCGCCGGTACTCGGACGTGCCGCACAGCAGGCGGCACGCCGCCGCACTGCGCGCGTGCCACTGCTCCGGCGGGAGCGCCGCCAGGCGTTCATGAATCTGCTGGCGGAGTGCCTTCTTCACGTTGTTCCTGGTGCGGCGAACCGGGCCCTGACTGCGCCCGCGTCTGGCGACGCTGGTCGAGCCACGCGCGCAGGCGGGCCTCGTATCCACGCGGAGTCGGATTGTAATACGTCCGTGCCGCGCCGAGATAGTCCTGCGCGACGTACGCGCCGGGATAATCGTGCGGATACTGGTAGCCGGCGCCGTGTCCCAGGCGCGCGGCACCCGGGTAGCTGCGATCGCGCAGGTGCACGGGCACCGGCAGCGCCGGTCGCTCACGCACATCCTCCCGGGCGGCGTGAATCGCCAGCGTCACCGCGTTGGATTTCGGGGCACAGGCCACGTAAACGGCCGCCTGCGCCAGGGGATACTCGCATTCGGGCAGGCCCACGAGCTCGGTGACCTGCACCGCCGCCGCCGCCACCAGCAGCGCCTGCGGGTCGGCATTCCCCACGTCCTCGGACGCACAGATCGCGATCCGCCGCGCAATGAACCGCGGGTCCTCCCCACCCTCCAGCATCCGGGCCAGCCAGTACAGCGCGGCATCCGGATCACTGCCGCGCATGCTCTTGATCAGCGCGGACGCAACATCGTAGTGCGCGTCGCCCGCATCGTACGGCACGACCTTGCGCTGCATCGACTCGGCGGCCGCCGCGACGGTGATCCGCCGCCGGCCGGTCTGGGCGTCGACGGGCTGCGACAGCGCCGCCACCTCGAGCGCGCTGAGCGCCCGGCGCGCGTCACCTTCCGCGCGCTCCGCCAGCAGCTCCAGGGCGGCGGGATCGACATCGACCTGCTGGCCTCCGAGCCCTTGCTGCGCGTCGGCGAGGGCGCGCTCGAGCAGCCCGCGCAACTCGGCGGGAGTGAGCGGTTCGAACTTGAAGATCTGGCTGCGGGAAACCAGCGGGCTGTTGACGGCGAAAAACGGATTCTCGGTCGTCGCGCCGAGCAGGATGATGACGCCGTCCTCAACATCCTTCAGCAGCACATCCTGCTGAGCACGATTGAAGCGGTGAATCTCATCCAGGAAGAGCACCGTCCGCCGATTCTCCGCGGTCAGGCGCGCCCGCGCGGCCTCGAGGACCTGCCGCACGTCCTTCACGCCCGCTTCGGCCGCGTGCAAGGTTTCGAACGCCGCACGCGTGTGCTGCGCGATCACGCGCGCCAAGGTTGTCTTGCCGCACCCGGGCGGGCCGTAGAAAATCGCGCTGCCCAGGCGGTCGGCCTCGAGCAGGCGGCGCAGCAACCGGCCGTGCCCCAGGAAGTGCTCCTGCCCCACGAACTCCGCGAGCGAACGAGGCCGCATGCGAACGGCGAGCGGCTGCACCCGCTGCAATGCGGCATCGCGCTGAGCGGCAAACAGGTCCATCAGGGCGATTATAAAACGCTTGTGCAAAAGGTGTCGTGCGCCCTGTAAATCCTCCTTGGTGCGTGGAGAATTTTGCCCGCTGCGCGGCTGGCGCGGGGCACCGGGACATAAACAAGAATTGAGCTTGCCTTGACCAACCGCAGGCCTAGTATGGGGTTGCCGGTACGTGTTTCCCCCCGGCACGTCCGGCGGGCGTCGGGTGCTTCGAGCATCTGACGCCCTGTTTTTTTGCGCCGCACCGCGCGACAGACTCGTGCTACCGAACGCCATGGCTGCATCGTAGACTGCGGGCTGCGGACCACCGATTCCTGGGCGATATCTCATGGCCGGTGCGCGACTGCGGATTCACGAGATCTTCCATTCGATTCAGGGCGAGGGCACGCGCGCCGGAGTGCCCTGCGCGTTCATCCGTACCACCGGCTGTCACCTGCGCTGCACGTGGTGTGACACGGCCTACGCGTTTCACGAGGGCTCCTGGATGAGCCTGGACGAGATCCTCGAGCGCGTCCGCGGATTCGGGTGCCGTACCGTCGAGGTGACCGGCGGCGAACCGCTCCTCCAGCCCGACGTGTACCCGCTCATGAGCCGGCTCTGCGACGAATATGCCACGGTGCTGCTCGAGACGTCGGGGGCCGTTTCCATCGCGAAGGTCGACCCGCGCGTGGTGCGCATCGTCGACATCAAGTGCCCCGGCAGCGGAGAGGAGAGTCGGAACGACTGGTCCAACCTCGACCTGCTCACGCCGCGCGACGAGCTGAAGTTCGTGCTCGCGGATCGGCCCGACTACGACTGGGCGGTAGACGTGCTCGAGCGCTACCACCTGCCGCAGCGCTGCACGGTGCTGTTTGCACCTGTGTTCGGCAGCCTCAACCCGGCGGACCTGGCGGCCTGGCTGCTCGCGGATCGGCTGGACGTACGCCTCAACCTGCAGTTGCACAAGGTGATCTGGTCGCCGACCATGCGCGGCGTGTGAGGTGCATCAGTGCGGGTGCGGTTGACGAGAGCATTCACGTTCGAGGCGGCCCACCGCCTGCCCACGTTCCCGGAAGGGCACAAATGCCGTCGGCTGCACGGCCACAGCTTTCGCATCGAGATCGAGGTGGCCGGGCCGGTACCTGAGGAGTCCGGCTACCTGATCGATTACGCCGATCTCAAGACGGCGATGCAGCCGTTGCTGGCGCAGCTCGACCATTACTATCTCAACGAGGTCCCCGGGCTGGAGAATCCGACATCGGAAGTCCTGGCGCGGTGGATCTGGCAGCGGCTCAAGCCCGCGCTGCCGCTGCTCGACGTTGTGCGTGTGCAGGAAACGTGCAACACCGCCTGCGAGTATCGCGGGTAGAACCGATCCGAAAAACCCGAAGTGCCTGCTCGGCTGACTGGCGTCCTGAAGGGACGCCACGATGAAAGCCCGCCACATCGTGGCGGGAAACGCACATCCCCTCTCGCGCCACGCCCGCCGTCGATCTGGCCGCAGCGCTTACAGTCGCTGCTCCTGCCGTACTTCGAGGAGATTCCCGTCCGGATCGGCCAGCGCCAGCCAGCGATCGGCGACGCCGAGCCCGTGAAAGAGCTCCGCGGGCCAGCCGTACTCCCCCAGGCGCTCCAGCAACTCATCCAGTGAGGCCACCACGAGTGTGCAGCGCCGCCGCACCGGGTCCACTTTCGGATCATGCCGCAATTGCAGATACAGCCCACAGGTCGGGTCACCCACGCCCCAGCCGCCGGGGATCTGGTGCTGCGGCGGCCACGGCATGAAGCGCAGCAGTTCCTCGTAAAAGAATCGCACCTGCTCCAGCTTTTCCGCCGCGATATGCACGCGCACTTCGCGCAGGGCCTGCAGCATCGGTTGCGGCGAAGGCGAAATCGGCAGCATGCTCATGGGCGTCGCGGAGCCGCCGGCGGGGCGACGGCGGGCTGGCTGGCCGGCGGCTCGAGGTACGCCGGCCGCGGCAGCGTCTGGACCTCGACCTCGCGGACCCCCGGGAGTTCGTCCACCTCACCGGCGAGTTGCTGCGGCGCGGCGCCGGCGGGGAGCAGTCCGTAGATCAGTACCTTGCCCTCGTGGTAGTGCACGTGCAGGAACCGCGCGCCATCGAGGCCATACTTTGCCGCCAGGCGCGCCCAGACCATCTGCTGCACACCCTGGTCCTTCACCGTGCCGCCGACCTGCCAGGCTGCCTCCCGCGCGCGTTCGTTTCCGTGTTCACCCGAGCCGGTGGCGTAGAAGTACCCGAACAGGCCAAGCAGCCCGAGCGCGACGGTTGCCAGAGCCATGCGCACCATCACGCGCCTCCTGAGCGGGCCCGCCGATCAGCCCACGTCAGATCCTATCCCCTGGCACAGCAGCCGGCCGCGTGCGCCGCAGCGTGCGGCGGCACCTCGCGCCTAGAGCGCCTTGGCCTCCTGGCGCAACAGTCGCACCAGTTCCGGCACCACCTGCTCCGGTTCGCCCTTGAGGACCTTTCCGGGCGGGCGCTCCGGCGGCGGCTCGAAGTGATGTAGCCGCATCCCGCCGGTCGTGGCGGCAATTTCGCCGAATCCCGGCACATCCGACGCCTTCAGCACCTGGACCGGCTTCTTCTTGGCCTTCATCAGGTTCGGCAGCGACGGGTAGCGCATCTCGCACAGGCCCTTTTCCGCCGTGATGAGCGCCGGCAGCCGCACCTCGACAACCTCTTCGGCCCCCTCCACGCGCCGCCGCGCCACGAACGATTTGCCGTCCGCCGCGAGCTCCAGCTTCGTACACGCCCCCACATGGGGCAGATCCAGCAGCTCCGCGAGGGCCGGCCCGAGCTGACCGCTGTCGAGGTCGATCTCCTGCTTGCCGGTGAGGATCAGGTCATGCCCGCCGCCGCGCACCGCCGCCGCGATCAGCGCCGCCGTCTGAAGTTCGTCCAGCTTGTCGAACGCCTCGTCCTGGAGGTGCATCCCCTGGTCGGCCCCGACGGCCAGGGCGATGCGCAGCCCCTCCGCGGCCGCTGCGGGACCCACCGTCAGGGCCGTCACGCTCGCCACGTCGGAGCGCTTTTCCCGCAACTGCACGGCCTGTTCGATGGCGAACTCGTCGAACGGATTCACGACCATCTTGACGCCGGCGCGTTCGATGTCCGCCGCGTCCGGCCGGATCTTGATCGTGGTCGTGGAATCGGGAACCTGCTTGATGACGACTAGAATCTTCATCTGCTCCTCCGGCGGTGCCCAGGGCCGGGACTCGAGAAGCGGGCCGGGCACGGCCATGGTAGCGGCCGCCGGGGCCCGCGGAAAGAACCCGGCTTGACACGCGGGGCGGCTCCCGGAAACTGGCGGCACGGGCCGGGAATGGCGTGGCGCCGCGGGACGACCAACGACGGCCGCGGGCACCTCGCGAAGACCGAGGCACAGGCGCTGATGCGAATTCGTGAACTGCTGAGCTGTGGCCGGCCGAGCTTCTCGTTCGAGTTCTTTCCGCCGAAGGACGAGGCCGGCTTCGAACTACTGCGACAGGCACTCGGCCTGCTCCGCGAACTGCGCCCGACGTACGTCTCGGTCACCTACGGTGCGGCGGGCAGTACGCGGCGGCAGACGCTCGAGCTGATCAAGCACCTCCGTTCCGAGTACGGGCTCGAGGCGATGGCGCACCTGACCTGTGCCGGGGCGTCGCGTGATTCCCTGCGGGGTATTCTTCAGGCCCTGGAGGATTCGGGCGTCGAGAACCTGCTCGCCCTGCGCGGCGACCCGCCGGCGGGGCAGAGCTTCGCGCCGCACCCGGACGGCTTCCGCTACGCCTGCGAGCTCGTGGCCCTGGCGCGACAGCACTTCAACTTCTGCGTGGTGGGCGCGTGCTATCCGGAGGGACACGTCGAGGCCGCCAGTCCGCAGGCCGACCTGGAGAACCTGAAACGCAAGGTCGACGCGGGCTGCGAGACGCTGATCACGCAACTGTTCTTCGACAACCAGAAATACTTCGACTTCGTGGCCCGGGCCCGGGCGCGGGGGATCGGAGTACCGATCATCCCCGGCATCATGCCGATCACGAACGTGGCCCAGATCTCCCGCTTCACGAAGATCTGCGGTGCGACCATCCCCGAGCCGCTCTGGAGCGAGCTGCACCGCCTGCAGGACGATCCGCACGCCGTGCTCTCGCTGGGCGTCGCCCACGCCACGG
>CAZVRR010000216.1:0-7070 GCA_964629745.1 uncultured Planctomycetales bacterium | reverse complement strand
GACCGCCGGGTGATATCCGGGATATCCGCCGGCCCGGTCGGTAACGCGGTGGCGAGCCTTCATCAGCGTGTGCTCCGGGCGGCGCGGCGGCGGTGAGGGCGGCATTGCCCCCGCCGAGATTTGGCGGGCTTTCAACAGCGCGACGTTCCGGGACGGCAGCGCGCGACGGGACGGCCTTGTCCCCGGTACGACGCGGGGGCATTCATCGCAACGTCCCATTTGGACGGCGCGCCCGCGATGCGGGCGGCATCGCCGGCGACACGATGTGGGGGGCATTCATTGCAGGGTCGATTCGGGACAGCACGGGTGACATCGGCACGTCGGGACAACGCGCGCGACGTCGCCAGGTCGCGTCGTGGACGTGCGAGCCTCGTCGTGAGGCGCGGATGCACCGCGCAGGATGTGTCCCGCAGGGACACACTGGCGGTAGCCCAGCACGCAGTGCTGGGACGGTGTCGCGTCGCCGTTGAGTCCCTCCTTACCTCCGTCGTTCATGCCGTCCCGTCGGGACGGCGTGTGATGGGCCAGGCGCGTTCCCCGCCACAATGTGGCGGGCTTTCATCATGGCGTCCCTGTGGGACGCCACGCGCGAGCTCGCGGGTTGGGCGGGCGAGTCCGACATTGACGGGGCGGTGCATTTCGCATTGGCGTCCCGCGAGGGACGGTTTGACGGTAGCCCAGCACGCAGTGCTGGGGCGGCGTGGCGTCGCCGTTGGGTCCCTCCTTACCCCCCTCGCTCACGCCGTCCCGTCCGGGACGGCATGTGCGCGATGGGGACGGCCTTGCTCCCGCCACAATGTGGCGGGCTTTCATCAGTGCGTCCCTCCGGGACGGCGCGCCTGTCGGGGGAGGCTGGCCCCACCACGATGTGGCGGGCTTTCAACAGCGCGACCTTCCGGGACGGCACGTCGGATGTGTGCGACGCCGAACGCGAGGCTGTGTCCGCACCATAGTCACACGCCGTCGTGTGCGGATTGCATCCGTCGTGCTCTCCGAGCCGTGAGGCCGCGCCGGTCGATGCACCGCTGACACAGCGGTGGCACCGATGGGGCTTTTTTTGAAAACGCACTCGTGACGGGGCCCAGGGCTGCGTTCATGCCCAGAGCGCGGGGAATATGTTTCGGAAGTGATGGTAGAAGAGCCCTGCGGCGCGGGCGGCGAGCAAGGCGGTGTAGACTTCCGCCGCAACCACGGCGGCGGGCACGAGGAGCACCTGCACCAGGTCCACCGGACCGCCGGTTGGCTGGGGATGCAGGAGCCACGCCCGCAGGCCCACGTGCGCGGCCGGGCTGGTCAGCGCCACGAGCACCGTAACGAGATACGCCGGCGCGGCGCGCCCGATCATCAGCAGGACGCGATCGAGGCGCAACGCCGCCGTGGCCCCGCCGCGGGCGAGGGCGACGATGAGGGCGGGCCAGAGCAGCCAGCCGGCCGCGAGCAGCGCGGCACCCAGCCCGGGCTGCTGCTGGGCGGGAGTGGCCAGATCTGTGCCCACGATTGCGGCGCCGAGCTGGCCGGCCCATTGTCGCCAGCTCACCGCGCCGCCCATGACCACGGCCGCGAAGACGAGCGCAGGCAGGTACGCGACCAGGTCGGCGATCCACATCTTCACGCCGGGCACGAGCAGGTCGTCGACCCAGCCGGCGGCCATCGTGGGAGCCGGGATGGTTGCCTCGCCGCTGCTGGCGTGTACCACGACGTTCATCTGGTAGGCCAGGTACCAGAACGTCAGCACAAACCAGCCTGCCAGGCCGACGCCCGGGCACACGAACCAGGGTGAGACGAGGATCTCGCGCAGAAAGAGGATGAACCAGGTGACGGCGAAGAGGGCAATGCTGGCCGGAGTCGCGCCGAGCAGTGCGGCGCGGCCCAGGCTGACCAGGTAATCCGGGAACGCCCGGCCGGGGCGTGCGGGCTGCCCGGGCTCCGTGCCGGCGCCGCGGCGCAGGGCGCCGGTGCCGGCCTCGTCGGGCCGGTTGCGCATGACCACCGTCCCGGTCTGCGTCGTGCTCGCCCCGGTCATCGGCGTCAGCTCCAGTCGGCCGCTGTCGGGTTGAGGCATGGGCAGCGTAAACGGGCGGCTGCATTTCTTGCAGCGCGCTTTGCGACCGGCCACCTCGTCGGGAACCTGATAACGGGCGCCGCAGGCGGGGCATTGGGCGACGAGCATGCGTTGGTCCGAGAGAAACCACGTCAGGCGCGATCGCGCAGGCGACCGTCGGCCCAGAGTTTGGCCGCCGGGGGACCGGCAGGCAAGTCGGATCGGCGAAAGCCGGGGTCCGGCGGGCGCAAGGTCGTGCGTTTTCCCAGGTTGGCAGAGGCGTCGCGAACCGATACCATGGACGGAATGCCCCGCTTGCCGACGGACAAGCTGCTGCGCCTGGGCGCCGGGATGGCAGTGCTGCTCTGGGCTGCCGCCGAGGAAAACGTCTGCGCGCGTCTGCTTCAGCCGCCGGTGCGTAGCGCGGACGCGGCCGCGCGGCGCAGCGCCGACGGTGCTCCCGACGGTCAGCCGGCGGGCGGCCAGAAGCGGGCGGCACGCGAGCCGCTGACGATTTCCAGCGTGCTTCCCGATGCGGTCCCGGCGCGCTGGCTGGGCCATGCCCAGCGCGGCGCGCGGGTGGAAGCGCTGGGTCATCGCGATGGCACGGTTGCCGAGGGACCGCTTCACTTCACGAGTCATTCGAGTGCAGAGTTTTCGGCCGGTCATGGCTGGCCGAGCTGGACGCCGCAGTGTGCATTTCGAGCCCCGACGCCGCCGGTCACGACGTGCAAGTCCCACATGGACCCCGCCGTGCGCACCGTTCTGCGGCGCACCGGGCCGCCCTGCGCCCGGGGTTAGGCGGCACGTGGCCGGCGTGGCGGGTTCCGCGCGCCGGGCCGTGCGCGAGCTGTGCGCAGGCGAGTGACACTGGACAACCATGATTGAAACGGCCTTGGTGTAGTGCTCCCGACGAGCACCGGGTGGTTCGGCCGGCACGAGTCCTCGTGCCGGGCGGGCCATTCAGCGGGCGGCAGCCCGTGCGCGGCGCGCGTTCCTGAGCACGGTACGAAAGCGAAAAGGAATTTCTCATGTGGGAAAAGAACGTCGGTCAGCGCGTGCTGATCATCCTCGCGGTGCTGATCGTGGCGGCGATCTGCATTCGCAACCCCAAGACAACGCTGCGACCCGGACTCGACATCGCGGGCGGCGTGTCACTGATTTTCGAGATTGACGACCGCGGCCAGGAGAACAATCCGAACCTGGCCGAGGACATGAAGCGCCTGCTGCAGAAGCGCGTCGACCCGAAAGGCGTGTACGACCTGACCTGGCGCGTGCACGGCCGGAACCGGCTCGAGGTGCAGATGCCGCTGCCGCCGGCGAACGCCCAGCAGTTGCGGAGCGAATATGCCGACGCGCTGGATGATCTGAACAAGGCCACGGTGAGCCGGGCGGAGCTGGAGGATGCGGTGCAGCGGCCCCCGGCCGAGCGTGCGGCTGCCCTGGGCGAGCTGGCGGGGCAGTCGCCGCAGCGGATCGACCTGGCCAACAAGGCCGCCGCGGTGTACGACGAGTACGTCGCCGTCCTGGAGGCGTTCCGCGCCGGGCCGGCGGCGGCGGGCGAGACCGCGCTGGCGGAGACGCAGCCGACCACGGCGCCGGCCAGGACGGCCCAGGACCTCGAGCTCGAGCTGCGCGAGGCGGAGGAGGCGCTCGAGGATGCTTACGACGAATTCCTGGCGACGAACCTGGACCGCGATCGGTTCGTGCAGATCCTCGATCTGCCCGAGACGTCCAAATCCCGTATTGACAGTCTCGAACAACTCAAGAAAGCGTATCCAGAGCTGTGGCCGAAGATCGAGCGCGTGCTGGCGACGCACGCGGCGTGGTCGAAGAGCCGCGGCTTTCTGGACGGACCGCAGGATCTGCAGCGGCTGCTGCGCGGCGCCGGCGTACTCGAATTCCGAATATTGGCCGAGCCGAGCCCGGATAATCCGACCCTGTACGATCGCTACCGCGCGGCCCTGGAGAACCGCGGGCCGCGGCCGGCGCCGGGTGACGAGTTCGGCTGGTTCCGCATCGACAACGCGATGAATTTCTTCAACCTGCGGACGCCGGCCGAGCTGCGCGAATTCGACCCGGAGCGTTCGAGTTACGTAGCGAAGCAGATAGAAAACGACTATTACGTGCTGGCGAAGCTGGGGCGCGAGCATGGCCTGCTGGCGGTCGAGAAGGACTGGCAGTTGCGCGGGGCGCGGCCGGATCGCGACGAACACGGCCGGCCCTCGGTGCAGTTCCAGCTCGACATCGTCGGCGGCCAGCGGTTCGAGGAACTGACCCGCAATAACATCGGCCGGCCGCTGTGCATCCTGGTCGACAACGTCGCGTATTCGGCGCCGAACATCCAGAGCAAGATCGGGACGCACGGGCAGATCACCGGCGAGTTCAGTCCGGAAAAGGTGAACTACCTCGTGCAGACGATGCAGGCGGGCTCGCTGCCGGCGCGTCTGAAGGAGACGCCGATCTCGGAGCGGACGATCGGTTCGAGCCTGGGTGCGACCAACCGCGACCTGGCGCTGCGCGGCGGCCTGATCGGCGTGGCGGCGGTGATCGCGTTCCTGGGCATCTACTACATGGTCGGCGGCATGATCGCGAACACGGCGATGCTGCTGAACCTCGCCCTGACGCTGGCCGTGATGGCCTTCCTCCAGGCGCGCTTCAACCTGGCCGGCATCGCGGGCCTGGTGCTGACGATCGGCATGAGCGTCGATGCGAACGTGCTGATCTTCGAGCGCATGCGCGAGGAGAAGGAACGCGGCTCGTCGCTGCGGATGATCATCAGCCACGGCTACGACAAGGCGTTCTCGGCGATCATCGACTCGAACCTGACGACGATCCTGTCGGCCGTGATCATCTACTACCTCGGCAGCGACGAGATCAAGGGCTTCGGCCTGACGCTGGGCTGGGGCATTGCGATCAGCATGTTCACCGCGCTGTTCGTCACGCGCACCATCTTCACGCTGCTGGTGAAGTACAACCTGCTGAAAGAAATCAAAATGCTCAGCCTGATCCCGCGGCCGTCCATTGACTGGTATGGCAAGCGCCGGTTCTTCGTGCCGTTGTCGATCGTGCTGACGGTGATCGGCCTGGGGCTGCTGGCGTGGCGCGGCCCGCAGGACTTCCTCGACGTCGAGTTCCTCGGCGGCGTGAATGCCGAGATCGAGGTCAAGCAGACAGCGGGGCAGCCGGCGGTCAACGACGTCGTCATCGGCCAGCGCCTGACTGATGTCGGCCTGCGCATCGCGAGCGACGCCGACAAGCTGGCCGAGACGCAGGTCGCGCCCGTGGTCGGTGTGCCGAACGCCTTCGTGATCAAGGCCGCCGGGCTCGACGCCGACCAGTTGGCGGCCATGCTGACGGAGCCGCTCGAGGAGCACCAGTCGCTGGCGCGCGGCGGCGTGGAGCGGCGCGTGGAGGAGAACGCGCTGGTCGTGCGCCTGACGAATGAAGCGTCCGCGGAAGGCCTGCAGTCCTTTGTGCGCGGCCTGCCGGAGACCATCCGCTCGGCGGGCAAGAACATCTCCGTGGCGCGCGTGGGGTCGGTGCGCGAAGCCGGCCAGGAGGCCGGGCGCTTCTGGAGCATCACGACGACCGAGCAGAACAAGCGGCTGGTGCAGCATGCGCTCGAGGTCGCCCTCGGCAATGACCTGAAGCGGCAGCCCCGGATTCATTACGTCCTGCGGAGCGACGCCCAGGACCGGCCGTTTCCGGTGCAGGACCGCCGCCTGGAAAACGTGATTCGCCTGGATGATTTTCCCGCGGACGTGACGACCGAGCCGCTGTCGAATTTCCGCGGCGGCGTGGCGCTGTGGTTCGACCAGCTCAACCCGCCGCAGAGCATCGATCCGAAGGTGGCCGGCTCGGTGCCGGACCGGCTCAAGAACATGCGGCTGCAGCCGGGCAACCAGGACGCGCCGTTCCGCGAGTTCAAGGTCGTGGGCGTGAAGCCCGCGGGCAGCGACGAGCAGGGCGTGCCGCTGTATTCGAGCGTCGTCGTGCTGGTCGTGGATGACAAGTATCCCTACGCCGACAATCCGGAGGCCTGGTACACCGGCCTGGCGCAGCCCGAGCAGGCGCTGGCGACCGCGGCGCTGGATGCCGAGCAGTCGTTGCGGAAGGTCTCGCAGTTCAAGCCGCAGATCGCCGAACGGTCGAGCACGCAGGCCGCGCTGGCGATCCTGCTGTCGTGGCTGATGATTATCGGCTTCCTGTGGGTGCGATTCGGACAGCCCGCTTTCGGCATTGCGGGCATCATCGCGCTCGTGCACGACGTGCTGATCGCGCTGGCGTTCGTCGGGGTGGCCGGCTGGATCGGGGCGACGTTTGTCGGGCGAGCCCTGCTGATCAGCGACTTCAAAATCGACATGACGGTGATCGCCGCGATCCTGACGATCATCGGCTACTCGATCAACGACACGATCGTGATCTTCGACCGTATCCGCGAGACGCGCGGGCGCCTGGGCTTCGTGACGCCGCAGGTGATCAACGACGCGATCAACCAGTGCATGTCGCGGACGGTGCTCACCGGCGGTGCGACGTTCCTCGTGCTGCTGGCGATGTACTTCTTCGGCGGGGCGAGCACGCGGGCGTTCAACTACTGCATGGTGATCGGCGTGTTCACCGGAACGTACTCGTCGTTCGCGATCGCGGCGCCGCTGCTGATGATGGGCAGCAAGTCCCGGGTGGCGCCGGAACCGGCGGCAGCAGTGGCCTAGCGCCTGCTGCTTGACAAACCCGCAGCGCGTATAATGCGTCCGGCCTGCGCGGAGCGTGGGCCGGACGCTTGTTTGCTTGGGACGCCAACCATGCGCATGGAAGTCAAGGTCGGATTGGTGCTGGGGCTGATCGTCATTTGTGGGACGGCCATTTACCTGGCGAGCCGGAACGGCACCCAGCCCGCGCAACCGCTTGCCTATGACCAGAAGCCGGCCGAGCCCGCGGCGAAACCGACGACGGCCGCGCCGACCGCAGGTGTTCCGGCGCGCCCGGGTACGCCCCGCGGCACGTCTCATACCCCTTGACAGGGATT
>CAZVRR010000215.1:4854-7094 GCA_964629745.1 uncultured Planctomycetales bacterium | reverse complement strand
TCGGGTCCGCCGTCCGGAGGTGGTGCGAAGGCGCCAAGGACGAGGTCGAGGTAGCCATCCTTGTCCAAGTCCGCGGTATTGCTGGAATACAAATTGTATTCGCGCAAAACGGTGGGAGGGGAAGAAACGTCGGGGCCCTTCGCGTTGCCCCAATAGATGTTCGCGCCCAACTGGCTCATGGCCTCGGCCGTGGACCCGCCCGCATGACCTGAGCAGAGCGCAATCAGATCCGCCGCACCGTCCGCGTTCAGGTCCGCCGCACAGTCGCGCGGCACCGCGGGGAACTGTCCCGCGAAGGCGGTTGGGTCGGCCAGGGCCAGGATGAACGGGTCGATATCGAACACATTCACAACGCCGTCACCGTTGAGGTCGCCGGCCGTGCACGGCGTCAACCAGCCCAGGTAGCGCGCAAACCTCGGTGCCACGTTGGGATAGCCCGCCAGTTTCGTGTCGAGCCATTCGCCGGTCGATCCGCTGTAGCGCTGAACGCCGGCCTCGCCGGCGACGAGCAGGTCATTGTTGAGCAGTTCGATGACGCCGCGCGGCCGGACCACCTGAAGGGTCCGGACCAAGGCGCCTGCCGCGTCGAGCTCGTGGACGGCGTCGCCGAACGTATCCGCGACCAGTACGTTCCCGTTGGCCCGAAGCGCCATTTGCTCCGGGAAGCGCAGGCCTGGCAGTTCGCAGAAGATTCCCAGGCGCGTGCCGGAGAGGCTGAAGCGCAGGACGCGATTCAGTGTGCTGTCGGTCACGAGGAAGTCACCGGCCCCGCCCTCCGCCGCCGGCCGGACCAGGACATCCCACGCACAGTGTGGCCCATCCACAATATCCTGCGCTACCAGTACTTGGACGAAGGCGCCGGCCGCGGTGAAGAGCCGCACACCGTCATGGCCGGCGGCAACGAGCAGTCGGCCGTCGGGCAGTCGCGCGAGTCCGCGCGCGCCGAGGCCCGCGACAAACGGCTGGAGGTAGGCGCCGGTCGCCACATCAAACACGGCCACCTCGGCGCGCTGGAGATCGGAGACGAGCAGGGTATCGGGGTACGTGGTCTGGCCGATGGTGATGGCCGGCCCGGGCTCGCAGTCGGTCGGCGCGGTGAGGTGGTCCTGCTCGCCGGTCCCGTCCGCGAACAGGCTTCCGAGGTGAGCGCCGGTGGTCGCGTCGAAGAGCAGGATCTCGTCATGGGCGTCGTCCGGGATGGCGATGGCCTGGGGAAGGCCGGCCCAGGCGACGCTACCGCCGAGCAGGAACGTGCAGGTCGCCAGCACTCGTTGCGGGGGACTGAAGCGCAACATTTGCGGCCTCCGTGCCGGGGAAGAGTCGTCAGGACATTGCTCGTCGCTGCCTCGGGTATCGGACGATCTGCGGCCCGCGGCGCACCCCCGCGGGCTCCGTGTCAACCTGGGGGTTGGCGCGCCCGATAGCGGTGGTGCTCGTGGCGCGGGCGCAAGAGGACGGCCAGGATGGGATTCGCGATCAAGCCATTCCTGCGGACACTGCTCCGGACGCGCAGCCTGCACACGGCGCGTTGCCTGCACACGCGCCGCTGCGCCAGCGCGGAAGTCCGGCTGCCCGGCTACCCCGGCGGGTTTTCGCTGCGGACGGGCACCAGCGACGCGAACATGCTGCGCTGGCTGGCCGACGGGGACGCGTTGCCGGAGTACCGCATCCCCGCCGGCGTCGCCCCGCGCACGATCCTCGACGTGGGCGCGAATATCGGGGTCGTCACCTGCTGGCTGGCGCGGCGCTATCCCGAGGCGCGCATCTACGCCTTCGAGCCCGAGCCGGAAAACTTCGCGCTGCTGGCCGCGAACGTGCGCATGTTCCCGCACGTGCAGGCCGTACCCTTCGGCCTGTTTCGCCAAACCGGCACGCTGCCGTACTTTCACTCGGAAAACGGCCGGAATTTCGGCGGCGGCGGGTTCTGTTACCGCGGTTCGCGCCAGGATCTCTGCCACGGCGCGCTTCCCGTTTTGACCCCCACGGACGCCTGCCAGCGGCTGGGCATCACGGAAATCGATCTGCTCAAGCTGGATGTCGAGGGCGCGGAGGCCGACATCCTCGCCGCCTTCCCGTCCGAGCTGCTCGCCCGGACGCGCGTGATCGTGGCGGAGCTGCACGGCGACGACCGTCGCACGGCGACGCTTGCCTTGCTGGAATCTGCGTTCGCGACGCACGTCTGGCGCATCCACGGGCATTTCTACGGACTGACGGCGGTTCGTCGCGCCGTCGGTATCCCG
>CAZVRR010000215.1:0-4844 GCA_964629745.1 uncultured Planctomycetales bacterium | reverse complement strand
CGCGGAGCGCGGCGCCGCGCTCGAACAGTGCGGAGCGGTGCCACCTGCGCCACAGGTGGCGGTGGTTTGAGACGTACGACAGTGCAAATCGGCAGCGCCGCGGGCTGCGAGCGCTGCGCGAATTCCAGCGGCGCGGGCGCAAATTATTCAACTTTCGCTGCAGCGTTCCCGATACAACCGTGAACCCCTCTGGCATGTTCTGAGGGTGCGGGCGAATGACAGGCTGATGGAGACAATTATGCCGACACCGAGAAGCTACTACAAATCGCGCCGCCAAACCTCAACGTGGCAGCGCACAACGCAGTGCCAGCGGCGCACCACCACTTCCTGCAAGCCGACGACCTACACGAAGAGTTCGGCGGCCTTCCGCAACGTGCGTGGCGAGTACGAGTGGCGGATGCAGTCGTATCGAACCGTGTACACGCAGTTCACCGGCGCGGGGCAGAAGACGCCGTTCTCGCCGACGAACGCCAATCGGTGGCTGCGCTACATCAACCAGGGCTATCGCGTCTACAACTGGACCAACCGCGAGTTCTGCCGGTTTTTCGGCGCTCAGTGGCAGACCGGCTCGCCGACCGCCTGCTTCCGCTACATGCGGCAGAGGTTTGGCAGCACCGTCAAAGCGGTTGCGCGTGGCAAGGGGAACTGCTGGCTGGTTGCAACGAGCCAGCACGTCAACGGCCAGCCGTTCCGGAACTATCGCTGGCGTTAAATGCGGAACCGGCCTCCGACCTTCGGAGGCACTTCGGTTACTCGCCTGTCATTCGACCTGCGCGGCCCGGGCCCTTGCGAGGTGACCGGGCCGCTTGCTTGCGCGCGAAGTTTTGCGCATGCGCCACGCCCGCCCGCGCTGGCAATCCCGCTCCGACGCGCTAAAACCAACCAGCGCGAGGAGTGTCTGGATGCATCCGCCGACCGCGACAGCAGTGCCGTTCCATCCCGAGTGGGCGGCCCTGATTCCGGATGGCGATTGGACGCTTTACCAACTCGTGATGCGCGAAGTGCAGGAACGCGGCCTGCCGACGGCCATCGGGGGCGGGTTCGCCTTTTCGGCCTATGCGCAGCGCTGGCGGAATACGAAGGACATCGACCTTTACGTACTCCCGAGCGACCGGGATACGGTCAAGGCAATTGTGCTCGCGGCCGGGTTCGACGATCTGTACGAGCGTGCGCCCTACGATCGCACGTGGATCTTCCGCGCCCAGCGCGATGGCGTCATCGTCGACGTCATCTGGGCGATGGCGAACTATCTCACCAACGTCGATGCCCGCTGGCTCAGCCACGGGCCCGAGCTGAACGTGCGCGGCACACGGTTTCGCCTCCTGCCCGTCGAAGAGCTGATGTGGGCCAAGCTCTTCGTGCTGCAACGTGACCGCTGCGACTGGCCTGATTTGCTCAACGTACTCCGCGGCCAGGTGGAACACATCGACTGGAAACACCTGCTGGAACGCGTGGGCGACAACGCCCGCCTGCTCGGCGGACTGCTGAGTGTCTTCGGCTGGTTGTGCGCCGCCGAGGCGCGACGCATCCCGCCGTGGGTTTGGAAGCGGGTCGGTCTCCTCCCACCCCCCGCCGATGCCCCGTGCGCACGGACAGAACTCCTCGACAGACGTGATTGGTTCGGCCCGTCGCCCACTCAGGCGGCACCAATCTAGGTGGCAGCGCGGCATGCAGATTGGGGCCATGAACAACCCGAAGGTCGATGTACACGCGGAGATCCGCGCGATCGCGGAACTCGGATTTGAATTCCTGGACCTGACCCTCGAGCCGCCCGGGGCGGCGTCGTGGGTGATCGACCCGCAGCGGCTGCGGCATGCGCTGGAAGAAGCGCGTTTGAACGTCGTGGGTCACACCGCCTATTACCTGCCGATCGCCAGCCCGTTCGCGGAGCTGCGCCACGGCGCCGTGAGCGAGCTGACTCGCTGCCTCCACGCGTTCGCGGAAATCGGCGCGCGCTGGATGAACGTTCACCCCGATCGCTATGCGCCCCAGCACGACCGGGCGTTCTTCATCCAGCGCAACCTGGAGAGCCTGCGCGAACTGCTCGAGGCCGCCCGGAAGATCGGGATCGGCCTGATGATCGAGAACCTGCCCGGCGACTTCAACACGGCGGCCCAACTGGGCGAACTGCTCGACCCCTTGCCGGATCTGGGGCTGCACCTGGACATCGGGCATGCCAATCTGCTCGTGCCGGCCAACACCACCGGCGACATTGTGAATGCCTACGGCTCGCGCCTGCGCCACGTGCACCTGCACGACAACCGGGGCGGCGGCGAGGACATGCACCTGCCGCTCGGCGCCGGGACGGTCGATGTCGCGGGGCACCTGCGCCTCCTGCGCAGCGCGGGCTACGACGGCACCATCACGCTCGAGGTCTTCACGCGCGACCGGCACTTCCTGGCCTACAGCCGCGAGAAGCTGCGGACCCTCTGGGACGCCGCCGGCTGAGCGGGCCGCGGCGCTGGCGACGCGGCGGGTCCTGCCCGATAATCCGCGGCCATGTCGGCGCAGCATCCAGGCAAGCTGGTGGTCATCAGCGGGCCCTCCGGGGCCGGCAAGACCTCGATCTGTGACGAGCTCCTGAAACGAATTCCGCGCAGCCGCTGGTCGGTGTCGGTGACGACCCGCCCGCGCCGCGGATCCGAAGTGGATGGCCGTGAATACCGCTTCATCTCCCAGGAGGAGTTCGACCGCATGGTCGCAGCCGGGGAGCTCCTGGAGTACGCAAAGTATTGTGGTTACTGCTACGGCACGCCGCTGGGTCCGGTGCGCGAGGCGCTGGCGGCGGGAGAGGTCATGATCATGGAGATCGACGTGCAGGGCGGGGCGCAGGTGGCCCGGCGGATGCCCGAGTCGATCCGCATCTTCGTGCTGCCGCCGACGATGGACACGCTCAAGGCTCGGCTGGAGGGTCGGCAGACCGAGTCGGAGGCCATCCAGAGCCGCCGGCTGGCCCAGGCCGACGGAGAAATTGGGTTTGCCCGCCAGGGCGGCGTCTACCAGCACTTCATCACCAACGATATACTCCATGATTCGGTTCAGCGGGTGCTCGACATCCTCGACCAGGAGACGCAGCGGGAATGATCACTGCATTGCAGAACGACGATCTGATTCGCAAGGCCGGCGGCCGCTTCAAGCTCACGGCGCTCATCCAGAAGCGCTGGCTCGAGCTGATGCAGGGGTCGCGGCCCATGGTCGACCCCTCCGGCAAGACGCCGATGGAAGTCGTGCTGGAGGAGATCCTCCAGGACAAGATCGGCATCGACTACGAGGCTTCGGGCATTGACCGTCCCGCCTGAGCCGGGAACTGCGGCGGGCAACGCGGCGCCGGGCCAGGAACTGGCCGGCTACGAGGTGCTCGTCTGCGTCTGCGGGGGCATCGCCGCCTACAAGGTGGCGGCGCTCGTGTCGGAGCTGGTGCAGGCCGGCTGCGGCGTGAACGTCGCCATGACGCGCGCCGCCCGGAAGTTCATCGGCGCCATGACGTTCCGCGCACTGACGGGCCGGCCGGTGTACACGAGCCTGTGGCGCACCGACGACGCCGCGGACATCAAGCATCTCAGCCTGACCGAAGCGGCGGACCTCGTCGTGGTCGCGCCGGCGACGGCGAACATCCTGGGCAAGCTCGCGGGCGGCTTGGCCGATGACCTGGTCAGCAGCCTGCTCCTGGGCGCCGCCAGCCCGGTGCTGCTGGCGCCCGCGATGAATACGCGCATGTGGCAACACCCCGCGGTGCAGCGCAACGTCGCCTGGCTGCGCGAGGCCGGCTTCCACTTCGTCGGCCCCGATGACGGCTGGCTGGCGTGCCGCGCCGTGGGCCCCGGCCGGATGAGCGAAGCGGGAGCGATTCTCGATCAGGCGCGGCGACTCCTGTGCGAGCGCCCGCCAAAGCGGCAACCCCGTGGCTGACATGTGTCGCGTCCTGATCACCGCCGGCCCCACGCGTGAATACCTCGATCCGGTCCGTTACCTGTCGAACGACTCGTCGGGTCGGATGGGCTTCGCCCTGGCGGAGGCGGCGCTGGCGCGCGGGTGGGCCGTCACGCTGGTACATGGCCCCGTCGCGTTGGATGTTTCCCCGGGCGTGCGTGCGATCGCGGTCACGTCGGCGGCGCAGATGCTGGCCGCCTGCGAGAAGCACTGGCCGCGGCATGACGCGCTGATCATGGCTGCGGCCGTTGCCGACTACACGCCTTCCGCCCCGGCGCGCTTCAAGCGCAAGAAGTCGGCGGCGGATCTCGTATTGAAGCTGAAGCCGACGGTCGACATTCTGGCGCGACTCGCCGCGCAGCGCCGCCCGGGGCAGGTGGTCGTCGGCTTCGCGCTGGAAGACCGGGCGGGCCGGCGCCATGCGCGGGACAAGCTCGTGCGGAAAGATCTCGATGCGATCGTGCTCAACCGGCCGGCGGCCATTGGCGCCGGACGCTCGCGCATCGAAATGCTTGTTCGCGACGAGGGTTGGTGCACGCCCCGGCAGGGGGACAAATCCGCTCACGCCAGGCTGATCGTGGCCGAAGTAGCGCGTCTG
This sequence comes from uncultured Planctomycetales bacterium, assembly GCA_964629745.1. Classification (GTDB taxonomy): domain Bacteria; phylum Planctomycetota; class Phycisphaerae; order UBA1845; family Fen-1342; genus JAAYXS01. The sequence continues at coordinate 316 of CAZVRR010000215.1, read as the reverse complement.
CTCACGATGGCGGCCGAACCGACTACTTCGCTCCGCCGTTCAGTTCCGTCCCGGAGAACAGCGCGTCGACGAACCCATCCGGGTCGAACGGCTCGACGTCCTCGATCGTCTCGCCCAGCCCGACGAACTTGACGGGGATGTCGAGTTGGTCGCGGATGCCGACCACGATCCCGCCCTTGGCCGAGCCGTCGAGCTTGGCCAGGAAGAGCCCGGTGACATCAACCACCTCCGCGAAGACCTTGGCCTGGTTGATCGCGTTCTGTCCGATCGTGGCATCGAGCACGAGAATGACCTCGTGTGGAGCCTCGGGAATCCG
>CAZVRR010000214.1:0-7137 GCA_964629745.1 uncultured Planctomycetales bacterium | reverse complement strand
TTGCTGTTCACTTCGATGACGGCGAGCGCGACGAACGTGGCGCCGGCGGCGAGCGCCAGCGCGAGTGCCGCGGCCTGCCAGCCCGGCCGGCCGCGGCGCGCGAAGTGCAGGGCCGCCAGCAGAGCGCCGCCGCCCACTGGGAGAACGGCGGCCATGGCAATGCCGCGCTGCATGTTGAGCAGGCGGTGCCCCCAGGCGAACAGGTCGGGATCCTCGAAGCGTGTGATGAGCTGCGCGATCACCGCGAAGCCGATGACCGTGACATCGACCAGCACCAGCAGCGCCAGGATCAGCCCGCCGCAGTGGTGTCGGCGCAGCACGCCGCGCAGTTCGTACCAGGCGCCGGTCGCGGCGGACTCGGCGGCGTCGAGGCGGGCGGGGGCACCGGCTGTGAGCAGCATTTTGCGGCTATCGGGGGGCGCGATGCTCATGGGGCCTTGTCTCCCTGGGACGCAGCGGCCGGGGCCGGCCGCGCAAACAAGCGGGCCACGTCATCGAAGGTGAGCAGTGTGCCGGGAAAACGTTCGAGCAGGCTGCGGGCCTGGACCGGGTCCGGGGCGGCTGCGATCTGCGACGCCATCGGCGTCTCCAGCCGCGCGCTGCGAACGAAGCTCGCGTCGCGGGCGTTCAGCCAGCCGCGCGTCTTCAGGTCGTGGGTATACACGAGATACGGGCCGGCGACGGGATGGTCCGCCAGGTAGCTGAAGACGCAGTTGATATCGTCGAATGCCAGTTTCGTCACGTCGCCGTCGCGCTCGAACACGAGGGCTGCGGCGAACCGCTCGTCGCTCACGAGCATGCGGCACCAGTCGCATTCGCGCTCGCCGTAGCGGATTTCCGGCGGCGAGGTGTCTGGGGACCGGCCGCAGCCGCCGATCACGCCCAGCAGGCATACGAGCGGCATGGCAAATCGCGGACGGGTCATCGTGAGCCCCTCCACCGGAAGATCACGAGCGCCAGCGCCAGCGGGATCAGCGTCCAGCCGCCGAGGAGCGCGCCGAGCAGCCAGGGCAGATGACCCTCGAACGTCTGGGCCGCGTACATGCCCGCCGGTCCTAGCAGGTCGAGCGAACTGTGAATGCTGCGGATTGCCAGCAGCTTGAAGACCTGCAACGGATTGACGAGGGCGGCCAGCAGGAGCTCCTGGGCCGAGAGCCGCAGGGCGATCGCGCTGCTCATCAGGCCCAGGTCACCGAAGCACACCAGCGTGAGCCAGGTGAAGATCGCTACGCCGAGGGCAAGCGGGCTGCTGCGCGCCAGCGTCGAAACGAGCAGGCCGACACTGAGCATGGCCCAGGCCAGCAGCACGCTGAAGCCGAAGATCGTGGCATAGCGCCACAGGCCGGCCGAGGCCCCGCGCGCGCCGAGCAGCACGGCGGTGGCGCCGAAGCCCAGCGCCAGCGCAGCCGCCAGCGCCAGTGCCAACCCGAGCCATTTTCCCAGCAGCACGTCGCGGCGTGCGACCGGCTGGGCCAGCAGCGTCTCGAGCGTCCCGCGTTCGCGCTCGCCGGCCACGCACCCCGCGCCCGCCGTGAGCGCCATGAGCGGCACAATCAGCAGCACGAGGTTGACCAGGCTCGCCGCGGTCCGGCCGAAACCGGCAAACCCATAGCGCCCTGTCCCGGCCAGTGCCACGAACGAAAGGCTGAGCGACAGTCCGGCGAAGCAGAGCGCGTAGAGCAGGAACCAGCGGTTGCGGAGGGCCGCCCCGATTTCGCGGGCCGCAACCACGCGGATCACCCGGACGGTCGCGGCCGCCGGGAACGGCCGCGGCGGGCAGTGCTCAAGATTGCTCATGGGATTCCACCTCCAGCTCGAAGTCGCTGATCACGATGCCCGCGCGCGCCAGGAGCTGGATCGGTTCGGCCTTGCGGGCGCGTGGCAGGCCGACGCGCAGCGTGTCGCAGTTCGGCTGTACGTCGTAGCCGGCGGCACGCAGGGCGGCCATTGCGGCATCCCAGTCCGCGCGGGCCAGGCTCAGGCGCAGCGTGAGACCGGCTGATGCGCGGGCCAGGTGCGCGGCGGTCGTGCCGTCAAAGACCACGTGGCCGCGTTCGAGCACGACGACGCGGTCCGCCAGCGCCGCGACTTCCTCGGCGCGGTGGGTCGTAAAGACAATCGTCTTGCCGGCACGCTTGAGCTGGCCGAGCAGGTCGAGGAATCCGCGTCGGGCGGCGACATCGAGATTCGAGGTCGGCTCGTCGAGCATGAGCAGCGGCGGATCGGAGAGCAGCGCGACTGCCAGTGCGAGGCGCTGCTTCATGCCGCCGGAGAGAGCGCCGACCCGCTTGCGCTGGTGTTCGGCCAGGCCGACCTGCGCGAGCACCTCGGCGGCCCGGCCGGCCGCGACGCCACGGAGTCGCGCGTAGAAGGCGGTGGCGCGCAGCGTGGAGAGATCGGCGTCAAAGGCGAGTTCTTGTGACACGTACCCGACGAGTTGCCGGGCCCGGCGGCCGTCCCGTACAGCATCGATCCCGCCGATCCAGATGCGGCCCGCGGCACGGTGCAATCCGAGCAGACACTTGATAATGGTGGTCTTGCCGGCGCCGTTCGCGCCCCAGAGCGCCACCGCCTGGCCGGCGGGCACGTGCAGAGTTACGCCGTCCACTGCCGTCAAACCGCGAAAGCGCTTGCGCAGGTCGGTCACGGTCAGGATCGGAGACTGCGGTTCGGCCGCCGGCGCGTCCGGCGGGTGCCCGGCCGGGACCCGGCGCACCTTGCGGGTCGCGGGGTTGCGCAGCGTGGTGAGCACCAGGCTGCCCAGGCCCAGCAGGGCCGTGCCGAACAGGGACAATGGTGTGCCGGATGCCGGCGCCGTGGCGAGCGCGGGCAGTGCCGGCGGACGCATCAGCGGAGCCGTGTCGGTGACGCGCGGCGCCGGCCGCATCACAGGGAAGGCGCGGGCGGCCAGCTCGATGCCCTGCTGCGCCGGGCCGTACAGGAACAGCCGCAGCTTCGGCTCGCGATCCAGCAGGCTTTCGAACAGGTTCGTGTTGCGGTACGCCACGTCGCCCAGGCCGTCGCCGTCGGCGTCGAAGCCGGCGTAGTCGCTCCAGTAGTTGCCGCGTCCGGCCACGGTGAACTCGTTGCCCTGGAACTCCCCGCCACCCAGGATCGTGATCTGCCCGGTGTTTTCCACGAAGGCGTTCCCGGACAGTCGGTTCCGTTTCACGGACGGCAGGAACGCGAGCGCGACATCGTTGTAGGCGATCACGTTGCGGTGCAGCTCGTTCCAGCTGTCGATGCGCTGCGGCGAATTGTCGTTGAAGATCCCCACGCGATTGCCCGCGATCAGGTTCTCCTCCGCCGTCACGCTGTCCATGTCCTTGAGGCCCAGGCCGTAGCCGCTCGGGCCGCGGTTGTCGGCCAGCGTGTTGCGCCGCAGTTGGATGTTGTGGCTGTACATCAGGAATACGCCGACGGAGTTGTCGTGCAGCGTGTTGTCCTCGAGCACGCTGTCATGCGCGTACATGAAATGCATGCCGTAGCGGCTGCCGGACACGTCGTTGCGTCGCAGGTGCGTGCCGCGCGAGTACCAGATCACCAGGTCGCGGCAGCCCGCAACGACGTTGTCCTCGAGGCGCACGTCGTGGCTGTTCCACAACCGGATCGCGTCGCCGCGCCGGCCGAGGTCGAGCGGTTTGCCGTGGATGACGTTGCCGCGGGCGACCGCGCCGTCGGCGTTGCGGAAGATCACGCCGAGCAGGACGTCCTCGATCGTGCAGGCCTCGAGCGCGGCGCGCGCCTGGTTCACGACCACGCCGGCGTTTTCGCGGTCCAGGCTGTCGCCGCTGCCGCGCAGCGTGAAGCCGCGCAGCGTGACGTCGGGCGCGTCGATCCGCACCACGTCGCCCTCCCCGCCGCCATCGATCACCGCGACTCCATCGGCTACGAGCGTCAGCGGTTGCTCGATGACCAGCGGGGCCGGATAGCGGCCCGCCGGCACGTGGAGCGTCGCGCCCGGGTCGGCCGCGCGGACGGCGGCGTGCAGGTCGAACTCGCCCCGCGCACCGCAGGCGAGCAGCAGCCCGGCCGCCGCCCGGAGCAGGAACGTGCCCCTACGCATCGCTGACCTCCCCGGCGCCGCGTGCGCCCGCCGCACGGCCGGCGTCCCGCAGCGGCTTGTACGCCCGGCGGTGGAACCACAGCGCCACGAGCACCAGGACCGCGGCGGCGACCGACAGGCGCCAGCCGTCGGCCACGTGCGCCACCGTCCGGAACTGCCCGATAAGCCCTTCGCCGAGCACCGGCGGGACGAACGGCTTGATCGAGCTGGACAGTGCGGCGCTCGGATCGAGATTCGTCCCGAAGTGTGCCATCCAGAGGTGCAGATCCAGCAGGAATCCGGCCGGCCACAGCACGGCGGGCGCGGCGGCCAGGGCGGCCCACGGGCTGTGGATGAAGATCGCCGCACACAGCAGGCAGGCCAGCACCCCGACGAGCAGTGCGGATGTCTGCCGTTCGAGCTGGGCGGCCTCGTTGAGCGGGCGCATGCCGATGTAGTGATTCAGGCCATCGATTTCCTGCACGTCGCCGGTCAGCCGATTCAGGTAAGCGACGACGCGCAGGCCCTTGGGGTACTGCGGGGCATACAGCCGCATGCGCCAGTAGGGCTGCCAGAACGAGGCAGCGAGCAGCGCGGCGGCCGCCAGCAGCAGGACGCTGGGCACGACGTAGCGCCAGCGGTGGGCCCGGAGTTCCCGCCCCGGTACGCGCGGCCCGACGATCTGCTCGATGGTGTGTGTCATGCGGCGGCTCCGGGGCGCGCGGTCAGCGGCCCGTCCCGGCGAGTTCCGCGGCGGCAGGACCGGCGGCGGTGCTCGCATCGGGCTCGATCAGCAGGTAACCCATCATTTCCAGGTGCAGGGCCGAACAGAACTCGGAGCAGTACCACGGGAACGTGCCGGCGTGCGTCGCCGCGAAGCGGAACGTGGCGGTCTCGCCCGGCTCGAGCGAGAGGTTCACGTTGTACAGCGGCAGGGCGAAGCCGTGGATCGCGTCCTCGGTCCGCTCGATGTTCGTGATGCGCCAGATCACCTCGTCGCCCTGGCGCACTTTCACGTGCTCGGGCGTGAAGTGGCTGCGCGTGGCCGTCATCCGGACCGTCACCTGGTTCCCCTCGCGCGTGACGCCCTCCTGGCCGGGCTTGGGGGCTTCCGGGTCGACGGCCTGCGTGTGCGGATCCCAGCCCACCTCGGGGTACACGCTCCAGGGCTTCAGCTTGTCGGCCTTGATCATCTGGGCGTAGTGCGGCTCGCCCATGCCGAGCGGCATGTCGTAGATCACGGGCATGCGGTCGCCCGGCTCGGAGATGTCGAGCAGTTGCACGTTCTGCGGGAACAGCGGGCCCGGGTGGAAGAAGCGGTCGATCGACCACTTGTTCAGCGCGACGAAGTACTTGCCGTCCGGGCTGGCGGTGTCGCCCTCGGCGGCGCAGACGTGGCCGACGTTGAACTGCACGTTCGTCTTTTTCACGAGCGTCCAGGCCGGTTCGCTGTGCAGCGACTGGTACGGCCCGCCGAGCGTCCAGCGCGCGATGGCGCTGTCCAGGAAGAGCGAGGTATAGGCGTAGCCCTTGTCGTCGAACACCGTGTGCAGCGGGCCCAGACCCAGCTCGACCTGCGCCTCGCGGGTGGCGTCGTAGTCGAGCACGGGCACGCCGTACTGCTCGGGTTGCCACTTCTTGTCCTCGATCGCCTTGCGGATCTTCGCCATGCTGTAGATCGAGACGTGCGGATCGAGCTTCCCGCCGACGACGATGAAGTCGCCCTTGGGCGTCACGTCGACGCCGTGCGGGCTCTTCGGTTCCGGCGTGAAGTAGAGCAGGCCCTCGTCGATCGAGGTCTGCAGCGGGATGATCGCGAAGTCGCGCAGGCGTTCGACCTTGCCGGCCTTGAACACCTGCTCGGCTTTCTTCAGGTTGATGATGTGCAGGTAGTCGTTGTCGCGCTGGCTCGCCCCGGCCTCGAATGGCGGGCTGTGGCCGTCGACGTTGCCGGTGGCCAGCTCCGTGTTGATCGAGTTGCCGAAGATCCAGCCGTCGCTTTCGAACTTGCCGCCGTCGAACAGGTCCTGCCAGTAGGGCGGCAGCTCCATGCAGAAGGAGCGGGCCGGGTCGAGGCGGCCCTGCTCGCGGTCGAATTTCCAGAGCGTGACGAACCCGCGGTAGGCCTGCTGGTACTCCTCGATCGAGGCGTACTCCCAGCCGCGCGGCGTGCCGTACTGGCCGCCCTCGACGACGTATTCGCTGTTGGGCGTGACGAAGCAGCCGCCGTGATCGCTGATCACGACCGGGTTCTTGACGATCTGCTTCGTTTCGAAGTCGCGCAGGTCGATCACCGCCATGCGCGCGCTGCTCTTGTCGGCGATGAACAGCCACTGGCCGTCGTACTCGCCGTTCGTCTCGCTCAGGGCCGGATGGTGCGTATCGGCCCAGCGGATCGTGCGGCCCCCGAAGTCGCCGCCCGCGAGCACCTCCTCGCCGACGCCGAAGCCGTAGCCCTGCCACGGCTCGGGCGTGAAGACGCCGATCGTCTTCAGCAGCCGCATGGACGGCACGCCGATCGAGAACACCTGCCCGCTGTGGCCGCCCGAGGCGAAGAGGATGTATTCATCCGGTCGGCCGCTGGGGGTATACGTCTTGAGCGCCGCGGCCACGTCATCCGGGCTGAGCTGGCGCTGGCGGGCGATCTGGTCGGCGAGGCTGGTGGCGGCGCCGGCGGGCGCGGCGGCCGCCGGCCGCGCGGCGTCCTGCTCGTCCTCGTCGAATTCGTCGTCACGATCACAGCCGGCCAGGCCGGCCAGCACGACGGCCACAGCGGCAAAGCGATACCACGTGCACATCGGGTGCTCCTTGCGGCGCTTGAGCGGGGTCATGTCGGACAGGTGGACCCTTCTATCCACCTTGACAATCTCAGTATGGTCGACGAGAATGTGGATGTCAACATCCAGGTTCAGATTTTTTATGCCGGCCCGGCTGAGCGGCCAGGAGCGTGGCGTGATCTCGATTACGGCGGAGTACGCGTTACGGGCGGTGGTGTTTCTGGGGCGCGACCCCCAGCGCGCCTGGACCACGCAGCAGGTGGCGCGCGGCACGCATGTCCCGGTCGCCTATCTCTCGAAGGTGCTGCAACTGCT
>CAZVRR010000213.1:6876-7160 GCA_964629745.1 uncultured Planctomycetales bacterium | reverse complement strand
GGATCACGCGCGCCGTCCCGGCGGGACGGCGTGAGGGAGAGGGTGAGGCGGGGAATGGGTGCGGCGCGGCCCCGGCACTGTGTGCTGGGCTACCTCGTTCGTCCCTGACTTCATGACCTTCATCATCGATTCAGGACACAGGCTGCGAAGGCGCGGGCGGCGTGTCGACCGGCTGGTCCGGTGCGACGCTGCCCGATCCAAGTACGCACGGCGTGGCGAGTGCCGTCACCCCACGCCTCACGCCGCCGGATCTCAGCGCGTCCTGTGGGACACCGGCCGCCCAG
>CAZVRR010000213.1:0-6866 GCA_964629745.1 uncultured Planctomycetales bacterium | reverse complement strand
CCCAGCACTGCGCGCTGGGCAACCGTCACACCGCCCAGAGGGACGGTTCCGTCGCCGTCCCGGCGGGACGGCGCGATGAAAGCCCGCCACATCGTGGCGGGGACGCGCATGGCGCATTGCGCGCGCCGTCCCGACGGGACGGCGTGAGGGAGAGGGTGAGGCGGGGAAGGAATGCGGCGCGGCCTCAGCACTGCGCGCTGGGCTACCCTCGTTCGTCCTTGACTTCATGACCTTCATCGTCGATTCGGGACACACGCCGCCAAGGGCGCGGGCGGCGTGTTGGGCGGCTGGTTCGGGGCGATGCTGCCCGATCCAAATACGGACGGCGTGGGGAGTGCGTTCATCGCACCCCGCACGCCGCCGGATCTCAGCGCGTTCTCAGGCGACTTAGAAGTCCTTGATATCCGACAGATCCTGCTCCGCGGGGGCCGGGCGGGACACTGCCGTGGTTGCAGCGGGCGCGGAGCGCTTCGGCTGCGCGGCACTGCTCTTCACGGGGGCCGTCGTGACGGTGGTACGCTCGCGTGACGCCTGGTGGACGCCGAACACGAGCTGCTGCAATTCCGCCACGATCCCGTTGACGGTCTGGGCCTGGGCGGACAGTTCTTCCGCCGCGGAGGCGGATTCTTCCGCGGCCGCCGCATTCTGCTGCGTCACCTTGTCCATCTGGGCGACGGCCGTATTGACCTGCTCGACGCCCTGGGCCTGTTCCTGGCTGGCCCGCGCGATGCCGTTGATCAGTTCGGACACGCGTGACGCGTCACCGACGATGCCGGACAGCGCCTTGGCCACCTCGGCCGCCACCGTGGTGCCCTCCTTCGTGCGGCTCACAGAGCCCTCGATCAGCCCGGTGGTCTCGCGGGCGGCCTCCGCCGCACGCATGGCCAGATTCCGCACCTCGTCGGCGACGACGGCGAAGCCCTTGCCGTGCTCGCCGGCGCGGGCGGCCTCGACCGCCGCGTTGAGTGCGAGCAGGTTGGTCTGGAAGGCGATCTCCTCGATCACCTTGATGATCTTGCTGATCTGGCTGGCCGACTCGTTGATCGACGTCATCGCCTCGTTCAGCCGCTGGGTAGTCTGATCGCCGGCGTGGGCGGCGCTGCGCGTCTGCTCGCTGAGCTTGTTCGCCTGCTGCGCGTTCTCCGCGTTCGTCCGCGTCATCGCGGACATCTCCTCGAGCGCGCTGGACGTTTCTTCCAGGCTGGAGGCCTGCTCGCTCGCACCGGCGGCCAGGTTCTGTGACGCGGTGGCCACCTGTGCCGCGGCGTCGGAGACCTGGTTCGCACCCTCGGTCAGGCCCGCGATGATCCGGTTCACCGGCTTGGTGATGCTGCGCGTGATCACGACCGCCAGCACGAGGCCGATGACGATGGCGCCGATCGCCATGGCGGTCATCAGCGTGTTCGTGCGGTTGGTGCGCGACGTCATCTGCTCCGTCAGCGTGGCGCTGAGGTCCCCCATCGTTTTGACGATGGCGGCGGCGGAGCTGACCATCGCGTTCGAAGCTTCGCGTTCGGCCAACATGCCGTCGTGATACTGGTTGCCGGCGGCTTCATACTGCTTCAGGTAGCCGTCGATCGCGCTCGCCAGCGCTTCCAGCTGGCTTTCACCCTTGGCCAGTTCCGTCCAGCGCGCCAGCCCGGCCTGCGTCGTCTTGAGCTGCTCGCCGTAGCTGGTCCACTGTTCGTCGCGATTGGTGGCCAGGAGGTACACCGCCGTCACGCGCAGGAGCAGGAACGGTTGAATGACCTCCGAGTCCAGCTCGTCGCCGACGCTGCTCCAGCGGGCGATATCCTCGATCTTCTTGGATTCCAGCGCCGCGGCCCGGCCCGGATCCACCACCGATGTCACGGTCTTCTCCACCTCGTCCGTGACGCTGCGGCCGACCTTGCCCCACTGCGCGAAGGCCTGGTCGCGTGCGGCCCGCGCCTGGACCAGCTTGTCGAAGGCGGCCTTGTAGGCGGTGGACTGCTGCAGCGCCGTGCCGACGAGTCCCCGTTCGGTGGCGCCGAGCCCCGCCTGCGACTGCAACTCGCCGAGCTGGCCGGTCAGTTCGGTGTACGCCTCGGTCCAGCGTTCCGAGGCGTCTTTCGTCTCTCCGTCGGCCTTGCGCGCGCCGTTGATGGCAAAGTCGCGGCGCAGGGTGGCGCAGCGGTTCAACGTGTCGACGCACTGCGCCCCCGCCTTCTCGAGCGCGGCGGTCGTGGAGACCCCGCGCAGGCCGTACCAGCCGACTGCGCCGACGGCACCGGCCATCACGATGAGAATGCCAAAGCCGATCCCGATCTTCGTGGAGAGTTTCGTGTTCTTGAACATAGTCCGGCTCCAAATTCGCGGCAGCGGTCCGGGTGGACCTCGCACCAGGCGGGATGGTCGGGCAGGCCTCCGCGCAGCCGCTTGCCCCAAACCGGCTCCTCACTGGAGCCTCAATCGCAGGTATCGGCCGGAATCGGGAGCGCGTTCTGTAACGCTGGAGTTGGCGGACGGGGGTTGGTCTGATTCGCGGGAAGCTCCAGGAGTTGCGAGCAGCCAGCGGCGCGGTGAGAATTCCGCCGTCGCGAATATCAAGGAGGAGTCATGTCGCGCGCAATTATCGCTACTTTGACCGTCACCGCCGTCCTGTTCTGCCCGGGTTGTCCACCGCCCTCCCAGCTCAAGCCCTTCACGCCGAAAGAGGAAAAGGACTACAACCGCCCCCTGCCGCCCGGCGCCCTGGCGCTGCGCAAGATCGATCCCAAAGACTATCCGGATTTCGCGCCGGGCTTCGAACATCGGGCCGGCCTGGAAGAAGCGATCCAGAACAGCCTCACGTACCTGGCCAAACCTTCCAGCGAGAAATACTTCCCCTACGGCGACGTCAGCCACGAACGCGCCGTCGCCTCGCTCGAACGTTTCCGCGACCTGCTGCACCAGGTCCGGTCGGGGCCCGAGCTGAACCAGGCAATCCGGACCGAGTTCGACGTGTACCAGTCGGTCGGCTGCGACGACGCCGGCACCGTCTGGTTCACGGGCTATTACACCCCGATCTTCGACGGCCGGCGGCAGCGCGACGCGCGCTTCAAGTATCCGATCTACAAGCGTCCCCCGGATCTGGTCTCGAACGAGGAGGGAATCACGCTCGGCCGTCGTCGCCCGGACGGGCAGATCGTTCCGTACCACACCCGACAGCAGATCGAGCAAGGCGGGGTGCTGGATGGCTGGGAGATCGCCTGGCTCAAGGATCCGTTCGAGGCGTACGTCGTCACGGTGCAGGGGTCGGCCAAGCTGCGCGTCCCGGGCGAGCCGCTGCTGGAGCTCGGATACGCGGGCAACAACGGCTATGAGTACTCGTCCGTCGCACAGGCGCTGGTGCGGGACAAGGTTATCAGACCTGACGAGGTTTCGCTGCAAACGTTGCTGCGTTACTTTGCGGCCCATCCCGAGGACGTGCACCGGTACACATGGCAGAACAAACGTACGGTCTTCTTCACCGAACGTGCGGGTGGGCCGTTCGGCAGCCTGAACGTTCCCGTTCTCCCCTACCGCAGCATCGCCACGGACAAGGAAGTGTTTCCTCGCGCGTGCCTCGCATTCATAAGAACAGACCTGCCAATCATTTCCAATCGCCAGGTCCAGACCGTGCCCTACAGCGGGTTCATGCTGGACCAGGATACGGGCGGCGCGATCCGGGCGGCCGGCCGCTGCGACGTCTTCATGGGCATCGGGGCCCCGGCCGAGGCGACTGCCGGTCGGACCGGAGCCGAGGGCGGCCTCTACTACATCTTCACGAAACAGGGCGCGACCGCCCGCCGAGAGTAAAAAGATCTTGACCTTGGCGGACCGATAGAACATAATGACGACGAGTGGTCATCCATAGGCTCTTTACTTCGTCTGCAAGGAGAGCTGACAGAAAACCGTCATAAACAGCGACTTTCGGCCGCGACTTCATTAATCATCTGCTGGTTTATCCCATCCATTGACCTCATTAGCGGCCCGAGGGTGCTGTGGGGCTTTTGTATTGCCCCACCCCGAGGTGCCTCCCATGTACAATTTCCGCGCCCCAGCGCTCCGAGAGCTGGCTGCGCAGCTAGCGCGCGGCCCTACCAGGCTCCGTCTGCGCCAGCTGCTCGGGATCGAGTTCCTGCTCACCGTCATCGAGCCGGGGAAGTCCTACCCGGCCGAGTTCATCTGCCATGCCCTGACCGGCTACCGCAAGGCTGCCGGCCGCGAGGCAGCGCGTGACGAGGAGCTGGTCGATGCCGACACGCTGACCTGCGACCTGGTCGACCTGGCCGAGATGCTGAGCGACGACGCCAAGCTCGACATGGAGCAGTGGGCGGGACCCGTCTACTCGATCGCCGATCTGGCTGCCCGCTTTGACGTCAGCACCAAGACCATCTTCCGCTGGCGGCGGCGCGGCCTGGTGGGATGGAAGTTCCGCTACCCGGATCGGCGGATGCGTGTGGCGTTCCCCGACCTCTGCGTGCGTCGCTTCGTGGCGGCGCACGCCGACATCGTTCACCGCGGCAGCAGTTTCTCGCAGCTAACGAAACAGGAACGGCAGGCGGTTATTGAGCGAGCGCAAGTGCTGTTCACTCAGGGGTATACCACTGTGAACGCCGTCGCGAAAGTACTGGCCGCCGAAACGACTCGGGCGGTCGAAACCATTCGGCTGATTCTGAAGTCCCACGACGAGGCTCACCCCGGCGAAGGAATCTTCAACCGGTCCAAGCTGGAGGTGGCCCCGGACGACCAGCGACTGGTGCTGTGGGAAGCGTATCAGGACGGTACGCCCATCCCGGCGCTTGCCGATCGCTACGGCCGGCCGGTCGCCTGGATCTATCGCGTCGTCACGCAGATGCGAGCCAGGGACCGCAAGGCCCGGCAGATCGAGTACATCCCCAGCCCGGAATTCGAGAATCCGGAGCTGGCGGCGTCCATCGAGAATGACCCGGCGTGCGAGGCCCCCTACGCGTGTGAGGGCAACGGACATCGCCGGGTGCCCAGCGATCTACCGCCTTACCTCCAGCACTTGTTCCAGCTACCGCTGCTGACCAAGGCCGGCGAGGTGGCGCTGTTCCGGAAGATGAACTTCCTGAAGTTCCAGGCGGAGCGGCTGCGGGCCGCGATCGATCCCGACCACACCACCGCGTCGGAGCTGGACCAGATCGACGGCCTGCTGGACGGCGCGAACGCACTCAAGAACCAGATCACGCAGGCGAACCTGCGGCTGGTGGTCAGCATCGCCAAGCGGCACATGAGCCCGACGCTCGACTTCTTTGAAATCGTCAGCGACGGCAACCTCTCGCTGATGCGGGCCGTCGACAAGTTCGACTGCTCGCGCGGGTTCAAGTTCAGCACCTACGCCTCATGGGCGATCATCCGCAACTACGCCCGCCTGATCCCCGAGCAGCGGCACCAGCGCGACCGCTACCAGACCGGTCGCGACGAGCTCCTCGAGAGCACGCCGATGCCGGTGTTCGACGAGCGGGACGAGGAGCAGAGCACCGTGCTGCGCGGCATGGTCGAGCGCATGCTCGACACGCTGGATGCGCGGGAACGCAAGATCCTGCGGGAGCGCATCCGGCAGCTCGAGACGCGCGCCATGTGCAAACTTCGCGGCGAATTCGAGCACGACGTGCAACGCGTGCTCGGCGCCTGAGTGCGAACGTTTCTCCTCTACCTCCAAGGGCCTCCCCGGCCCGAGACGACGTTGGCGGCCGGCCCTCCCAAGGCCGGCCGCCCGTCTATCTGTGCAGTTGCGACCCGCTCCCCAGCAACTCAGGCGACGTGGTGCCTCGCAAGCGCAGCATCCGGGCGCGACAAGGCCCGGAATCCCAGCCAGCAGGCCGCCAGCAACTCAAGAAACGGCATGAGCGGCACGCGGTAGCGTACGCTGCCAATGTAAATGCAGTGTACGAACGTAAAGTAGAGAACCGGCAGGCCGGCCAGGACCAGGAACGTCCAGCCGCCCGGCGCCCGGCGGGCAAGCAGCACGCGACCGAGCCCCACCAGTGTGCAGCCCGCCAGCAGGGTCATGAACGCCGCACTGCCCCAGGCTGGGGCGCCGCCTTGGTATCCCGGTGCATGCGGCCACCAGCTCCAGGTCCGCTGCAGCTTGATCCCCGCCAGGTGCAGCATGCGGCCCGGTGCGGCGCGCATCTGCTGCCACGCCAGGCGTTGCAGCGCGCGATCGCGCTGGACCTCGTCCAGCCCGGCCAGCTCCGGCAGTCGGTGGAGGAATGCCTGGTTGCTGCTGCCGTCAGCCTGCGGGCCCTGCGCGTCGTACAGCGTCACGCCGCCATTCGTCGAGAGCCATGCAGAATCACCCAGCACAACGCGGTTGCGCCAGCCCCAGGGCAGCAGCGCGGCGACGAGCACCGCCGCCCACAGCACCACGCGGCCGCCGGCCCGCAGCCCGCCGCGCGACATGATCCATAGTGCAATCCAGGTCAGCACGACCCAGCCTAGCGCCGAGGGCCGGGTCATGACCGCCGCCGCCCCGAAGGCCGCGACGCCGACCGTAGCCGTCGTCCCGCCGCCGCGTCGCGCTACGGTCCAGGCGCAGGCCAGCAGCCCCACGGCCAGCGTCGTAAATAGCGTCTCGGTGAGCAGGAGGTTAGAGAAGAAGATCGCGAACGGATCGAAGGCCGCCAGCAGGCCGGCGATGACGGCCGCGCGCTGGCCGGCCACCCGGTCCGCGAGACGGCACACGATCACCGCCGTAAGCGCGCCGAGCACCGCCTGCGCCGCCCGCGCGAAGAGCATCCCCGCCGGCCCCGCCCAGGCGAACAACGCGAGAAACAGCGGGTAGACGGGCATGCGCGCGGCGAACCGTCCGTCATCCGTGACGAGCACCCCCGACTCGACCAGGTTGCGTGCGAGCG
>CAZVRR010000212.1:0-7266 GCA_964629745.1 uncultured Planctomycetales bacterium | reverse complement strand
CAGGAACGCCGCAAAGATTACGCCTGCGGCGGGGCGTGACAGCGGCGGCCAGCGGCCGGCGGCGGCGACGACGGCCGGCGGGGGCGTGATGCCGGCCGCCAGGGCCGCAGCCAGACCGTCGCCGCCCGGCAGCGCAGCAGCCACGTCGAGGGCGGAATCCGGGCGCCGCTGGGAGTCTTTCTCCAGGCAGCGCAGGATGATTCGCTCGACCTGTGGATCGAGATCCGCCACCAGGTCGCGGGGCCGTTTCGGGTGGCCGAGCTGGTGGAGGCGGGCGCAGCCGGTATAGCTGTCCGCCTGGACCGCCGGTTGCCCGGTGAACAATTCGTAGAGCACCAGCCCGAGCGCGTAGAGGTCGCTGGCCACGGACGGTTGCGTGCCGGCAAAAAGCTCGGGCGCCATGTAGCCCGGCGTGCCGGAGTGCACGTCTTCCGGCCGGACTTCGCCGCAGCGGGCGGCCAGCCCGAAGTCCGTGATTCGCACGTCGCCCTGCTGGTCGAGCATGATGTTCGCGGGCTTCAGGTCGCGGTGGAGAATGCCGCGCGCATGCGCCGCGGTCAGGCCGATGCACAACTGTCGCGCGATGACGAGTGCCTTTTCCGGCACGACCCGGCCGACGCGCCGGATCAGCCGCCGCAGATCCTCGCCTTCGACGTACTCCATCGAAACGAACACCGCACCCCCGTCCTGCGGCACGTGGATGTCGAAAATGCGGCAGACATGCGGATGCGTGATATCCCGCGCCACGCGGACTTCGCCCACCAGGCGCTCGAGAAACGCCGGATCGTGCGCCAATGCCGACGGCAGGAACTTCAGGGCGACCGGGCAGCCCAGGACCAGGTCGTCCGCCCGGTACACTTCGCCCATTCCCCCCCGCCCGGCCAGGGCCACGATGCGGTAGCGCTGCGCCAGGACGGCACCGGCCGCGAGCGTGGGAGAATCTGCTTCGCGCACCGTGCCGCGCGCGTCGCCCGTACGCGTGGCCGCTTCGGTCGGAACGTCGCCACCGGCGCCGGTTGCGGGGTCCTGATGAAATGCCAGCAGTTGCTCGACGTGGGCCCGCAGATCCTGGTCGGTCCCGCACTCGGACGCGACGAACGCGGTACGTTCGACCGGAGGTCGCGCACACGCCGCCAGGAACAGTTCTTTGGCGCGGCGGTGCTGCGCGGGGGTCATGGGGCATTTCCGAGCTGAGCGTGCAGCCACGCCTTCGCGTGTGACCAGTCCCCTTCCACGGTGCGCGTCGAGACCCCCAGCGTTTCGGCCACTTCCTCGACGCTCAGGCCGCCGAAGAAGCGCAATTCGACGACGCGCGCTTCGCGTGCATCCAGCGCCGCGAGGCGTTCGAGCGCGTCGTGCAGCTCCACGGGATCGAGCCCCTCCAGTTCGAGCGGGGCCACGGCACTCTCGAGCGACAGCGGCGCGCGACCGCCGCCCCGCCGGACGCGCTTCCTGGCCCGCGCATGGTCGACCAGAACCTGGCGCATCACGCGGGCACAAATCGCGCGGAAATGCGTGCGGCCCTGCCAGTCGACGCGCGACTCGTCGACCAGGCGCATGTAGGCTTCGTGTACCACCGCAGTCGGTTGCAGCGTGTGGCCGGGTCGTTCATGCCGGAAGTACTTCTGGGCCAGCTCGCGCAGCTCGTCGTAGACGAGGGGGACGAGCTGCGCAACGTTCGGCGCACCCGCGTCCGTGGCCGACCGCGCCAGCGTCCGGGAGACCTGTTCTCGCAGCGAGTCAGCCATGCACCACCGAGTCCCGGCCACCGGTTCCCGCGTATGCCCGGGCCCCGGCGCCGCCCTCTTCAGCCATTCTCCCCCTCGGCATCGGCCCGGGCAACAGCCGACCGGGGCGGCACCGCGGTTCCGCTGGGATTCTGCGCGGGCTCGAACCGGCACGCCACTTCCTGATAGCGGGTCGGCGGATCTACAGGTACACTCCGGGTACATCTCCGTCCCCCTGCGGAGGACCGCTGCGTCTGGCGGAGGAATCGACTGGGCGTCCGGGGCGCCCGACGTGGAAGCCGGCCGACTACGACGTACCTCGTGGAGCTGCCATCATGACTCGATCCGACCAAATTGCCGGTCCCACCAGAGCCGGTGGTGACATGGCGGTACTGCTGATGTGCATGGCCCTCGCGACGCTGCCCGGGTGCGCCGGCCCGGGGCGCGGCCATGCCGTTCCCGCGGATTTCCAGGAGAAGGCGGTGATCCCCGGCATGCCGGCCGGCATCCGCACCTGGGCGGCGGAGGTCAATCCCGAATTCCACGCCGAACTCTTCAAGACGGCGCAGCGTGAGCGAGCGGCCCGCGCCAGCTCCGGCCAGGCGGAGACGCTCGGGACGGCCGAATTTCTCGCGATCTCCGGCGGCGGGCAGAACGGCGCGTACACGGCCGGCCTCTTGAACGGTTGGACGGCCGCCGGCACCCGCCCGCAGTTCAAGGCGGTGACCGGCATCAGCACCGGCGCGCTGATCGCCCCGTTTGCCTTCCTCGGCCCCGAGTACGACGCGACCTTGCGCGCTGTCTATACACAGACCACCACCCAGGACATCCTGCAGCAACGAAACCTCCTGGGCGCGCTCTTCAATGATGCCCTCGCGGACAACAAGCCGCTCTGGCGACTCCTGGAGCGCTACGTCGACCAGAAGCTGCTGGACGCCATCGCCGCCGAGTACGGCAAGGGACGCGTGCTGCTTGTCGGCACCACCAACCTGGATGCCTTGCGCGGCGTGATCTGGAATGTCGGAGCCATCGCGGCCAGCGGCCACCCGGATGCCCTTGCGCTGGTACGCAAGATTCTGATCGCGTCGGCGGCCATTCCCGCCGCCTTTCCACCCGTGCTGATCGACGTGGAAGTCGACGGGCAGCGTTACCAGGAGTTGCACGTCGACGGGGGCGCAATCACGCAGGTGTTTCTGTATCCGCCTTCCATGAAGCTGAAAGCAGAGGCCGAGGCGGCCGGCGTCGTCCGCCAGCGGCGCCTGTACATCATTCGCAACGCGCGGCTGGACCCGGACTGGGCCGAGACGGAGCGGCGCACGCTGCCGATCGCCGGCCGGGCCATCAACTCGCTGCTGCATACGCAGGGCGTCGGTGATTTGTACCGGATTTACGTGAATGCCCAGCGCGACGAGATCGACTACAACCTGGCGTTCATTCCCGCCAGCTTCAAAGTCGAGGCCAAGGAGGCCTTCGACAAGCCGTACATGAACGCGCTGTACCAGGTCGGCTACGAGCTGGGGCGCAGCGGCTATCCCTGGCTGAAGTCGCCGCCGGCGTTTGAGGCGCCGCGCCCTCCGCAGCTGTCCGCGCTGCCGGTTGCGCCGCTGCCCGCACCCTGACCGGCTATCGCGGCGCGCCCCGCCCGGCACGCCGCCCTCGGAGGCACGCATGAGTACTGCGCCGCGCATCGTCATTCAAAAGATGTGGGACGTCACCGTCGTGGATTTCCAGGAGGCGCGCCTGCTCGAGGCCGGGCAGATCGAGAGCATCGCCCGTGAGCTGTATCGCCTCGTCGACGAAATGGACCGCAAGAAGCTGGTCCTCGACCTGACGAAGGTCCAGTTTCTCGCCTCGGCCGCGATCGGCGTCTTCATGAACCTGCACAAGAAATCGACAGCGATCCAGGGCTCGTTCGTCCTGGTCGGCCTGAAGCGCGAGCTGATGAAGGTCTTCGAGATCATGAAGCTGACCAAGGTGTTCCGCTTCGCGGCCACGGAAGGCGAAGCGCTGGCCATGTTCGGCTACACCGCGGCGGGCTGACGCTGCATTTCCGCGGGCGGACAGGCGCGGCGCGCGGTCGCGCAGCGACTACAATGGCGCGCGACCTGGTGCGCCGTCCGACCCGGGAGAGCATGCATGGACCGCAACCCGCACATCGTGATCCAGAAGATGTGGGACGTCACGATCGTCAGCTTCCAGGACGCGCGGCTGCTCGAGGCGCCGCAGATCGACAGCATCGCCCGCGCGGTCTACCGCCTCGTCGACGAAATGGACCGCAAGAAGCTGATTCTCGACCTCAGCAAGGTCCAGTTTCTCGCGTCGGCCGCCATCGGCATGTTCACGAACCTGCAGAAGAAATCCGACGCGATCCAGGGCTCGTTCATCCTGGTCGGGTTGAAGCGCGAGCTCATGAAGCTCTTCGAGATCATGAAGCTGACGAAGGAATTCCGCTTCGCCGCGACCGAGGCCGAGGCCCTGGGCATGTTCGGCTACACGGCCGCGGGCTGAGCCCCGGCGCGAACGGGCGGCGCGCGGCACAGCGCGCCAACGCCGCCTCAGCCCACCCGCACGGCGCGCTGCGCGGCGGCGACGTCGTCTGCCAGTTCGAAGAGGCGGTCCAGCCGCGTGACGAGGAAGACGTCGCGCACCTGGGGTTGCAGGGCCGCCAGGATCAGCCGCTGCTGCCGCGCGCGAAACTCGCTGCAGAGGCGCACCAGGGCCGCGAGCGACATGCTCGGCAGGAAGTTGACGCGCGCCAGGTCGATCACGCAGGGCAGTCCGGGCTGCGCTCCCGCCGCGCTGCGCGCCTCGGTTTGCAGCTCGTGCAACTGCTCCTCCGCGAGCTGCTCCACCAGCACGTGCAGGATCAACACGTCGGGAAGCGTTTCGACCGCGACCACCGCACCGTCAGCCATGCTGCGCCTCCGAACGGCTATTCCTTGCGCCCGGCGCCGATCTGCCGGATCCCGCGCATCGCCATGGCGAACACCTCCGGCTTGGAGGCCCAGGCCAGCGCCTCGCGTCCGGCGATCTTCTCTTCGTTGAACAGCGCCAGCAGGTGCTGGTCGAAGCTCTGCATCCCGCATTCGCCGCGCTCGATGTAATCGGCCAGCTCCGCCAGCTGTCCCTCCAGCACGAATTTCTCGGTCACGGGGCCGCCGCGCAGGATCTCCACGATCGGCAGTCGCGACCGGCCGTCCACCGCCGGCAGCAGGCGCTGCGACAGGATCGCCTCCAGCGCGTGGGCGAGCTGGGAGAGCAGCAGCTTGTGCTCTGCCGGTGGAAACATTGCGATGATGCGCTCGATCGTCTGCGGCGCGTTGGCGCTGTGCACCGTGCTGAAGACCTGGTGGCCGGTATCGGCCGCGCGCAACGCCATCCGCAGCGTCTCCACGTCGCGCAGCTCACCGATCAGGATCACGTCGGGGTCCTGCCGCAGGGCCTGGCGCAGCGCCTGGTCGAACGACGGCGTGTCAATGCCGACCTCGAGCTGCGAGATCAGGGCCTTCTTGTTCGCGTGGATGTACTCGATCGGGTCCTCGATCGAGATGATCTTCTCGCGGCGCGTCGCGTTGATCAGGTCGATCATCGCCGCCAGCGTGGTCGATTTGCCGCTGCCGGTCGTGCCGGTCACCAGCGTCAGGCCCCGCCCGCACAGCGCGATGTCGCTGACCACCTTGGGCAGGTTCAGCTCGGCCACCGTCGGGATCTTCGTGCGGATCAGCCGCATGGTGAGGCCCAGCTCGCCACGGGCGGAAAACGCGCTGCAGCGAAACCGCGCCAGTCCGGGCAGCTCGTACGCGAAGTCCAGGCCCCGCACGGCCTCCGCCGCCACGTCGGCATGGCCCGCCGGCAGCAGGCCGCCCACGAAGCTCAGCACCTCGTCGCGGCTGACCGCCGGCGAGTCCACCGTGCGCATCTGGCCGGCCAGCCGCAGCATCGGCGCGGCCTGCGACTGGATGTGCACGTCCGACGCTCCGTGTTCCACGGCGAATCGCAACAGTTGCACGAAATCCACGGCCGGTCCTCGCTGGATGAGGCTTCAGTGTAGAGCACGCGCCGGCAGAATACCAACCGTCTGCCGGGGTCCTCGCACGAGCCGGCGCCGCCGCAGCGCGCCTCGTCCCCGCCACCTGCGCGCGGCGGTCCGCCAGCGGTATAATTCTGGCCAAGAACACGATTTTCTCCGTCGTGCGAGGGACAACGGTGTACGCCATTCTACATCCCGCCCCGCCGCGCCGGACCCGGGAATCGCGGGGCCGGCTCGCCCGCCTGGCGCTCGTGGCGCTACCCCTGCTGACCGGCTGCAAGCCCACCCCGCCCGCGCCGACCGCGCTGCCCCCGGTCGAAGTCAGCGTCAGCCGGCCGCTGACGCAGACCGTCAGCGATAGCCTGGAATTCACCGGCACCACCGCCGCACTCGAACAGGTGGAGATCCGCGCGCGCGTCACCGGTTACCTCCAGAGCGTGCATTACCAGCCGCGGGCGGTGGTCGAGCCCAACGAACTGTTGTTCACCATCGATCCGCGACCCTTCCAGAACGTGCTGGACAGCGCCCTGGGGTCCGAGGCCGCGCTCCAGGCCCAACTGATCAAGGCCCAGTCCGACCTCGAGAAGATCGAGCGCCTGGTGCGCCAGGGCGCGGCGAGCCAGGACGAGCTCACCACGAATCTCGCGAGCCGCGATTCGCTCGTCGGGCAGATCGCGCAGGCCCAGGCCGAAATCGCGGCCGCGCGGCTCAACCTCGACTTCTGCACCGTCGAGGCGCCCAGCCATGGGCGCGTCGCACGCAACGAGATCGACCCCGGTAACATCGTCACGGCCGACGTGACGCTGCTCACGACGCTCGTCAACGACGACGCGCTCTACGCGTACTTCAACGTCAGCGAACGCGACGCGCTCGTGATCCGCGACCAGACGCACCAGCGGCTCGCGGCGCAGGGAAAGACCTTCCGCGACCAGCCGCCGCTGGCAGAGATCGCCCCGCCCGCCTACCTCGGACTCATGACGGAAACGGGCTACCCCCACGCGGGCCAGATCGACTACGGCGCTCCCGCAGTGGACCCCGGTACCGGCACGATCGAGCTGCGGGCCCGCTTCCCGAACGACGACGAGCTGCTCCTGCCCGGCCTGTTCGTCCGGCTGCGCGTGCCGATCAGCCAGCCCTACGAGGCCCTGACGGTGACCGAGCGCGCCTTGGGCTCGGACCAGGGGCAACGCTACGTGCTCGTCGTGAACGAGCAGAACGTCGCCGAATACCGGCCCGTGCAGGTTGGCACGCTGCACGAAGGGCTGCGCGTCATCACCGCCGGCCTGCAGCCGACCGACTGGGTGATCGTCAACGGCGTGCAGCGCGTCCGGCCGGGCGCTACGGTCAAGCCGAACCAGGTGGCCATGCCGACCGCCCCCGCCGGCGCTTCTGCCGGGCGGCACGCCGGCGCCGCCGCCGCGTCGGCCCCGGCCACCGACGACGCCGCGCCCTGAACGAGGAGACGCCGTGATCTCGCGCTTCTTCATCGACCGGCCGATCTTCGCCGCG
>CAZVRR010000211.1:0-7358 GCA_964629745.1 uncultured Planctomycetales bacterium | reverse complement strand
TGGTTGGGAAGACGGGGGCATCTCGCGCGGACCGTCTTCCGGGCGATCGCTGGGGCGCGAGTCCGCCGATGATTCCTGCGGCGCATCGCTCCCTGGCTCGCCGGCGGGCTGCGAGTCGGGCGGCACGTTCTCCGGGGCATCGGCGCCACCCGGCGGGCGCTCCGCAGGCTGGGACCCCGGCGGAGTGTCGGCGCCGGAGCTGTCCGCATCCTGATTACGCGGCTGATCATTGGCATCGCGCGGTTCTTGCCCGCCGTCCGCGGGCCGCGTCGCCGGCTCGGGTGTCTGCGGGTTCGGACTCGGGTCAGACTGCGGCTCCTGGCCGCCGGCGGGCTGAGACTGCGGCGCGCCCGGTTTCGCCTCGGAGGGCGTTGGGGCACTCGGGTCCGGCGACCGCGCGCGGGACCCGTCGTCCTTCGGCGGTTGCGAAGCGCCGCCCGCGTCGCATTCCTTGTCGCAGGTTTCGGCGGACGGCGGCGGCGCCACGCGGCGGCCGACGTCGCGCGCCATTTCGCCATGCTTCTCGATGAACTCGTCGAGCGCTTCCCGCAGCCCCCCATCAGCGCTCGGCACGATCGCGTCGGCCTTGTCCGGGTCGTTCGTAGCGACGGGCGTACCCGCGGGCGTGTTCTCCTGGCCGCCTTCGGGTTGGCCGCCCGGCGTATCGGGATCCCGGCCGGGCTGCGGTTCAGGCAGGGCGGCGGTCTCACGGCCGTCGGCCACAGGCAGGCGTGCCCGGCGCGGCTGGTCGGGTAGCGTGAGCCGGATGCGCTCGCTCTGCGCCACCTGCGGGGCCGGGAGGCCCTCGATTTCCCGGTTGTCGCGGGCCTCGAAGTATCCTTCGACCGTTTCGCCGGGGCGCAGGCCGAGGTCTTCCGGGCGGACGTCGGCCCGGGCATTCCGGCTGTCCGCCGCCGTCGTCAGGCTTACCGGCACACTCTGTATTACGCCGTCCCGCTCGTGCACGAGCGCAATGTCCGTGATCGCAACATCGTCGCTGGCGGTCGCGCTCAGCGCGTCGAGGCGCGAGATATCGAAAGCGCCATCGGACGTTTGCGCCTCCGGCGACGTAACAATGCTGATCGCGGGCGGCAGGTCCGGCCGCACGACAATGCGGTGCTCGGGTGGATCGCGGTGCGGGTAGCCGGAGGCGTCGCGGAACTCGATGCGGTAGTTGCCGCTCGCCGTGAGCAGCGTGCTGACGCCGAACGCGGCCGGGTCGCCGGGCTCGATCCGCATGCGGGTGCGCGTCTCGTCGGTATCGGTGAAGACGAAGACGGGGTCGCTCACCGGGCTGTTGCCGCGGAGGCGGAACGTGGCACGCGTGCCGGCCAGGACCTCGAGGTCGGGCCGCGCGACGGGTTGCGGCGGCAGGCGCGTATACGCGGGCGGCTCGAGGCGGACCTCGAAACCAGCGATCGTCGGCTGCGGCTGTACGGCAATCGTTTCGACGAGTTCGGCGTCGCCCGCGCGGCAACGGTACGTGATGTCGCGCGTGACTTCATTGGGGGCGAGCGTCAGGGCCCAGCGCTCCGAAGCGGCGCCGGGCAGCCTCCGCAGGTCGTAGCGGTTCACGGCCGTTTCGGCCCCGGGCGCGCCGAGGACCTCAAGCCCGGCACGCTCCACCGTGCGGCCGCGGATCGTGAACTCGAGGGTGAGCTCGTCGCCGGCGTGAACGATCTCGCCGGGGACCGGTCGGACGCGCTGGATCTGGGTGGCGGTGGGCGCCGCCTGATCGGCACCGAAGAAGCGGGCCAGCGAGGGACCAATCGGCTTGGCGGACAGGGCGGCGTAGGAGATCCAGACCAGCAGCACCGCCCCCATCGACAACGCGGGCAGGCGGAACGTGCGCAACTCCGCGAGCGGGGCGCGGTCGCCGGCGCGGAGGTCGTCGGCCGCCTGGTGCGCGGCCGCGGAGCACGCGTACGCGATATGCTGGCGGCGCAGCAGCAGGGCGTTTACCAGCGAGTTGTGGCGGATGCCGCTGCGCAGCTCGATCAGCCGGGCGGCGAACAGCGGGTTGAGCCGGCGCAACAGCGCGCTGACCGCGACCGCCACCCCGACGACCAGCGCCACCTTCCAGATTCCCGAGCTGATGGCCAGCGCCGTGCGCGTGAGCCCGTGTGTGCGGGCGTGATCGGCGATCACGACCAGCAGCGGGAACGCGGCCGCGGCCGCGATCAGCAGCAGCACGCGGCGCAGCACGGCCTGTAGCGCGAGGCGCCGGCGGCAGCGCTGGATCTCGGCGTCAAGCTCCGTCGCCGTACCGCGTGTATTCGTCGTCGAGACCGTGTCGCCGTCCAAAGGCCCCATATTTCTTTACTCTCATTGTAGCCCGCCCAGCCACCCCGTTGCCGGTGCCGGTGCGTGCTGGTCCGATGGGTTTCGCGTCCGAGACCCGGTTGCGCAACTCGTTACGACCCGAGGTACTTAGCATGGCGCGACGGTCGAAGTTCCTTTGACAAGCGGGCTACGCGGCCGTACGATGGCCAAATAGAATAACTAGGCCCGTAGATTTGCAGCGGCGACCCGGGGGGCACGTCACCGCGCCGACTGTGGCGGACCGGGAGAGACATATGCGCGGGCCAGCACACACTCGCCGTACGGCCGGCCAACCCGAAGTGGCGCCGAGCGGCGCAAATCAGGCTATGAGTTCCACCACGGTCCTGGCGGCCCTCGTGTTGCTCATGCCGATGGCGGCGCGGGCGCAGGCTGGCGGCGTGTATCGCCCGGCGGTGCCGATTCTGTGCGTGGCGCACGAGGGGGACCCGGTTCCCGGCGTGAGCGGGGCGGTGTTCGAGGACTTCGCGCCGCCGCAGATCGACGCGGTGGGGAACGTATTATTCCGGGCGTCGATGAGCGGATCGGGCATTCACGCGGGCAATAACGTGGCGATCTGGTTCGGGCCGCCGGGGGCCAGTGTGATGGTGGCCCGCGACGGCTGGCCGGCCCCCGGCATGCCCGCTGGAGTGATCTGCGCCGATGTCAGCCCGTGGGCGGTCGTGTCGGAGACGGGCCGCATCGCCTTCACGGCGTTTCTGTCGGGTCCGGGAATCGTGGCGGGGCTCAACGATCAGGCGGTATTCTGCGGCGATCCGGGAGACTTTCAGCTCATCAAGCAAGGCAATGATCCGGTGCCCGAGATCGGCCCGGCCGTCACGATCGACGCGAACGAGTCGTTGGGTGCGGCATTAAGTGACAACGGCACGCTCTTCATCGGCGGCGGCATCAGCGGGCCGGGGCTGGTTTCCTACGCGCGGGCCTACTGGGTGGGCCCGCCTGAAGCGCCGCAGCTCGCGCAGTGGGATGGCATGCCGGCGCCGTGCCCGGAGTGCGAGCCGGGCGTGATCTTGGAGTGGGGCTGCTGGATTAGCTTCAACGATCTGGGACAGATCGCATTCTGCGGATCCATGTGGGGGCCTGGGATCAACTGGACCAACAACGGAGCGCGCTGGATCGGTCCGCCCAACGAGTTGGAGTTTATGTACCGGGAGGGCCAACTCGTCCCCGTGTTCGGCGAAGGCGTAAAAGTATTGGATGCGTGGGGTACGCAGTACACTTTGAATAATTGCGGGGACCGTGTCAACCGCATATGCGTATATCACCCTGACTATACGAGCTACTGGGCGCTGGTCGCGGGTGCACCGCAGCCGACGACGATCATCGCGCGGGAGGGCGACGCGGCGCCGGAGGCGGGCGACGACGTTTGCCTCGCCGCTGTTGGCAACCTATGCATCAATGACCGGCACGAGGTCTTGCACGATGTCAGATTCTCTGGTCCATCAATCGGCGAGTGGAACGAGTACGGCATCTATTACGGGCCGTACGCCGACCGGCGCTTGATCCTGCGCAACAGCGACGCGGCCGATTATTTTCCGGACGGCGTGATTTTACACAACGTCGGAGCGGTGTCAGGCACGTTGGCCATGAACGACGTAGGCGATTTTGTGGCCCGGACGGAAGTCGAAACCAGCGCGCGGGGCCGAACGACGACCATGGTCTTGTGGATGTGGCGCGGGCTGACCGGGCAGTACGTGCCGCTGCTGGAGGATGGCGCCCAGGTCGGCGGCCGGGCCGCGACCATCGCGGACTACTATGGGCAATACTGGACGCGCACCGGAGGCGCCGACGGTCAAGCGCAGAGCTTCAATGACCAGCGTCAACTGGCAACCCTGCTCGATTTTACAGATGGCACGTATGGGGTCTATCGCGTCGGCCCGCCGCTGCTGGGCGACGCCGACGGCGATGGCGAAGTCACTTGCAGCGAGTTCGGCGCCTTCGCGAGCTGTGTGACCGCCCCCGGCAACGGCGTTCTGGACGAGTGCTCCGCGCTCGATCTCGATTTGGACCAGGACATTGACGTGGCGGATTTTGGCCTGCTTCAGGCCTTGGTGGGTGAGGTGCGGTAGGCAGGAGCGGGAAAGTCGATGAGCCACGAAGGGCGGTATGAGTTTGCGCCGCCCCGCTCCTCGAATCTGGACGGATGCGCGGGCATGGGCTGACCGAAACGCTGCCGCCCGAGTCGCTCGCGGAGTTCATCAGCGACCTCACGGCCGCGGTCGAAACCCACACCGGTACGCCCTTCGGCGATGATCTGGCGGCGCTGCTGTCCGCTCTGGTTCCCTAACGCGAAGCGGGCCTGGCCCGCGACGCTCGCTCCGCGCACAGGACTGCCGGGCCCGACACGCCGTCAGCCCGTCGGGCTCGGCCTGTCGTCTCGCGCTGGCGCCGCGGAGGCTTTCGGAGCGACTTGACCGGGTTACCGACCACGGCCGGCCGTTGGATGCGGCCCGGGCAGGTCCCAGAAGCGTTTCCTGGCGATTGGCTGGAGTCCCCGGGCGACCGCCCCCGCTCACCAGAACGCGGAGGTGACCGAGCGGCGTTTGACGACGCTCGGACTTTCCGGCACAATGAGCCACTTGGTTTTTTGCGGAGGCTAACATGCTCCCAGGGGCGGCGCAGGGCAGTCGAGCGGGGTGGGCCTTGTGGCCGGCGCCGTGGCTGGCGGCGCTGGTGTTGGTGGCGGGCTGCGAGTCGTTCTTCAACAGCAAGGGCGTCGTACAGCCCGGCTCGGTCCCCGCGATGGAGCATCCGATGCTGCCCGGCCTCCCCGTGCCGCCGGGCTTTGCGCTGGACGACAAGCGCAGCTCGGGCTGGACCAACGGCGAGTTGCGCCAGGCCAATTGCACGTTTACGGGCGACCTGGCGGCGACGACCGTGAACGCGTTCTACAAGGAACACATGCCGGACGCCGGCTTTACGTTGCGGCAGGAGCGGTTCGAGGCGGGCGAGTACGTGCTGGACTTCGATGGGAAGTCCGAGTTCTCGACGGTACGGGTGAAGCGCGAACGGACGCGCACCGTGTTGAAAGTGGACGTGACGCCGGCCCAGGCGGGCGGCGAGGGGCGCGCCGGGGCCCCGCAGCGCAGTTCGAAACGGCCGCCGCCCCAGCCCTGATGGGCGGCCGCCAGGCAAAGGAAGATCGATGGAAGCCGAACGACGGCACCAGTTGAAGACGAACGAGCTGGCCGAAGCGCTGACCAAGGTTCGCGCCTTCTGGAACGATCCGCAGACCGTGTACTGGCTGGCCGGCATCGCCCTCGTGCTGGCGATCTGGGTGGGCTACAAGGTCTGGAACAACATCCAGGCGCGACAGCAGGCCGGCGGCTGGGCCCAGCTCAGCGAGGTCGGCGAACAGCTCGCCGCGAACGCGCCGGGTGCGTTGAACACCTTGCGTGACCTGGTGAAGGACGCCCCGAGCGCCGCGGTCGAAGGCAACGCCCGGCTGCAACTGGGGCGCGTGCTGCGCGTGGATGCCCTGAAGGTCACGCCGGTCGATGAGAACATGCTGCGCGAGTCGGTGCAGGTCCTGCAACCGATGATCGACCGGGCCGACATGCCGCCCACGCTGGCCGCGGCCGCGGCGTTCTCGCTCGCCACGACCCAGGAGTCGCTGCGGCAGTTCGACGAGGCACAGCGCACGTACGAAAAGCTCATGAACGACCCGCGGCTGGCCGGCTCGCCGTTCGTCGAGCGTGCGAAGGAGCGCCTGGCGAGCCTGGACGAGCTGCGCAAGCCGATTGCCATGGCCGAGGGTTTGCCCCCGCCGCCCCCGACGGCCGCGCCCATGGCGCCGGCGCTGACGCCGATGCCGGCCGGTCCGCCGGCGGGTGTGTTCAATCCGGGAAGCCCGGCCGAGCCCGCAGCGCCCGAGTCGGCGCCGCCGACCCCGGCGCCCGCAACGCCGGAGCAGCCCGGGACCACTACGCCGCCGCCCGCGGAGCCGACGGATGACGAGGCCGAGCCGCCGGCCGATTCGGGGGCCGCACCCGCGCCGTGAGCCACGACGAGGACATTCTCGAACGCCCGATCGAAATAGAAGATGAAGAGGCGCAGCATTTTCGCCTGCGCATCCGGCGTAAGCTGCCCAGCCGGCGTCTCGACAAGTACCTGCACGGCCGCTTTCCGCACCTGTCACGCACTACGATCCAGCGCCTGATCAAGCAGGGCTCGATCACCGTCAACGGACAGCCGACGAAGGCGAGCTACGAGATGTCCGGCGGCGACGTGATCGACCTGACGCTCCCGCCGCCGGAGCCGCGCGAGGTCGTGCCGGAGAACATCCCGCTCGATATCGTGTACGAAGACGACTTCATCCTGGCGCTGAACAAGCGGCCGGGGATCATCTGCCACCCGGCGCGCGGCGACCAGACGGGCACGATCGCCAACGCACTCGTCTATTACGCGAACGAGCTGAGCCACGGGTCGGATCCGTTCCGGCCGGGGATTGTGCACCGGCTCGACAAGAACACGACTGGCATCATGCTGGTCGCGAAGAACGACGAGGCGCACTGGCGGCTGTCGCTGCAGTTCGAGCGGCGGACGATCCAGAAAACCTACCTGGCGGTGGTGCACGGGGCGCTCGAGCTGGACGGCGACCGGATCGACGCGCCGATCGGGGTGCATCCGGTGGTGCGCGAGAAGTTCGCCGTGCTGGTGAATGCGAACAAGATCGACATCGCCAAGGACGCGGTGACGTACTACACGGTGGCGGAGCGTTACCGCGGCTATACGCTGGTGGAATTGCAGCCCAAGACGGGCCGCACGCACCAGCTCCGCGTGCACATGTCGTACATCCGCCATCCGATCGTGGGCGACACGATGTACGGCGGCAAGCTCGTCAGCGAGGCGGACCTGGCGGGCAGCGGTTCCACCGAGCCGCTGTTGCCGTACCAGGCGCTGCACGCGTGGCGGATCGCGTTCCGGCACCCGATCACGGAAAAGCCGCTGCAGCTCGAGGCGCCGTTCCAGGGGCCGTTCAGACAACTGGTGCAATTGCTGCGGTCCGCGCGGGGCTA
>CAZVRR010000210.1:0-7428 GCA_964629745.1 uncultured Planctomycetales bacterium | reverse complement strand
CCGATTGACCAGGAGAAAATGCGGGCGGCCGCAGTAAGAATGAGGGCATTTCTCAGTGGTACTCTTGACGAGGTGACGCGCGCAGGTCCATAGCGCGGGTCCACGATGTCGATCGGTCTGGCAAGGCCGCTTCGCGTCCTACGTGTTGACGAAGGGCCGCTCGATCGAGAAGGAGCTGCTCGCCGGCGGCGCGGTGGCCCGTGGCGTCTGTGGCGCCGTGCGCTGCTCATTCGCCTCCTGGCTGCAGTTGGGTCACTTCCGCCATCGAACGGGCGGGTAGTAGTGCCCGTAGCTCCCTTCGGCGAAATACGCAAACGGGCGCCCCGACCCGCGATCTATAACGACGACTCTCGCAGACACTCCCCGTGATTCACGGGGCGTTTGAGTTAGCAGGTCCGTGGGAATCCTCACAATGACGCAAGTTCCGTGCCATACAACCGCCTGTATTGGCCGCAGCCCAAGGCCGTCGGCATCCGCGGGCGAGTATTCCCACTCCGTACGCGCCAGCAACCCGAGACCGACCCCGGTATCCAACTCGATCGTTTCACCCCCCAATGACAGCCGATCCGTGATGAGATCCGCATAGGACAATTCGGCACCGGCGACGACTGCGGCAAGTGCTTCGTCGCGGGTCGGGTACGGACCGAGGTACGACCCGCGCATGGGGCCAAACAGGCGGATCATCGCGCAGACGGACAGGTTGTGGATGGACTGCACGAAGTCCTCGTCGCCGCGACGAAGCACGCACCCCCCGGTCAACCTCTCGCAGCGATACACGGGATCGATGTTGCCCGACTCGGTTTTGGGCAGGCCCATGTATTGAAGGTGCGCCGTCCCCCGGGTGTATTCGTAGACGCCCCGACCCAACAAGAAGACAACGGGAGACAACAACACGATCGCGGCGACGGCGAACCACCTTCGTCGAGCCCCGTTGACAGCAGCGCCGGCGAGCGCCAGCAGCGCGCCGACGGGGGCACCGAGAAGATAGGACGTAGCCCAGTTGAGCGGGATCACAATCCACGGGGAGGGCAGCAATCGCGCGACGCCCGACCAGAGACGTGACGGTTTGTGATCCGACCAGGTGTCGGACTTCTGGGGGTCGAAGCCGCGCCCGCACTCGGGACAGCGGTTCTCGGGCAAGCCGTCGAGGACGTAGCCGCACTTGAGACAGAATCTGCTGGGCTGACTCAGCGGCACGGTCCGCATGTACGTTGTCCATTACCGTAAGTGTCTGAATGCTCCTGTTGGCTCAGCGCTTCGTCATGATTTTATGTGAGCGATCCACTGGATCACAAGCTGGAAGGGCTGGCCGCACTGCGACCGTTAACATGCGCCTGTGGGCGACGTGAAGGCCACCAGCCGCCCCGCTGCGGCTTGTGATACAGAACGTACCGGAAAACAGCCCGAAATGCGCGCCGCCGCTCACGGTCGCTCAAGCAGAGCCAAACGCGCCCGGCAGGATTCGAACCTGCGACCCCCGGTTTAGGAAACCGGTGCTCTGTCCTGCTGAGCTACGGGCGCTGCGTGCGGTGCAAACCCGGGAATCAGCCGCTTCTCCCGCGTCGGGAGGGACTTGCGCGCTGCCCGCGTACCGCGTCCGGTCCACGAGAGTCTAACCGATTCCCCGCCGGCCGCCCAGAACGCGCGCACCGGCCGGCGCTGCGGCTGTCTCGCGAGCGCCGAAGTCGCCGGCGATCGAGGGTGTCCCGCGGCTGGATCCGATCCGCTGCTGCCTCGGGGCCCTATGCCGCGAGCGCCGCCGGGGACAGGGGCTGAAACGGCAAGCGCTGGCTCTCGCCGCTCTCAAAGATCATGGCGGTACCCTGCGGGACCATGACCCAGGCGGCCGCCAGCGTGCCGATCGGCTCGGAGACAATGATGCGCGCATCGCGCGTGAGTTCCTTGGCCAGGCGGGGCCTGAGCCGGTAGATGTCCTCGGCATCGCGCGAGTGATACAGGGTCGGGGCCTTCCCATCCGAGGCATAGCGCACCGCGAAGATGCGCTTCCCATCCGACAGGCCGATCGTCATCCAGAGCGACTCGGGGACGCCGTGCTGCCGGCCGGTCTCCTCCACGAACCCCGCCGCCAGGGCCAGCCCCCGGAGCGGATCCTCCTCCAGTCCAAATGTCAGCGCGAGGTGGAAGAACAGTTCCGAATCGGTCGTGCCCTGGATGTTGTTGAAGAGCTCGGGCGCCACCCGCATCAGGAGTTCGCGCCGGAAACGCTCGATCTCGTGAATTTCACCATTGTGCACGAACAGCCAGCGGCCGTAACGGAACGGGTGGCAGTTCGTCTCCTGGATCGTTGCCAGCGAGGTGGCCCGCACGTGCGCCAGGAAGAGCGGCGACTCGATCTGTGCCGCCAGATCGCGCAGGTTGAAGTCATTCCAGGCCGGCCTGACGCTCCGGTACAACCCCGGCGTCTCGCGGCAGCCATACCAGCCCACGCCGAAGCCGTCCCCGTTGGTTGGAGTCTCCCGCGAGCGCGAGCTCATGCTCTGATCGATCAGCGAGTGTTCCGCCTGGAAGAGCAGTCTTTCCAGCAGGATGGACCCGCCGCTGTATCCCATCCATCGGCACATGGCGCTCTCCCGGATGCCATTCGACCAGTAACACACGCCGGACAAAGCCGCCCGCCATCCGGCGCCGCGCGACGGCGACGCGACACTTCGGATTCGGGGCGGTTCAGCCGCCTGCTCGCCATTCTACCCGCGCGGCAAGCCTGGCATGCCGCCTTTTTACTCGGCCGCCGCTCCGGTGATGTAAACGGCGCTAGGACTCCTCGGCCAGCTGCTTCAGGTGCGCCGACTGCGCATAGAACTCGGCGAGGTTCATTTCGCGGAGGTAGACCATCCCGCAGGCTGCCCGCAGGCCGTGGTCCGCGTTGTAGACGAAGAAGTCCTCCCCCAAAAACGTCCGGACCTGCTCGTACTGCCGGGCCTGGATCCGCCGGATCAGCTTCGAGAACGGGCCGTCATACTCGTGGCTCGGGAACGACGCGGTCCGCTGCGTCGCGAAGCAGGTTTCGAAGCACACCTCCAGGTCGTTCATGTGCGTGAGCGAGGCGGGTACGTAAAGATTGGCCTCGGCGGGGTGGAACGTGTGCCAGACGTTGCGGTACCCCAGGACCTGCACGTCGTGCCGCCCGGACTGCTGCTCGTGGAGCTGGAGGGCCGCGGCGACCGCCTGGAGCGCCTTGTAGTGCGTGTCGGGTCCGGTGCCCTCGGGGTCGAAGGCCACCGTCACGATGTCGGGGTTGATCTCACGCAGCAGGTCGCGGACCGGCAGGACGTCGCGATCCAGGGTGGGCAGCTCCGTGAAGACGTCGCCGCGATAGAAGCCCAGCCGCAGGTGCCGCACGGTCTCGCCGGTGAAGCCGTAGTAGGCCCACTTCAGGTCCGACTCCCACTCGCGCATGCGCCCTTTCAACTGCTGCACGATCGGCATGTCCTTCTTGCCGGGGTATTGCGTGCGGAAGTAGTTGGCCAGCTCGGTCAGCCGCTGCTGGATGTTGTCGAGGTTCTCGTCCTCGTACAGCTCGATCAGGTTCCGGAGCAGCCGCTGGGCCGTGGCTTCCTGGCGGCGCTGTCCCTGGTCGTGTGCGACGCCCTGGAAGTAGTGCGACGTGTCGATTCGTCGCGCCAGCACGTTGTCGGCTTCGAAGAATTCGGGCCGGAACAACCTGCGGAACTCCTCGCGCCGCAGCCGCTCCGCCAGGTCCAGCACGAGCCCGAGCATGTAGCTGTTCGTCACGGAGTTGAAGCCGGACGTCAGGTAGGCGAAGCTGTGCTGCGTGCTGCGGCGCCGCACCGCGTTCGTCACGTACGGCAGGTAGCCGAGAATGATGTCGTCGTGGTGGGGCGAGGTGTGCAGGAGCGTCTTGTTCTCCACCGGGGCGTGACCGCGCTGCAGGTTGTCCAGCACGCGCTGCTCCGTGCGGGCACGCAGCTCCTGCGGCGTCGCACCCGTCTTCTTCAGCAACTCGGCGGCGAAGGGGTCCTGTTGAAAGTCCTCCCTGCTCAACTGGCGCAGCGGCTTGCCGGTGACCAGCGAGAGGTCCATCACGATCCGGTGCGCCTGCTCGTCCGGCACCTGGGCGTGCTGCGCCAGGTTGACGAACAGCCGCCGGGACAGCCCCGAGGCAGCCCCCGTCGTGAGATAGAAACGCGCGTGCGGCAGGGCGCCCAGCACCGAGCCGGGGAATTCGTTGCACAGGTCGCTCTGGATGGTGCGCGCCACGATGCGCGCCTTGGCTTCCCCCGCCGCGACGATCAGCGCGACCGTGCCCGGGTTGTACGTGATCGTCGCCAGGCCGATCGTGATCACGCTCTTGCGGCGTGCGACCTCCATGCCCCCCAGATCGCCGGCCGCGGCGGCCCGGGTCTCGTAGTTCGGGTCGAGCAGCCGCGTCGTCGAGAACCGGTCCGAGCCGCGGATGTTGAAGGCAATGTGCCCGTCCGGTCCGATTCCGCCCAGGAAGAAACCAAGGCCCCCGAGTTCGCGGATCCGGCGTTCGTAGTCGGTGCAGAAGTCGTCGACCGCCCGCAGGACCTCCTGCTGCCGGCGCTCGAGCGCCGTGGTCACGCGCCGGATGCGCAGCGAGAGGTCGACGGTCCCTTCGGGGAACACGTCGCTCAAGCGCGTCCCCCGTGGCAGGCCGATCTTCAGCGGGTCGATCAGCAGGGCACGCGCGCGATCCAGGCCGAAGCCTTTGAGGTAGAAGCGGTTGACGAAGTGAAAGAAGCTGTTGTGCTGCTTCGAATCGATCGGATAGAACTCGCTCATCTGGACGAAGCGCAGCCCGGACAGCTCGGGCCGGCGCGCCGTGGGCAGTCCCTGGGCCTGGAGCGCCTGGGCCGTCTTCCGGTCGCTCCACGTGCGCAGGTAGAACTGCACGCAGCGGATGAATGACTCGGGTGTCTTGCCGGTCGGCAGCGAGACCACGCCCTCCGGGTTTTGCAGCACCCACTCCAGGAAGCGCAGCGCGCTGAGCCGGCCGAGCGCCGGAAAATTCGGCACGACCAGCGTGGGGATGCGTTCGACCGGCCCGTAGCGGAATTCGTAGCCGCTGCGCGCCAGGACGACCTGTTCCACCCGGCTGGGCGGGGCTGCGTTCGCCGGCTCCGCTCGCCTGGCGCTTCCTTGCTGATCGCTCGCGGGCATGCTCCGCCGCTCCGGATCGGGGGCGCAGCGGACGCGAACGCCGCGCCGCCGGCGTGGCCGTTGTGGGGCTGGCCTATCCGCGCTGCTCGATTTCGGTCACGAGCGCCTTGAAGGCCTCGGTGTCTTTGCGCGTCTGCTTCACGAAGCTGTTTTCCTCCGCCGTACCGATGACGGCCCGCATCTCCTCGGCGTTGCGGAACGTGGCCTGGCGGAACGGGTTGTCGTAGTCCTTTTTGCGGCTGATGTAGACCTGCTGGCAGATGAACTCCTGGATGCGGACGGCTTCGCGCAGCGCCTCGCGCCAGAGGGCGGGCGTGAGCCGGGCGACCCCGAGCAGTTCCAGCAGCGTGGCCAGGGCGTGCCGCTGCTTCTGCCGCGGGTACGCCGCCCACAGCCGGTCGTAGGCCGCGTGAATCTCGGGCCAGCTCCGGTAGCGGCCCGCCTTGATCTCGTCCAGCAGCCGGGCCAGGTCGGAGGCTTCCACGAGCTGGCCGCCCAGGTTGCACCACTCGCGCTGCCGCGGGCCGGCCAGGTCGTCGCACAGCGCCGCCAGCGTCGCGCGGGGATTCGCGCTGGAATAGGCCAGCAGGTTCTTCACCGCGTAGAAGTGCAGCATTTCGCGATAGGCCAGGTAGCCCGCGCGCGACTTGAGGATCAGGACCCGGCGGTCGCTCTTCTCCATGTTCTCGCCGAGCACCTCGAGGCCGGTGGTCCGCTCCGGCGCGCCGCGCAGCAGCTCGCCTCCGAGGGCCGCCAGCTCGTCGTCGCGGCGCGCCGCGGGGTCCTGCCCGTCGGCCCGGAGCCGCGCCTGCGCCGTCCAGCGCTCCAGCAGGTGCAGGGCGGTAAACATCTCCTCGGCGGTGTCCGGGGCGAGCGAATCGAACTCGATGTTCTGGGCCCTGGTCTTGCGCGTGTCGCGGGTCAGCAGCTTCCACGTGTTGCGCGCCAGGGCATACATGTTGTAACGCCACCAGTACGCGGGCATGACCTCCAGGCACCCGGCCGTGGGATTGTCGTTCAGCAGGGCGAACGGCAGGGGGATGTTCAGCTCGGCGGGATAGTCGCCCTTGCTGAGCAGCGTGAAGCTGGCGAACTGGGACGAGTGCTTGAGCGTCACGCACAGCCCCGGCCAGAAGCCGCGGCCCGCCTCGATTTCGCCGTCGTTGGCGCGGCTGTTGTGGTTGGAGCCGACGGTGGCGCCGGCGGCCACGTTGCTCTGGCCCTTCACCAGCGCCGCGGTGAGGAACGAGTTGTTGTGGTGTTGCTCGTGGGCCGGGAACACGAGGTTATGCAGGATTTCGCAGCAGGACACGGTCGAGTTGCTGCCCAGCACCGAGTGGATCAGGCGGGCGCCGTACTTCAGGTGCGCGTTGTCGCATAGGACGAAGCGGACCGCCTTGCAGCCGTAGAACACGTGGCAGCCCAATCCGACGATCCCGTTGACCATCTCGACGCCCTCGCCGATCTGCGTCGGCTCGTCGGCGCTCGAGTTGATCGTCAGGTTCTTCAGCTTGTTGGCGCCCTTGATGTAGCAGCACGACCCGATCTTGACGTCCTTGATGATCCCGCAGTTCTTGATCACGCACCCATCGCCCACCGTGCCGTAAAAACCGCGCCGCGCGTCGAACTGCTCCTGTGTGATCTGCCGCAGGCGCGATTGCAGCGCGCCGTCTTCGCGGAAGCGCGCCCACAGGTAGGCGTCGGCCGTCGTCATGCCGTCGAAGGGAATCACCGCCCGGCCCGACATCTCGTTGACCAGGTCGAGCCACACGCGCACCTTCTCGTCCTCGCCGTCCTTGACGATGCCGTTACCGAACTTGGCATAGTTCGTTGTGTGCATCTCGCTGACGTTCAGCAGCATCACGTTGGCGCCGAGGATGAAATGCGCGAGGTGCCGCACGTTGTACAGCGCGCAGTTGTCGCCGATGTCACAGCTCACGATCAGGCAGTCCGCGATGCCGACCGGCTTCTGGAGATCGTGGTGCTCCAGGACGACGCGTTCCATCCGGCCGATCCGCACCAGCCCGTGGAATTCGCTGTTCTTGATCAGGCGCGGGTCGAAGGGGTCGGCGACGAGCATGCGGTCCCAGTCGGCGCAGGTATTGTTGTTTTTGACCAGGCTCTCGATCTCGTCCGCGCGCAGGCTGCGCCACGTGCTGAGGGGGCGGCCGACCTGCTGGTCCCGCAGGTAGTGTTCGTCCCGGCCGGCGGGAAGGAACGGTGCGGGAATGAAGTCGCGGCCGAACGCCTCGTGCGGCAGAATCT
>CAZVRR010000209.1:0-7467 GCA_964629745.1 uncultured Planctomycetales bacterium | reverse complement strand
CGCCTGGCGGATCACCGACACGTCGAGGTCGCCAAAGACGGTCATCGCGAGCGTACGCGGGATCGGAGTCGCCGTCATGACGAGGTAATGCGGACGCGGGCCCTTCGTGCGAAACGTGGCACGCTGGAGCACGCCGAACTTGTGCTGCTCGTCCACCACGACCACGGCCAGCCGGGCGAAGCGGACGTCGCGCTGGATCAGGGCCTGCGTGCCGACGATTAGGTCGAGCGTGCCGTCTTCAATCGCCCGCAGCGCGGCTTGTCGCTGCCCGGGCGGGAGGCTGCCCCGCAGCAGCACGTGCCGCACGCGGCTGCCCTCGAGGTAGCGCCGCACGTTTTCGTGGTGTTGCCGGGCGAGAATCTCCGTCGGCGCCATGATGGCGGCCTGCCGGCCGTTGGCGATCGCCGCCAGGCAGGCATACAGGGCGACGACCGTCTTGCCGCTGCCGACGTCCCCCTGGAGCAGGCGCGTCATCGGCCGGCCGCTGCCCAGGTCGGCTGCAATCTCCTGCACCACCTGGTCCTGCGCCGCCGTGAGCGGAAAGGGGAAGCGCGCCCGAATGCGCCGGTCGACCTCGGGGGTCACGTGAATCACCTGCCCGGCATACAGGGACGCGTGCCGCAGGCGGCGGATGGCCATGGCCAGCTCGAGAAACAACAGCTCTTCATAGGCCAGGCGCTGGCGGGCACGCTGCAACTCCGCGTCGCTGGTGGGCGCATGCATCTCGCGCACGGCCTGGTCGCGGCGCGGCAGGTGGTGTCGCGCAAGCAGGGCCGCCGGGAGACATTCCGGCACCGGCAGTTGCGCCTGCGTGAGCACGTTCTGCACAGCCTGGGCGACCAGCCAGGGCTTGAGCGGCCCGGTGCCGCGGTAGACGCCGACCTGGCGCGGCGCGCCGGCCGCGGGCGCGACCAGCGTGTCGGGCGGGAAGACCTGCACGCGCGGTTGCACGATCTCGAGCTCGTCGTGGTATTCCTGGACCGGGCCGGTCGCGACGACGGTGCAGCCGCGCGCCATGCCGCGCGGTGCGAAGCGCGGCTGAAACCAGCGCAGCGTCCAGAACCCGGTGCCGTCATCGATTTCGACTGCCAGGCTGCGCGGAGCCCCGCCCCGGATCGATGTGATGGTGCCGGTGACGGTGACAACGGAGTGCGGCCGCAGATCTGCAAACGAGACCGGGCCGCCCTGCGTTTCGTAACGAAACGGGAAGTAGGCGAGCAGGTCGCCGACCGTGTGCAGACCGGCGGCGGCGAACCAGCCGGCGCGCACCGGCCCGATGCCCTTTACATACTGGAGCGGGCTTTCGCGTTGGAGCGCAGGCATGGCGCCACGGGACCCGTGCGCCGGCTAGCCGACGCTCACGGGATGATCAGCTTGGTTCCCACGTTGAGCCGGTTCGGATCGGGAATCCGCGCGCGATTTGCTTCCCAGATCCGCTTCCACTGTGAAGCGTCGCTATAGAACTTGCGCGAAATCTTGTAGAGCGTGTCGCCCTTCTGCACGGTGTACGTGCGGCCCGACTGGCTGCCCCCGCCGGTCGGGGCCAGCACCTCGTCGTCTGCGGGTCGCTGCCGACCCGCGGCCGTCGACTCGTACGTCGCATCCGAGGGGTATTCCTCCAGCGGCGCGGGCACGGGCTCGGTGCGCTCCATCTCGTCGAGCCCACTGGGCGGCGCCTCGGCCCGCGGCTCCAACTTTTGCTGTGGCTTCTGGCAGCCGGAGAGGGTCAGGGCAGCAACAGCCAGGAACAGGACTCCCATCCTTTTCACATCGAACTCCTTTTCCAGGACATGTGCATCAAACCGCAAGATTGCCGCGTTGTAAAGTCGCCCCATCCCGGCTCCCGGTCCGTGCGATTAGAATCGTCGCCGGCGCGGAAGCATGGGAACCGGAATGAGTGCGGAATACGCCATCGGCATTGACCTGGGCGGAACGAACATCAAGGGCGGTGTGTGCGACGCCGCCGGTCGCCTGCTGACGATGCACGCGATCGACACCCAGGCGGAAGGGGGGTTCACCCACGTGTTCGGCCGGATGGTTGCACTGGTTGACACCTTAATCGCCCAGGCCGGCATCGCCCGCAGCGCGGTGGCCGGTATCGGCCTCGGTACGCCGGGGCCGCTTTCGCACGCGCTCGGCATCGTCTATTCCGCGCCGAACCTGCCGGGCTGGGTGAACATTCCGATCCGCGAGCGTTTTTCCGCCGCAACCGGTCTGCCCGTGGCGCTCGAAAACGATGCGAATGCCGCGGCCTACGCCGAGTTCACCTGCGGGGCTGGCCGCGCGGCGCGCAGCATGGTCCTGCTGACGCTCGGCACCGGCATCGGCGGCGGGATCGTCGTGAATGGTGAATTGTGGCGCGGCTGCGACGATTCCGCGGGCGAGATCGGCCACCTGATTCTCGTGCCGGGCGGCCGCGCCTGTCCCTGCGGCCAGCGCGGCTGCTTCGAGCGCTATGCCTCGGCCAATGCGCTGGTGGCACGCTTCCAGGAAGCGGCGGCGGGGGAGCGGACCGTGCTGTCCGCCGGCCCGGAAGGGCTGACGGCGCGAGACATCGAAGAGGCCGCCCGATCCGGCGACACGCTGGCCGCGCGCATCTGGGACGAGACCTGTCGCGACCTGGCGCTGGGGTGCGTCTCGCTCGAACGGATACTCGCGCCGGACATGATCGTCTTCTCGGGCGGATTGACAAACGCCGGCGCGCAAATGCTGGACCCGGTCCGCCGGCATTTCCTGAACCTGCGCTGGCGGCTCACGCGTCCGACAATGGAGTTGCGCCTGTCGGCGCTGGGGGCCGAGGCAGGCACGATCGGGGCGGCGTTGCTGGCCCGCGGTGAAGCCGCCGCACCCACCGGCCGGCCGGCGTAGAATGGCGCAATGCGGATTCTGATCACCAACGATGACGGGATTCTGGCCCCGGGCATTTCCGCCTTGTATCGCGCCGTCGCCGACCTGGGCGACGTGGAGGTTGTCGCACCGGAGACCGTGCAGTCGGCCTCGGGGCATGCGATCACGGTCCGTACGCCGATGGCCGTCCGGCGGGTGCACGTGAACGGCCTGTTCCACGGCTGGAGCGTTGACGGGCGGCCGGCGGATTGCGTGAAGCTGGCGATGGTCGAGTTGCTGCCGCAGCGGCCGGATTTCGTGCTCAGTGGCATCAACGCGGGGGCAAACACCGGGATCAACGTGCTCTACAGCGGCACCGTGGCCGGGGCGATCGAAGGCGCCTTCTTCCGCGTCCCCTCGCTGGCGTTCTCGCTGGA
Source organism: uncultured Planctomycetales bacterium (assembly GCA_964629745.1). Lineage (GTDB taxonomy): Bacteria > Planctomycetota > Phycisphaerae > UBA1845 > Fen-1342 > JAAYXS01. Next base: position 4,204 of record CAZVRR010000209.1, on the reverse strand, counting down.
GTTGTCGACCGAGTTAAATTTCCAGATGGCCGGACAGATCGCCCGGGCGATCTTCGAGCGCGTAGCGGCCAGCCAGCCCCCGCCCGGCATGTGCCTGAACGTGAACATCCCGGCCCTGGACGCGGGCTGGCCGCTCGGTGTGCGTTGCTGTCCGCAGGGCACCGTGCCGATGGAGGAGCACTACCTCAAGCAGGTCACGGCCGACGGACACACCGTATATTCCCTCGACGGCCGCATGCCGCCGGTGGACGCACGGATGAACTGCGACCAGGCGGCCGTGGTGGACCGCTACGTCACGATCACGCCGCTGCGTTTCAATCTCACCGATGAAGCCGGCCTCGCGGAAGTCGGCACCTGGGATTGGCCGGCTACCTGGGCGCCCGCGCCGAAGCGGCGCCGGGGCTGAAGCGGGTCCGCGTCGCGCTTGCCCGGGGCGCTCAAAGCCCGTACATTTCGGACATCAGCGTGCGATAAGCGACCCCGGAATCCATGCTCCGCGAACTGATCGACATCACTTTCCAGGAGGACTTCGTTCACGGGCTCAGCCGGGTCACGGGGCTGCGTGTCGGCACCTACGACGCCGACGGCGGGGTGATCGTGGTCGGGGGGCAGCTCAGCGGCTATGCGCGACTGGCCGGCCGCACGCTGGGACGCATCCCCGCGGGGCTCACCCTGACGCCCGTGCCGGCCCACGATCCGCCCGCGACCGTGGCCTACATCGACCACCAGGGGTCCTGGTACGTTGCGGCGCCGGTGTACTGCGACGACCAGCTCGCGGGCTGGGTGGCCGCCGGCGAATTCCGTGATCCCGCCGACCCCCCCGAGCTGACGCTGCCCGAGGTGCGCGTGTTGTGGGAACGGCTGCCGGTGCTGGACCGCTCCGGCACGTCGGCAGTGGTGATCGCCGCCCGCTGGGGCGCACGGCTGCTGGCCCACTGGTGCCAGCGCGAATCGCGGCTCACCGCGGCGAACGAGGAAGCGGCGCTCGTCGGCGATATCGCAGAACTGCTCACGGGGCGCCTCGAGCTGCCGGCGGTGCTGAACCGTATCGTCGCCGAAACGGCGCGCGTGATGCGCTGTGAATCGTGCAGCCTGCGCCTGTACGACCCGCAGACCGGCGAACTGCGCATGCAGGCGGTGCATGGGTTGCCGGCGGATTACCTGGACAAGGGGCCGGTGCGGCGCGCCGACAGCAGCATCGATGACGAGGCGCTGCGGGGCCGCATCGTCTACGTGGAAGATGCCGGCCGCGACCCGCGCGTGCAGTATCCCGACGAGATGCGCCGCGCGGGGATCGTCAGCATCCTGACCGCCGGCCTGCTGCACCGCGGGCAGCCCGTCGGCGTGATCCGCGTGTACCGCAATCGCCGCCAGCGCTTCCGGCAGACCCAGCGCACGCTCCTGCGGGCCGTGGCGAACCAGGCCGCGACGGCGATCGTGCATGCCCAGCTCGTCGAGCAGCGCCTGCACCTGGCGCGCATCGAGCGCCAGGTCGCGCTGGCCGCGGGGGTACAGGCGCGGATGATGCGCATCCCGCCGCCGCGCGTGCCGGGCCTCGCAACGGCCCGCGTCTACCAGCCGTCGTTCCACCTGGGCGGAGATTTCTGCGACATCTTCGCGCTGCCGGACGGCCGGCTGGCCGCCGCCGTCGCCGACGTCGCCGGCAAGGGGCTGCCCGCGTCCCTGCTGAGTGCCTCGGTGCGCGGGGCGCTGATCGCGACCGCCGAGGCGGGGGGCGACCTGGGCACGATGCTCACGCGGCTGAACTTGCAGGTCTGCGCCGAGATGTCACCCGCCGAATTCGTGACGCTGCTGCTGGTGGCCGTCGATCCGCAGCAGCTTCGCATCGGCTACGCCAGCGCCGGCCACGAGCCGTTGCTCCTGCTGCGCGATCGCCAGGTGCAGGAGCTGAGCGAGGGCGGACTCGTGCTGGGGGCGTCCGCGGACGAGGTCTACGGCGAGTACTCCGCGGAGCTGCGGCGCGGCGACGTGCTGCTGCTCTATACCGACGGGGCCATCGATGCGGAGAATTTCTCGGGCGAATTGTTCGGCCGCGCGCGACTGGCGGCCGGGCTCCAGCAGTACGGCGGCCTGGTCATCGAGCAGGTGCTGCGCAACGTGCTGTGGGACATCCGTCGCTTCGTCGGTCTCGCGGAGCAGGCGGACGACATCACGATGGTGGGGATTCGCTGCCTGTCACAGGAGTGAGGCCCGCTCAGCCGCGCGCGGCCTGATGCTCCGCGGCGCCAGCGGCCCGGGGCGCCGGCGGGCCTCCCCGCCCATCCAGCGCGATCTGCGCGAGCGGCGCAGCGCCGAGCCGCAGCTTGGGCAGGCTGTCCGGGGCGCGTTCCTGCACGAACCCGATCAGGCGCTCGAGCACCAGGCAGCGCAGGTTCCAGCAGGCGTCGGCGTCGGCGGCACTCATGATGGCCCGCACCTTGACCGCGTGCTCGGTAGTATCGACCACCTGCAGGGCGGCGGCCTGGCCATCCCACTGCGGCGTCTCGGCCAGCACGCGCTGGAACTCCTGGCGCAATTGCTCGACCGACACGGAATAGTCGACGTGCAGGAATACCGTGCCGATCAGCCCCGTCCCCTGGTAGGTCCAGTTCTCAAACGTGTTCTCGACGACGCGCGTCAGCGGCACGATCAGGCGGCGCAGGTCCCAGGTCCGCACGACGACATAGCTTGCGCCGATCGACTCGACGGTGCCGAATTCCTTGTCAATGATCACCTGGTCGCCCAGGCTGATCGGCTGGGTCAGCGCGATCTGCAGGCCCGCGATGAGGTTCTGCAGCACCGGCCGGGCTGCAAAACCCGCCACGATGCCTGCGAGCCCCGCCGAGGCGAGAATGCTGGCCCCCAGCTCCCGCGCCCGCGGAAACGTGGTGAGCATGACTGCGCCGGCCGCGACTGCCACCACGATGCTCGCAATATGCGTCAGCATCCGCACGCGCGTCTGGAACAGCCGGTGCTTGTAGCCTTCGTCACGCCGCGGCGCCTGGCGGGTGATGAGCAACGTACCGAGCCAGCCGATCAGCGCTGCGATCAGCCACGCCACGCCGCCGATGAGCAGCAGGACCAGGGCATGCCGCAGGATCGCCTCCGCCGGTTCGGGCACCCGGAGCAGCGATAGCACAAAGTGTGCGGCGAGCACCGGCAGCAGCAGGCGCGCCGGCCCGGACAATGCCCCGACCGCCGTATCGTCGAGGCGCCCGTGAATCCGGCGCGTCACGCGTGTGGCAACCAGGAGCAGGACGGCATGGAGTCCCAGGCCGACCGCCGCCGCTCCCGCGACGAATGCGAGCGCCCACAGCAACTCCGTCCAATGGTCCATTCCACTCTCCGGCCCGTTGCACTGCCCTGTGAACGGTACGTCCCACGGCTGAACGGGACGTGAATGCGGGCTGACTGCTGTCTCAGGTGCGGATGGCGCAGGGAGTTACATTCCGACGTGCCGCGCGTAGAGTGCCTTGGCGACGCCGAGGTCCCGTGTGCCCTTGATGACGGCGCGGCCGTCCGGGAAGACGGTGCACTCGTGGGGGCCGGCGTGGAAGCGGAGCATATATTCATTCCAGCGCGGCGCCGTGGCGGGATCGAGCCGCGCCGCGAGCTGGGCCAGGTCGAGCTGCACCTCGTGTGGCGGCCGCAACTGCACGGCGTCGCGTCCGCAGAGCATGGCGCTGTGCGTGGTGCGCGCGCCAGTGAGGAACTCGTAGCGACCGCGCCCGCAACACGGGCAGTTGGGGTCACGCGCCTGCGATACGTCGAGGGTCTGCACACGCCCGGTCCATGCGTCGAGCGCGAGCAGGCGGGTCGTGAGTTCTGCGCGGTGTCCGCTCAGCAGCTTGAGTGCGTCGAGTGCCTGAAAGCCGGCCACCAGGCTCACCGCCGGTCCGAGCACGCCCGCCGACTCGCAGGTCGGCAGCGCGCCCGGCGGAGGGGCCTCGTCGAACAGGCAGCGCAGGCATGGCGTCTCGTGCGGGATGATCGTGAGCACGCGGCCCTGGTCAGCCACGCACGCTCCGTGGATCCAGGGCTTGCCGTCCCGCACGGCGACGTCGTTCAGCAGGTAGCGGGTCTCGAGATTGTCGGTGCCGTCGAGGATCAGCTCGACGTCGCTGCTCAGGGCTGCGACGTTGCCGGGGTGCACGTCGGCGACGACCGGTTCCACCTGTACCGTGGAATTGATGCGGCGCAGCCG
>CAZVRR010000208.1:6048-7471 GCA_964629745.1 uncultured Planctomycetales bacterium | reverse complement strand
GGTCCAGCCGCCGCCGCCAGCGCCTGCACCCGCGCCGCAGCCGCCGCCAACGGCATCACCGAAACCGGTCGCCCCGAAGCCGGCGCCGCCCGAGCTCACCGTACCACCCGACGAGCCCGCCCCGCCCGAGCCCGAGGTGCCGAACTACGTTCGGATTCTCGAGGCGATTCATGAGGACGAGCCGGCCGACGTGGAGGTGACGGTGGAACCGCCCAGCCGGATCATCATCGACACGCACAACGTCCGCCGGCTGCACATCGACCGCAACCGGCTGCCGCTCTCAACGCGGGGCAGCATCGTGCTGCGACTCGACGGGCAAGGCATCGAGTGGACCGCTGGTTCCGTCACGCGTGAATTCGAGCGCTCGAAGAACGGCGAGTGGTCGCCCGCCCGCAAGCGCGAGCCGTGAGATGACGGCCGGGCAATCCCCGTACGCATCGCGTGCCGGCATGAAACTGGCCGCGGCGCTGGCGGCCTGTGGCCGCGCGGTGGACGGGGCCGTCTGTTGTGACCTGGGCAGCCACGTCGGGGGATTTGTCGACTGTCTCCTGCAGCACGGCGCGGCGCGCGTGTATGCCGTGGAGCCCGGGTACGGGGTGCTCGCCTACCGGCTGCGCCGCGACCCGCGCGTGATCGTCTGCGAACGAACCAACGCGCTCTCGTACACGACCCCGGAGCCCAGTGACCTCGTCACGATTGACGTCGGCTGGACGCCGCAACGCCTGATCCTGGCGGCGGCGCAGCGTTGCCTGAAGCCGGGCGGCTGGGTGCTCACGCTCGTCAAGCCGCAGTACGAGGCGGACCAGGCCGTCCTGCGTGCCGGTGTCCTGCCGCCGGAGCAGTTGGAACCGGTGCTGGCCCAGTGCCGCGCAGATGCCGACGCGCTCGGCTGGCGGATCGTCCAGGAGCTGCCCAGCCCGTTGCGGGGACATGGCGGCAACGTCGAGTACTGGTTTGCGCTTGAGCGCCGGTGACCGCGGCCGGCGGCGGCGCGGACGGAAACGCCGCTCTCGACTACACTGGCGGCAATGAACCCGGCGATCGTGTCGCCCGTGCGGCGCATGCTCGTGGTGATTCCCAACTGGGTCGGCGATGTCGTGCTCGCCACGCCGACGCTGGCTGCGCTGCGCGCGCACTTCGCAGACGCCCACATCACGTACCTGCTGCGCCCCTACGTTCGCGAAATCCTGGAAGGTTGCGGCTGGCACGACGCGCTGGCCTACTGGCCGGCGGGGGGTGGCTGGCGCCGCGAGCGCGATGGACTGGCCCTGGCCAGGGCGCTGCGCGGCCAGCAGATCGACCTGGCCCTGCTGCTGACGAATTCATTTCGCGCTGCCCTGGCCGCCTGGCTGGCACGCATCCCGCGCCGCGTCGGCTTTGCCCGGGACGGCCGCCGCCTGCTGATGACGGATCGGCTGCCGGC
>CAZVRR010000208.1:0-6038 GCA_964629745.1 uncultured Planctomycetales bacterium | reverse complement strand
TTGCACACGTACGCCGCGCTGGCGGAGCACGTCGGCTGCCTCGTGCCGCAGCGCCGTTTGCGTCTCGGAATCGAGCCAGCGCAGCAGCAGCGCGGGACGGCGCTCCTGGCGCATTACGGGCTGACGGCGCGTCGCTACGCGCTGGTGAACCCCGGAGCGAAGTTCGGAGCCGCCAAGTGCTGGCTGCCCGAGCGGTTCGCGGCGGTGTGCGACCTTCTGACTCGGGAACACGGGCTGCGCGCCGTGCTGGTCGGCGCGCCGAACGAATACCCGCTGCTGCGGGCCATCGCGGCAGAAACGCAGGAACCGGTGACCTGCTGCTGCGACCCCGGCACCGACCTGGGCTCGCTCAAGGTGCTTGCCGCCCAGGCCGCCATGCTCATCTGCAACGACACGGGCCCGCGCCACTACGGCATCGCGTTCGGCATCCCGACCGTCACGATCTTCGGCCCCACGCACCAGGAGTGGACGGATACCGGGTACGAGCGGGAAGTCAAGCTGCAGGCGCGCGTCCCCTGCGGTCCATGCCAGCTTCCGACCTGTCCGCTCGATCTGCGCTGCATGCGCGAGGTGAGCGTGGAGATGGTAATGCAGGCCGTGGCGACGCTGCTCGCCGGCGCGCAGAACCGCGCCGCGGTGCCCGCATAGGAGCAAGCCCGCGTGCATGTCGACCAGTTACACTCCGACCCGGCGTACCGCGCGGCGCTGGACGAATGCCACCTCGATTGCGTCGAGAGCATCCTCAGCCGCACGGACGGGCGGATCGCCGCCTGGAGCCGGAGCACCGATACCACGCATATCCGGACGGGCGGCGACGGGCCGGGGTTCTACCTCAAGCGCTACTACTACCCGACGTGGCGCAAACGGCTGCGCACCATGCTGCGCGGCACGTTCTTCGGCATGCACCGCGGGCAGGCCGAATACCGGGCGCTGTCGGCGATGCGCGCGCTGGGAATCGGCGCGGTACGACCCGTCGCGTACGGGGCACGCCGCGTTGGACATTTCGTGACCGCGTGCTTCCTGATCAGCGAGGAGGTCCCCGAGGCCTGCAACCTGACGACGTTTGCGCAGGAGATCGCGTCCGGCCGGCGCCGCGTGAGCCACGTCCAGCGGCGCGCGCTGATTGAAGGCCTGGCGGCGCAGGTGGCGCACATGCACGGCCAGGGCTTCTCCCACGGCCAGTTGTTCTGGCGCAACATCCTGGTGCGCTACGGACCGGACGGCGGACCCGAGTTCTTCTTTCTCGATGCCCAGCCGCGCCGCTGGCGACAGTTTGCATCCGGGCCGTGGTGGCAGCGCGAGCTGGCTCACCTGGCGGTTTCCGCCATCCCGTTCACCACGCGCGCCGAGCGGCTGCGGTTCCTGCGCAGCTACGCCAACGTGGCACGCCTGACCCCGGCCGTGAAGGCACAACTGCGCGAGATCGACCAGGCCGCGCAAACCTGGCTTCGCCACGAAACGCAGCGCGTGAAAATGAACGCCCTCTTCGACGAGTGGAATCAGCAACTGACGCGCGAAGGCTGGCACGTCTCGGATGCGGGCGGGCCGGCGCGGCAGCGCACGGGCCGGCCGGTGTGAGCCACGCCGTGCACATCGTGTCGGACTGGCGCGATCCACTGGCGCGCGTGGGGCTGACCGACCTCACCAGGCTGCTGGCAAACGATCCACAGACGCCGCCGGCGCCCGGGCGCTGGGAAGCCCTGCTCAAGCCGGGCCTCGGCGGTCGGCAGCGGTGGCGCTGGGAACCGCCCGCCGATGCAGGGTGGGCGACGACCGTGTACGTGAAACGCTACGGAGCGCCGCGCTGGAAGGAGCAATGGGATCGACTGTGGCGCCAGGCGCCCCGGCACAGCCGGGCCTGGTGGGAGCTGCAGCAGGCCGAGGCGCTGGCGGCGGCGCATGTTCCGGTCGCCGCGCCGATCGCCGTCGCGGAAGAGATGCGGGGCCCCTGGGAAGTCCGCAGCGTCGTGCTGCTGGCCGCGGCGCCGGGCGAGGCGTTCGACCGGACATGGCAGCGGGCCGTCCAGGCCGGGGCGCCCGTCACGCGCGGGCTGGCCCGGCACGACATCATCGTACGGCTCGCGCGCTTCGTGTCCGCGTTTCACCAGAGCGGCACGTGTCATCGCGACCTGTACCTGTGCCATGTTTTCGTCGAGTTGGATCCCCTGGGCAGCCGGCCCCCGCGGTTCGCCCTGATTGACCTGGCCCGCACGCTGCGGCCGCGCTGGCGGCACATGCGCTGGCTGATCAAGGACCTCGCACAGGTCGACAGCTCGGCACGGCAGCTCGGCGCGTCGCGCGCCGATCGACTGCGCTTCCTGCAAGCCTACCTCGGAATCCACGGCACGCCGCCGCGCCTGCGCTGGTACGCGGCGCGGATCGGGCGCAAGAGCGACTGGATCCTGCGGCAAATCGCCCGCCGGAGCGCACGCGCATGAGAGTGGCCCTCGTGCAGGAAACGCTCGATGCGCGGCGCGGCGGCGCCGAGACGTCGGTGCTGCAGATGGCCGGGCAGCTCGCCCGGCTCGGTGCCGACGTGACGATCCTGCATTCCGGGCGCGACCGGCCCGCGGCGCCGGCGGGTGTGCAGCTCCTGGCGCTGCACGCCGGCGGACCGAGCCGGGCCTGGCGCACGTACCGGTTCGTGCAGGCCGCCCAGCGCGTCTGTCGAATCCAGCGCTTTCCGATCGTTCACGCGATCACGCCCTGCCTGTGCGCGAACGTGTACCAGCCGCGCTCGGGCACCTACCCGCAGACGATCCGGCGGAACCTGGCGCTGACCGCCCGGGCGTGGTGGCCGCTGGCGCGGCTCGCGCGCGCTTTCAACGTGCGACAGACATTCCTGGCCCAGCTCGAGCGCGGCCTGCTCTGCCGGCGCGCGGCCCGGGTGTGGGTGGCGGCGGTCTCGGAGTACGTTGCGCAGCAGGTTCAGACCGACTACGGTTTTCCGGCGGCGCGCATCCGCGTGGTGTTCAATGGCGTCGACGTGGTTCCGCCCGCGCCGCAGGACGTCCCACGGCTGCGGGAGGCGCGGCGCCGCGAACTGGGCCTGTCGAGCAACACGCCGCTCGTGCTGCTCGTGGCGCACAACTTCAAGCTCAAGGGCTTGCGCGAGCTGCTGCTCGCGACGGCGCGCGGCGGCGACTGGCACCTCGCGGTGGTCGGAAAGGGCGCTGCCCGGCCATACCAGCAGATGGCGACGCGGCTGGACGTGGCGCGGCGAGTCCATTTCGTAGGTCCGCGGGCCGATGTCCGCGACTGGTACGCCGCCGCCGATGTGCTTGCGCATCCGACCTGGCATGACCCGTGCAGCCGGGTGGTGCTGGAAGCGCTGATGCTGGGTCTGCCGGTCGTGACCACGCGCAGCAACGGGGCCGCCGAACTGCTGGCCCCGCAGCAGTCCGAATTCGTGGTCGATTCACCGGCCGATACGACCGGGCTGGCGCAGGCCATCCGAGCAGCGTTGACGCCGGCCGTGCGGGCTGCGTTCACCGCCCGGGCGCCGGCGTGGCGCGAGCAATTGTCGATGGCGCGGCACGCCCGGGAGTTGCTGTCGCTGTACCGGGAGGTGCTCGCGGAACCGGGGTGTGCCGGCGGGCTGTATTGACGAACTGCCCGGCGGCCCGCATAGTGCCGCCGACCCGTACTTGATGCGAGGAGTTGGAGAATGCGGATTCGATGGTACCGGTGGGCGACGTTGCTGAGCGGGGCCGCCCTGCTGCTTCAGGTTCCGGCGTGCACGGATGCGGCGGTTATCGTGACCAGCATCGCGAGCGTGTTCTCCGCCGGCGGCGTCCTCTTCCTCGTCAGCCGCGTGCTGGAGTAGCCCGCCCGGATCCTGCCGCGTAACGCCAGCGGGCACGGGCCGCCCGCGCGTCGCAGCGCCTGCGGCGCGCAAGGACGGGTGCTGTGCCGACCCGAGGTGACATGGGCCGAACGAAACTAGCCTGTCGTCCTGCCAGCTACGGCCCCTTCGAGCAGGTCGCGTATGCGCACCTGGCCGGGCTGGGAATCCGCCATGTCGAGATCCCGGTGCCGCCGGCGGGCAGCACGGTGCTCCGCGACCTGGCTCGTCACGGCCTGAGCGCCAGCAGTTTGCAGGGGCAGATCGATCTCGGGCGGGACGACATCGAGGCGCAGCTCGAATCGCAGTTCACGGCGGTGCGAAGCAGCGGGGCCAACCTGTTGTTTATCTCGGCCAAGGCCGAGCCGCACGCCCGTGATACCGCCATCGATCGGCTGCGCCGGGCCGGGGTCGCGGCGGCGCGCCATGGTGTCACGATCGCGCTGGAGACCCACCCGGACCTCGTCACCAATGCGGACGTCGGCCGCCAGACCATGGAGGCGGTCGACCAGCCGAACGTGCGGATCAACTTCGATACCGCGAACGTGTACTTCTACAACCACGCCGTCGACGCCGTGGAGGAACTGCGCAAGATTCTGCCGTTCGTGGCATCGCTGCACCTGAAGGATACCGACGGTGGCTACCGGCACTGGCACTTCCCGGCGCTGGGACGCGGCGTCGTGAATTTTCGCGGCATCTTCGAGCTACTCGACCAGGCCGGCTTCGCCGGTCCGTGCACGCTCGAGATCGAAGGGATCGAAGGGGAAGACAAGTCGGAACGCCTGGTCTGCGATCGCATCGCCGAGTCCATCGGCTATCTGCGCGGGCTGGGCCGGCTGTAGATCAGTTTCGAAGCGGGTCGGGTGTGCCAATGCTGCGCCGGCGCTGCGTTGCCGGCATGGTCTGCTGGTCGCAGTGCAGCGCCACGCGTTCAGCGCGGTGTGCCTGGCTTGCTCACACCTGCACCGCGCAGCGTTGCGGGCGGCGGGGTTCAGTGCTCAATCTGGAGGGCGGCAAGGCCGCTCGGCACATCGTCGGCGACGTCGAAGATGTGGTCCAGCCCCGTCACGAGGAACACCCCCCAGACCTGCGTGCCGACGTTGCACAGCTTCAGCCGCCGCTGGTTGGTCGCGACGACCAGCTTGCGCAACTTGAGCAGCTTGGCGATGTTCGACGAGTTCAGGTAGCCGACGTTGGCGAAGTTCAGCAGCACGTCCAGCCGCTTGTTGTCGGAACATTGCTCGACCAGGGCCGTCAGGTCATCGGTGAACTGCGGGTCGTCGTGCAGTTCCCCCAGAACCACGGTCTCTGACCATTGCTCAAGTGCCATGGCGCCGCCCGAAAGGAGCCTCACCGCGTGCGAACACAGGAGGGACGATACGGCGGGACGAGGCGGATTGTCAACCGCAGGCGCATACGGGAACCGTCCCGGGCGGGGCGGGGATGTCGGCTATTTCAGTTCGACTTCCCAGTATGCGTAGTCGAGGAACTGCTTCCAGCTCGCGTAGCGCGAGTCGGAAAGTTTCACGTTCAGCACCGGCGAACGGTGCGGGCGCTTCGGCTGCACGATCAGTTTCATGTGCGCCTCGAGCGGGGTGCGTCCGCCCTTCTTCACGTTGCACCGCACGCAGGCGCACACGATGTTCTCCCAGGTGTTGCCGCCGCCGCGCGAGCGGGGCACGACGTGATCGAGGCTCAGCTCGCTGGTCGGGAAACGCTTGCCGCAGTATTGGCAACGATTGCCGTCTCGCGCGAACAGGTTGCGCCGGTTGAGCTTCACGTTTGTCCGCGGCAGGCGGTCGTAAATCAGGAGCCGCACGATCTTCGGGACGGCGATGTGGAAGCGGACCGTGCGAATCCAGTCGTACTGTTCCGGCTCGAAGCGGCGCTTCGCCGCACTGACCTGCACCCAGTTATCGAAGTCGTACGAAAGAAACTGGCCGTTTTCGAGCGAGACCACCTCGGCCGCGTCCTGGTAGAGCAGCGTCAGCGCCCGGCGCGCACTGATCACCCGCACCGCCATGTAGAGGCGGTTCAGCATCAGTACACTGCTGCCCAGCGCCGAGGTGTCGGCGTACATGCTGGATCTCTCCTCGCCAACTAGCGGTGAAAGGATCCCGTCAGCACAAATTCTAGTAGAAGCAGCGGCCGACCTCAAGCGTGAATTATCGGCCAAGACGTGTCGCGCGGGAAT
>CAZVRR010000207.1:0-7480 GCA_964629745.1 uncultured Planctomycetales bacterium | reverse complement strand
TACCGGCCGAGCAGCTCCTGGCCGGCCGCGTCGGCGTACGACTCGACGCCCACCGGCAACAGCCACTCCTGGTCCAGGTGCAGCACCATCTTCGCATCGGGATAGCGCCCACCCTCGCCCGTGTACGGCAGGTAACGCTCAATCACGAACGTGCTGCGCCCGTCGACCTCACCCACTCCGGTGAAACGCACGTCCATCTCGCCGCGCTCCGCGGCCAGCGCGTTGAACCGCTCCAGCAGGTCGAACATCGACCCGAATCCGCACTCGTCGATCGTCCGGCGACTCGCCTTCTTCGCCCGCTCGCCGTGAATCGGCATGTAGATGTCCTTCACGAACAAGCGGACCACGGCGCCGGCGGGTTCGACCAGCGCCTGCGGATTCCCCTGCTCATCGCGATAGGCCGGATCGTCGGGCTTGAACAGGGCCCGCTTCGCCTCGCCGGGGTTCTTGTGCCAGATCATGTAGACCGCGCGCGGATCCTTGCGAAACCGCACTTCGGCTTCCTGGAGCGCGGACAGCTTGCCCTCAATCCGCTCCTGCTTCACCAGCAGGCAGCGATAGTCGCGAACATCGCGCTCGTAGCGCTCCTCGCCCATGCGGGCCAGTGCCAGCGGATCGCGCTGCCCAAGCGCAAACAGGTCGCCGGCGGCAGCGGGCGCGCCCGAAGGCTGGGCCGACGGTGCCATGGGGATCACCTTCACCGCTACGGCTTCAACCGTTGCGGCACTCGGCGCGTGCGAGACAAACAGGATCAGCAGCAATGGTGGGATGGCGACGATGGCGGCGGCGACGTAGAGGACCCCGCGCCGGGCGGCATTCATGCAGGACTCCGTTAGGGGCCTTGCCTCGAGCAACTTCCCTTATCCCAGAAGTTCAATCGACACTGCGGCCCGCTGGACCGCAGCCGAAAAAGCTTCCAAGACCGCCCAGGCACAGCCATTATATCCCTGCATACCCGCGGAGCAAGCGCAGGTTGCGGTGAATGACGAACTTGCGTCACGTATCCTTTTCAGCTCGCCCGCAGGTTCCGCGCCCACTCGTCGAGCAGGTTCCCAAACAAGCCGGGATCGGTCTCGAATTCGAGCGTGTGGGCGGCGTCGGGAAACCGGACCACCCGCAGCCCAGTACCGGCCACATGTTCTGCCCATGCCTGCGTTGGCTCGTTGCGGATGATTCGCTCCCGTCCGGCCAGAGCCAGCGTCAGGGGTACGCACAACTCGCGCGGACCGACCCGGTACAGTTGACGGTCCAGCCGGCGCGAGCACCACAAGAACCGCGCCGTCACGTGGGTGAGCTTCCGCGCGTCTTCCGCGATGAATCGCTGACCGTCGGGGTCGTCCGTGAAGAGTTCGGGATCGCTCAGCGGGATTGGAAATGACTGGCGAGGGCGTGCCAGCAGCGCCAGCGCGACGCCCAGCTTCGCCGCCCAACCCAGATCCACGAGCGGGAACAGCCCCGGCGCAACCAGGAGCAGTGCGGCGACCTGGGATGTTCGCTTGAGCGACCACGTCGTGGCCAGCTTGCCACCCCAACTCACCCCGACCACACCCAGCCTGGTCGCGCCGAACTCCCGCCCGCACCACGCCGTAATCTCGTCTATGTCTGCCAGCCAGCGCTCGGCCGACGGAGTGTCCCCTGGTTGAGCCTCATTGCGCCCGCTGCCACGGCGGTCCGGCAGTACCACCAGGTGTCCCGCCTCCGCCAGCCGCGCGGCGGACCATTCGAACCAGCCGCCGTGCGACTGGATCCCGTGCAGATAGAGAATGGCGGTGCGCGCCGGACCGGCGGGCGGCCACACGCGCCCGTGGATGGTGTAGCCGTCGCTGACCTGCCAGGCGCGAAGATCGGGGCAGCGGCAGGGCGCCCGCATGCGGGGTCTCTACAGCTCGTCCTGCGCGAGCATGGTGAAGTTCTTCTTGGCGAGCACGCGCACGGCTTGCGCCAGGTTGTCGACCTGGATCACCAGCGCGGGCCGTTCCTGCTGCGTCACCCAGGCGGTGTAGGCATAGTTGATGTTCACTTCGGCGGCGATGAGCGCGGCGGCGACTGTCATGATCGCGCGCTTGCCCGGCGGCAGTTCGACGACGACGACCTCGCTCTCCGTGCACGCAAAGCGGCCGCTCGAGCAGATCTGGTAGGCGGTATCCGGATCGTCCACGAGCATCCGCATGATCGCGCAGTCGACTTTGCCCTCGACCGAGATGCCGAGGATGCGGACCGGCTCGCCTTCCAGCAGCTTGGTTACGCGAAGCAACTGGCCCAGGCGGTTTTCGAGGAAGATGTTGAGTTGCCGGCAGCCGTGATATTCGGCGCCTTCCGCGGTTTCGAGTGGCTCCAGGCTCATAGCGTCCCCGCGTTTCGCGCCGACGGTCGCCAAACGCGGGTAGCCTAGCCTTCCGGGTCTGATCTGTACAGGACAAAATACCCCCGCCGGCCATGGACACAGCCAAGCCATGATGTTGCTCGCCGCACTGCTCTTTGCGCACCCGGTCATGTTAGCCGGACTCAGCCTCGCCGCGCTTCCGCTGCTCATTCACCTGCTGTTGCGGCCGCGGCCCCGGCATGCCCGCTTTCCAGCCCTGGCCCTGCTGCGCCAGGTCGTGCGCAGCGGACAGCGCGCCAGTCGCGTGCGCAACCTGCTGCTCCTGTTCACGCGCATGCTGCTGCTGGCCACGCTCGCGCTGCTCCTGGCGGGACCGACCTGCACGCCGCGCGGCGTCCTCTTCGTCGGCGCCGATCCGATCGCCGCCGCGGTCGTGCTCGATGACTCCGCCAGCACCGCGTACCGCGCGACGGATGCGTCCACGCGGCTCGAGCTCTCGCGCACCCAGGCGCTCGAATTCCTGGAGCAGTTCGGCACCTGGCCGCCCTCGTCGGTCATCACCGCGCTGCGCAGCGGCGCCGCGGAGCCCGCGCCGCCGCTGGCCGGCGGAATCCGCGGAGCCGCAGACCTGCTCTCGAGCGGGCCGGCGCTGCCGCTGCACGGACGACCGCTCGGCGCCGCGCTGCGCGAAGCCGCGGGTATCCTCGGCTCCGCCCAGCCGGCATCGCGCCGACTCGTCGTGTTTACCGACGGGACGGCGGCGGCGTGGCGCGACGTGACCCCGGCCGTCCTGGCCGGCGTTTCCGGCCTGGCCGTCCGCGTGATCACGCCCGGCCACGAGCCCAGCACCAACCTCGCGCTCGTCGGCGCGACTGCACCCGCCGGGCGTCACCCCACCCATACCACGCTCCGCCTCGAAGCCACGGTGGCGGCGGACGGCGTGGATGCCGACTGCTGGCTGATCGTGCGGGAAGCCGAGGCAACCCTGCACCGCGCCGGGCCCATCCACGTCAGCGCCGCCCAGCCCTGCACCGTGCGTCTCGAGGTGCCATCGTTGGCGCCGGGCCCGCATGCGCTACAGCTCGAGCTCGAGCCGCCGGACCGCCTCGATTTTGACCAGCGCCGCGCGCTGGCCGTGCAGGTCGCCGCCCCGCCGCGGGTCCGCCTCGTGTCGCCGCCGGCGGACGGCGCGGAGGACCTGACGGCGCTGCTCATCCGTAACATGCTCGCGCCGGAGGTCCTGCCGGCCGACGAGCAGCTCGTGTCGTTCGAACGCGGCTTGCCCACGGATGAAACGGCCGATGTGCCCGCCCTGGTCGTTGTCCTCTCCGGCGAGGCTTTTGATTCCGCGACCGCCGCCGCACTGCTGAAGCTGCTCGAGCGCGGCAGCACGGTTCTGCTGGTGCCGGCGTCCGGCGCACGCGACCACGACTGGCCGGGTCTGCGGGACCTGCTGTGCGGGGACGCGCCGGTGCACGAAGAGCGTGCGACGCTGACTTCGCTGCACTGGGAGCCGGAGTCGCGCTGGGCCGATGATCCGGCGCTGGCGGAACTGGCGCGCAGCGGCGTGCGACAACGGCTGCTCCTGCGTGACCTGCGTGCCGGCGCCGCCGCGCCGCTGCGCTACGCCGACGGCGCGCCTGCGCTCGTCGAGCTACCGCACGGGGCAGGCCGGCTGTTGCTGCTGACCACCTCGCCCGATCCGCGCTGGAGCGACCTGGGCATCCGCGCCGGCGGATTGCTGACCTTGCTGTACCGCCTCCTGCACGAAGCGCTCGGGCCGCCCGATGCGGTCGCGGAATTCGCGCTGGGCGAGTCGGCGCAGCATGTCTTCGCGGCGCTTCCGCCCGACGCGCTGGTGCGGGTCACGCCGCTCGACGCGAACGAGGAAACACCCGCGTGGATCCGCCTGGAGCGCGGCGTGCCGCGCGGCGGCTGGCCGACGCAGCGCAGCGGCCGCTACCGTGTCGACATCTCGGGGCGCGACGCGGTGGGTGCGCTGTACGTCGTCAATCCTCCGCCGGAGGAATCCAACCTGGCGCCGATCACGACCGTGCAGTTGCGGCAGGTCCTGGGATTGCAGAGCGTGGAACTGGAGCAAGGCGGCGCGCGGCGGGTGGAGCGGCCGACGTGGGCGGCACGGGTGTTCGGCTCACGCGACCTGCGCCGGCCGTTGTCCGGGCTGCTGCTCCTGTTGTTCCTCTTCGAGCTGGCATTGGCCGCACGCCGGCCACGCGCAGAGCACAGCGCGACGGCCACGTGATTCGCGCAGCGCAAGACCGCCCGGCTCGCGCCGGGGGCTCTGATGGGAGCCGCGCCGCGCGGGGCGGTGTGGCTGATGCAGGCTCGCGCAGCGGAACGCGCCGGCGGCGGAAAGACATAGGCCCCGCGCCGGGCAGTTCGCCCGTCGCGGGGCTTGAAGGGGGACACGACAGCTTCACCTGTAGTTTTCCATACTTGTGCGAAATTTGTCCGCCTGGCCGAGTTTTGTTCAAGTGCTCCGGTGCGCGTCACGGCCGTCCGATAGATCGCCGGCTTGCAACGTCGCGGCGCCGCTTTATCATCGCGGTATGCCCCCAGGATCCCACAGGAACAGGCAGCGGGTCGACGGTTCGCGCTCCCGTCTGGACGCCAGTTCCCGGACGAAAACTGCGTGCCGGCTGCTCCTGGTTCCAGTCGGACTCCTCGCGCTGTCGGTAAGCTTTGGCTGCCGCGCGCCCGCACCGCCCGCCGGGCCGACCGAGATCCTGCTGAACATCCCGGATCCCCAGGCCTTCCTCGACAGCACGCTTTCCATTCTGCGCCGCTACGATTTTCCGCCCGAGCAGGTGGACCGCTACCAGCATCGCATCATCAGCGCGCGAACGACCAGCGCACAATGGTTCGAGTTCTGGCGCGCGGACGCTCCCGGCGGCTACCAGACGTTGGATTCGTCCCTGCACACGACCGGCCGCGTGGTGACCGTCAGCTTCGAGCTGGCGGGCGAGTCGGATTCCGCCACGGAGCCGGCCGGCGAGGCGCCCGGCGTGACACCCGCCGCTCGTGAGATGGGCGCGCCCGGCGTCTACCGGGTGAGCGTCCAGGTGGACAAGAGCCGCTACAGCGCTCCGGAGCGCCAGATCACCACCGCGTCAGGTGCGCTGAACATGTACAACCAGGCGATTCCCACGACGGAGGGGCGCCTCGGCCCGCCGGCAAAGGTGGTCTGGCTGCCGCAGGGCCGCGACGCGCTGCTCGAAGCCTATCTTCTGGCCAAGCTGGTCGACGCCACGCCCGACGTGGAGATCGTCGACGCCGGCTTCGCTCCTGTCAGCGTCGAGTGAACTCTTCCACGACCGCCCGGCGCGTACCGCGCTGCTTCGTCTCGGCGCTGCTGCCGCCGCCGCGCCGATCCTGGTCGGTGGAAAACAGCGAGCCGTAGGAAAACAGCGCGAAATCGCCGCCCCAGCGCTGGCATTGCTCGAGCTGCGCCCGCAAGGGCGGCCCGCGGGGGTGCTTGTACGCACCCACTCCCGGAATGATCCGCCCGCGCCCCGCGTGCTGCCGGTACGCCGCGATGTCAGCCTTGAACTCGTCGAGCTTGCCTGAGTACGCCATGGGCACCAGCGCATCGACCAGCCCGCGGCGCAGCCAGCCGACGCCATCCTGGAAGAATGCGTCGTAGGCGCGGTTGGGATTGGCAACGACGGCCGCGGTCAACGTGGCGCCCGGCCGGCGCTGTTCCAGCATGTCGCGGATCTCTGCAACCAGCAGCGTCAACTGTTCGGCCCGCCACCTGTCCCACAGCTCGGGGTCGTCGTCCGGATGCTTGCCCGTTGCCTTGCGATAGAGCGCCAAGGTGCGCTCGTCCCGCGGGTAGCGCTGTTCCGCCTTCGGCTGCGTGTCCCAGGCGTAGCGCACATAGTCGAGGTGAATGCCGTCGACGTTATAGCGCGCGGCGATCTCCTCCATCACACCGACGATGTGGCGCCGCGCGTCCGGGAGGCACGGGTTCAGGATCAGGTAGAAGTCGCCGAGCGGCTGGCGCCGGCCCTGCTCATCCTGGAGGAACCATGCGGGCCGCGCGTTCCAGAGCTGGTTCCGCAGCGGCGGCGGCTGTGTGCCCTTCCAGCCCGGCAGGACGTTCACCCATGCTTCGATCCGCAGCCCGTTCTTGTGCGCCTCCTCGACCGCCAGCGCCAACGGGTCAAACCCGGGGTCGCGGAACTCGAATTCATCGGACCACGGCTCGCGCTGCGAACGAAACGCGACCGTTCCCGCGCCGCGAACCTGCCAGTAGATCGTGTTGCAGCCCAGCTTCGCGCAGTTGCGCACGATCGTGCGTACATCGTCCGCATAGCGGTAATGGAAACGGGCCACCCACACGGCCCGTACCTGAGACGGCTGTGGCCGCGGGGCCGCCCGCTTGCCGCCGCCACCGGCCGCCGGTCCGGCGGGAGCACGGGTGCCGCGGCACCCCGTCTGGAGCCAGGTACACCCCACCACAATCGCCGCCGCAACGGCGAGCCGCGTTACGCATCCTTGCCCGCGTCTCATAGCGCGGCAGTAGAAGCGTGGCGGCGCCGCACGTCAAACGGCGCACGTGCCGCGCCGCGGTGTCGTACAATCCCACTTCGGCGTGGCCGAACGCGGCACCGCCGGCGGAGGCGCCGCATGGGCGAGCTGGCCTGGGCGATCGGGCTCATCGTGGTGAACGCGGTCTGGCTGGTGACCGTGATCGCCGGCGTGCCGGGCACGTGGCTGATGATCGCCTCGACCGGCCTGGTGGCCTGGTTGAACCGGGCCGACCCGGCGAGCGGTCAGCCGGCCATGTTCGGCTGGGGCGTGCTGCTCGGGCTGCTGGTGCTGGCGACGGCGGGCGAGGTGGTCGAGCTGCTCACGGGGGTGCTCGGTGCGCGGCGCGCCGGCTCATCAAAGTGGGCCGCGGTGGGCGCGCTGGTCGGCGGCTTTGTCGGCGCGATCATGGGGACCGCGATTCCGGTCCCGCTCGTGGGTACGCTGCTCGGCGCGGGAATCGGCGCCGCGATCGGCGCCACGGCGGTCGAGCTGTACATCGGTCGGAAGGTACGCGACTCGCTCCGATCCGGCGTGGGAGCCGGCGTGGGGACGATGGTCGGCCGGGTGGCCAAGCTGGGCGTCGGGGTGGTGATGTGGATC
>CAZVRR010000206.1:0-7501 GCA_964629745.1 uncultured Planctomycetales bacterium | reverse complement strand
GACGCGAGTTCGACGACGCCGGGAAACAGGCTCGCGTCCGCGTCGATCACGAACAGGTCCAGTTCGTCCGCCAGCTCGGGCACGCGGTCCAGGGCGCGCACCAGCTCCAGGATCGGCGCGTCACCCATGCCGAAGCCGACGCCGACCACGCGCGGGCCCTCCAGCAGTTCGGTCAGGTTGTCGTACCGGCCGCCGCCCATCAGGGCCCGCAGGCCGAGCGTCCGCGCGCTGAGCTCGAACACCGGGCCCGTGTAATACGCCAGTCCGCGGACGACCTTGAGGTCGAACGCGCAGTAGTCGACGACCTGGAGCTGCTCCAGCCGCGTCCACAGCTCGCGAAACTGGTCCGCGGCCGCCCGGCCACTGTCGCCGGCCCCTTCCGCCAGCTCCAGCGCCGCGCCGCGGTCGGCATGTTCGAGCAGCTCGAGGACGCGCTCGCTCGCGACCGCCGGCAGCAGCGCGGCCCATTGACGGCGGAATTCGTCGGCGCCGAGCTTCTCGTAGCGGTCGATGAGCTGGAATGCGCCATCGGCCTGCGCCGCGGGCACGCCGACGCTGGCCAGCGCGGCGGTGGCGATGTGCCGGCTGCTGACGCGCATCACGACGTCCTGGGGCGTCAGGTTCAGGCGGCGCAGGAACTCGACCGCCACCGCGATGACCTCGGCGTCGGCGAGCATGTCGTCGCTGCCGAGGATGTCGACGTTCCACTGGAAGAACTCGCGCAGCCGGCCGCGCTGCGGCTTTTCGGCGCGACACATGCGCGGGATGCTGAACCACTTGATCGGGCGCGGCAGCGCGCTGGCGCGCGCCGCGACCATGCGTGCGAGCGTGGGCGTCATTTCGGGGCGGATCGCGAAGCGGCGTTCGCCGCGGTCGGCAAAGTTGAAGAGCTCGGAGACGATGCCGGCCCCGCTCTTGAGGGTGTAGAGGTCGAGGTACTCGAAGATCGGGCCCTCGTACTCCTCGCAGCCGAAGGCGCGGGAGACGGCGCGCCAGGTGTCGAAGAGCCAGTTCTGGACCCGCATATCCTGCGGATAGAAGTCCCGCATGCCCGGCGGGGCCTGGATCTTCATCGGGCGGCTCCCAGCACGGGCAGCGGCCGGCCGGCCCGCGGGTCGGGTCCGGCGGGCGCCGGGCGCGCGGTGGCGTAGGCCATGAATTTCTTTCTTCTCGATTTTTTCTCTGAAGTCGACAATTTCTTTTTTACTGTCTTTTTCTTTCCGTTGGACGAATTCTTGAATTCACTGCGAACATAGTCATCGAGGTGTTCGGGGCACGTGAAGTGGTGCTCCCAGCCATAGTCGCCCGAGTGGTAATCGCAGTTGTCCGTGCCGTAGGCGCGGCAGATGCGCGGCCGGGTCGCGTAGATCCCGCAGCGGAAATCCGCCCGCAGGTGCCGGCAGCTCGTGTGCATGCAGATGTACCATTCGCCGTCCTCGACGAACACCGAGATGTTCTCGTGCAGCAGGTACCAGCGGATGTCGTCGAAATCGCCGCGCTCGGTCGGAGTGTCGAGCGGCAGCGCGATGTAGCGGCAGCAGACCGCCGTGCAGTGTTCGCACAGAATTCCGGGCATGGGCCACCTGTCTCTCGGCTCGCGGCGGGCGCCGGTCCGCACCGGGCCCGCCGGGGCATACGATATCCGCCGCCGGCAGCCCGCTCCACCGCCGGCGGGGCTCAGCAGCCGAAGGAGGTCCCGACCGCCCGGGCCATCGCGAGCAGCGGATCGTCCGCGGGGACCGTGCGCTGCTGGCCGGCGACGGCCGCCAGCGGCACAAAGTGGGTTTCGCCCCCCTGCCGCACGACGAGCTGGCCCCACTCGCCGGTCGCGACCAGTTGCAGCGCCTTGTGGCCGAACTGCGACGCCAGCACGCGATCGGCCGCCACCGGTGTGCCGCCGCGCTGCACGTGACCGAGCACCGTGGCGCGCGCCTCGAGGCCCGTGCGCGCCGCCAGCTCCTCGACCAGGACGTGGCTGATGCCGCCGAGGCGGATGGGGTCCGGGCTCTCGCGGACTATCTTGCTGACGACGGGCTGGCCGCCGCGCGGCCGGGCGCCTTCGGCCACCGCGATGATCGTGAAGCGCTTGCCGTGGCGCCCGCGTTCCAGGCACGTCTGGCAGACCGAGTCCACGTCGTAGGGAATTTCGGGGATCAGGATCACGTCGGCGCCGCTGGCAAGGCCGGCGTGCAGCGCCAGCCAGCCGGCGTTACGTCCCATCAGTTCCACGACCATGACGCGGTGGTGGCTGGACGCGGTCGAGTGAATGCGGTCCAGGGCCTCGGTAGCGGTCTGGACGGCGGTGAGAAATCCGAACGTGATGTCGGTGTGCAGCAGGTCGTTGTCGATCGTCTTGGGCACGCCGACGCAGGGCACGCCGTGCGCCGCGAGCCGGGCGGCGCCGGTCATGGTGCCGTCGCCACCGATGCAGACCAGCCCGTCGATGCCGCGCTCGTGGATGTGCTGCAGGACGCGGTCCGTCACGTCGGCGAACACCGGGGCGCCCTGCGGGTCGCGCCCGACCACGAATCGTGCGGGATCGGCCTGGTTGCTGGTGCCCAGGATCGTGCCGCCGATGGTCAGAATGTTGCTGACGTCCTCTGACGTGAGGGGCCGCATGCGGTTCTCGATCAGCCCGAGGTAGCCGTCCTCGACGCCCACGACCTCGATGCCGAGCTTGAGGATGGCTGCCTTCGTGACGACACGGATCACCGCGTTCAGGCCCGGGCAGTCGCCGCCGCCGGTGAGCACGCCGATCCGCCGGAGTCGGGGGGGTTGCGCGGACATGGCACCTCCATGCAAAGGCTTTACGGAGGATTATCGACGAATTGCGGCGGACGTACAGGGGTGGCGGTTCGGCCGCGTCGCCCCCCTGCCGTCGGACGCCTCAGGTATGCAGCCCGCCGTCGACGACCAGGACCTGCCCGGTGATGTAGCTGGCGCCGGGGCCGGCGAGGAACGCGACGAGCGTGGCGACCTCTTCGGGTCGGCCGAACCGTTCCATGGGGACGATCTGCTTCACGTTGGCCTTGAGCTCGGTCGGCAGCACATCCGTCATGTCGGTCTGGATGAAGCCGGGGGCGACCGCGTTGCAGGTGATGCCGCGCTTGGCGATCTCCTTCGCGACCGATTTCGTCAGGCCGATCAGGCCGGCCTTGGCGGCGGCGTAGTTAGCCTGGCCCGCGTTGCCCATCACGCCGGAGACGCTCGCGATGTTGATGATGCGGCCGCGCCGCGCGCGGAGCATCGGGCGGCAGGCAGCGCGGATGGACCAGAAGGCGGCCTTCAGGTTCGTTTCGAGCACGCGGTCGAACTGCTCGTCGCTCATGGCCATGACGAGGCCGTCGGCCGTGATGCCCGCGTTGTTCACGAGGATATCGAGCCGCTTGTGCTGGTCGACCGTGCCTTCGATCAGGCGCTCGACGGCGGCGCGGTCCGTCACGTCCAGCCCCGTCGCGGTGATGCGCGGCGCCAACTCCGGCGTCTGGCCGACCCACTCCCGGATCCGGTCGACGTTGCGGGCCGCGGCCATCACGTGCGCCCCGGCGCGGGCCAGCTCGACGCAGATCGCCTGGCCGATGCCGCGCGAGCCGCCGGTGACGATGGCAACCTGGTCCTGCAAGAGCACGGGCACACTCCCTCGGGGACCGGGCCGAGTTCGCCGGCCGAAAGGCCGCGCCTACGCCAGGTCCGCCACCTTGCCGAAGTTGATGGTTTTCGCGTTGCGATCGATCTTGCGCATCAGGCCGGCGAGCACGCGCTTCGGTCCGATCTCGCAGAAGTCGTGGCACCCGTCGCCGATCAGCCGCTCGACGCAGGCCTGCCAGCGCACGGGGTTGAACACCTGCCGGTACAGCGATTCCCGGATCGCCGCCGGGTCGGTGTGATATTGCGCGTCGACATTGGCGATCACCCGGACGCGCGGCGTCTGAAAGTGCGCAGCCGCCAGGGCCTCGCGCAGCGCTTCGGCGGCGGGGCGCATCAGCTCGCTGTGAAAGGCGCCGGCCACATCGAGCGGCACGGCCCGGCCGCCCAGTTCCTCGGCGAACTTCGCGGCGGCCGCGCAGGCGCCCTGGTCGCCCGAGATCACGATCTGCCCGGGGCAGTTGAAATTGGCCGGTCCGACGCGCCCGTGCGCGGCCGCCCGTTCGCAGGCGGCCAGCACCTGGGCCTCGTCGAGGCCCATCAGCGACACCATGCCGCCGGGCGTGGCTGCGGCGGCCTGCTGCATGAGCTGGCCGCGGCGATACACGAGTTTCAGGGCGGCCTCGAAGTCGAGGCTGCCGGCCAGGCACAAGGCGGTGTATTCGCCCAGGCTCAGACCGGCCAGCGCGCCGAACTCGTCCGGCCGGAACTTGCCGGCGTCGACGGCGGCGCGGAAGACGGCCACGCTGGTCGTGAAGATGGCCGGCTGCTGGATGTCGGTGGCGTTGAGCCGCTCCGCCGGACCCTGGAAACACAGATGCGACAGCTCGAGGCCGAGGACCTGGTCGGCGCGCGCAAACGTGTCGGCGGCGACGGCGTACCGGGCCGCGACGTCCTGCCCCATGCCCACTTCCTGGGCCCCCTGCCCGGGAAACAGTGCCGCACGCATCGCCATCTCAAATCCTCAACAGGACCGAGCCCCAGGTCAGTCCGGCGCCGAACGCGACGAGCATCACCAGCTCGCCGGGATGCACGCGGCCGGCGGCGCGCGCCTCGTGCAGGGCCAGCCCGACCGACGCGGACGACGTGTTGCCGTAGCGGTCGATGTTCACGAACACGCGTTCGAGCGGGATGCCGGCCTTTTCGCAGGCCGACTCGATGATGCGCAGGTTGGACTGGTGCGGGACGATCAGCGCGACGTCGTCGACCTTCACGCCCGCGTCGGCCGCGGTATCGCGGATGATCGATGCCATCTGCGTCACGGCGAACTTGTAGACTTCGCGGCCGCGCATCTTCATGTAGTGCATGCGCTCGGCGATGGTCTGCGTGCTGGCGGGGTGCCGCGAGCCGCCGCCGGGCACCGTGATCAGCAGGCCGCGGGCGCCGTCGGCGCCCTGGCGAATGGCGAGGACCTGGTGCGCCGGGTCGGGACTGGCACGCAGCACGACCGCCGCGGCCGCGTCGCCGAACAGGACGGCGGTGCTGCGATCCTCCATGTCGGTGATGCGGCTGAGCACCTCGCAACCGACCAGCAGCACCGTTTGCGCGGTGCCGGCGGCGATGGTCTGGGCGACGGTGGTGAAGCCCCAGACGAAGCCGCTGCACGCGGCGGCCATGTCGTAGGCCGGGATCCAGCGGCAGCCCAGTTCGGCCTGCAACAGGCAGGCCGTCGAGGGCAGGGGAAATTCGGGCGTGATCGTGGCGCAGACGATCAGGTCGAGCTGCTCGGGCGTGACGCGTGCGTCGTCGAGCGCGCCCCGCGCCGCCCGCACCGCCAGCGGCAGGAGGGATTCCTGCGGGGTGACGAAGTGGCGCTGGCGAATCCCGGTGCGCTGGACGATCCACTCGTCGGATGTATCGAGGCGCCGTGCGAAGTCGTCGTTGGTGACCACGGTCGGGGGCACGTGCATCCCCGTTCCGGCGATGACGACGGGCCAGCTGACCCTCATGCCTGCCCCTCGGGCGAGTCCATCTGCTCCGCGAGCATCTTGACGAACTCCGCGTGAACCTGGTCGCGCGCGACGCGAATGGCGTTCTCGATGGCTCGCTGATCGCTGCGCCCGTGACAGATGATCGCGACGCCCTTGATGCCCAGCAACGGCGCGCCGCCGTACTCGGCAAAATCGTGCCGCGCCCAGATGCGGGCCACGATCGGCTCGAACTGGCGGGCGAGCGTGGCGCTTTCCTGCTTGATCTCGTGGACGATGGTGCGGAAGAGGCCCTCCGCCAGGCCCTCGATGAGCTTGAGCACCACGTTGCCGACGAAGCCGTCGCAGACGAAGACGTCAGCCTGGCCGCTGAAGATGTCGCGACCTTCCATGTTTCCGACGAAGTGCACCTGCGGGTCGCCCTTGAGCAGATGCCGCGCTTCCTTCACCAGCGGGTTGCCCTTGCCCTCTTCCTCGCCGATCGACACCAGGCCGACACGCGGCTCGGCGATGTGCAGGACGGTCCGGGCATAGCAGATGCACATCCGGGCGTATTCATGCAGGTGGTGCGGCTTGGGGGCGACGTTGGCGCCGACGTCGCAGATCAGGACGGGCCCGTAGAACGTCGGCATCACCACCGCGATGCCGGGCCGCGAGACGCCCTTGATCGCACCGATCTTGAGCTGGCACGCCGCCGCAAACGCGCCGGTGTTGCCGGCGGAGATCAGGGCGTCTGCTTCACCGCGCGAGCCGGCCACGGCCATGCGGACGATCGTCGAATCGCGCTTCTGGCGCAGGGCCTCGACGGGTGGGTCCTGCATGCCGATCGTCTGGGTGCAATGCTCGATGCGTACACGCGCGTCGGACAACTCCAGGGCGCTGCACTCGGCCTCCAGCACGTCGCGCGGGCCGTAGAGCAACAGCTCATCGCGCGTTCCCAGGTGGATCAGGCCCCGCTGCGCGCCCCGGATGATTTCCCGCGGCGCGTGGTCGCCCCCCATCGCGTCCACGGCGATCCGCATGCGGGTTTTACTCCTGCGTCGCGATCTTGATGGTGGTATGCCCGTTGACGTAGCCGCAGTTGCCGCAGGCGGCATGGGGCAGCTTGGCCTGGCCGCATTGCGGGCACGCGATCACGTGTACCGGCCGGAGCGCGTGGTGCGCGCGACGCGTGCGCTTGCGCATCTTGGACTTCTTGGTAACCGGAAGCATGCAAACTCCTGTACGGCCAGTACGCCGCCGCTGCGGCTACGGCCTGCCGCACGGGGCGCTGAGCCGATCCGTGCAACGGCTCGAAACTTACGATCGGGCGAGAGTAAGCGAAGCCGCCAGGTGTGTCAAGGTTTCAGGCACGCCGCGCGCGGCCGTGGCGGCGGCGGCGGAGCGACCCGCCGGCCCGAGTGGGAGCCGGGCAAGAGACCGGAAACCGGCTGCGTGACGCCGCGGTTCCAGCACTGCGCGCGCCGGTTGAGAACGCGCCGCAGTCATCACGGCCTGCTACGACGGGCCGGCGCCCTGCCGCGGCTTGGTCAGGCCGAATTCGCCGATCGGCGCGACCCGCCGGTAGCCCAGGTACAGCACGATGTCCAGAACCTCGGTCCAGCTCGGAAACGGGCGATTGTTCAGCCGCTTGTATTCATCCACCGCCTTGATGAAGTCGAGCTGCTCATCGTTCATGCAGCCTTCTTCCGCCGCCCGACGGAAATCGGTGCGACGGCGTCCCGGACCACGGCGGCGGTCCAGGCCCGAGCGGCGGTCGGTTGCGCGGCGTTCCGGCCCGTCCACCTGCGACGCGCGGGTCGCCGGGGCTGGCGACGGGTCGTGACTCTGGTTCATGTCCGCTTTATCGGCGGATCGCAGGTGGCGCCTGGAGCGCGCCAGCCAGGCAGCGCCGCCCGCACCTGCGGGGGGGCGTTCTTATCAGAGGG
>CAZVRR010000205.1:0-7513 GCA_964629745.1 uncultured Planctomycetales bacterium | reverse complement strand
CTCGAGCTGGTCAACACGTTCTTCCCCAGCCCGCATTTCCAGTACTGCCAGGAGCTGCTGGCGCGCTGCGCGGATTACGACGTGAAGATCCTGCTGATCATGTGCGACGCCGAGGGGGACATGGCCCACCCCGACGCCGCGCAGCGCCGGCAGGCCGTGCGGAACCATCGCAAGTGGATCGACATCGCGCAGGTGCTCGGGTGCCACTCGATCCGCTGCAACAGCGGAGGCGGTGCGGCGGGTGATGCCGACGCGATTGCGCGCTGTGCCGACAGCTTTGCCGAGCTGCTCGAGTATGCCAGGCCGGCCGGGCTGAACGTGCTGATCGAGAACCACGGCGGGTTGTCGTCCGACCCGCGCTCGCTGCTGGGGGTGTTCCAGCGGGTGAACGATCCGCGGCTGGGCACGCTGCCGGACTTCGGCAACTTTCCGCCCGAGACCGACCGCTACGACGCCGTGCGGCAGATGATGCCGTATGCGAAGGCCGTCAGCGCCAAGTGCCACGAGTTCGACGAGGCCGGCAACGAGAAGCACATCGATTACGCGCGGATGATGAAGATCGTGTCCGACGCCGGCTATCACGGGTTCGTGGGCATCGAGTTCGAGGGGCCGGGCGACGAGCTGGACGGCGTGCGGGCCTGCCAGCGACTGCTGGAACGCTTCCAGTAGCCCGGCGCGGGCCCGGCGGCCAGCCGCCCGAGCCGGCTTACCGGACCGCCGCGCAGGGAATTTTCGCGCCGGCGGTGGACAGATCGACGCCTGCGGCCACTGGTTCCGCGGATGGCCATCCGCGAGGATCAAAACGTGGCTGCACACGATGGAACCCTGGTCTTAGGCGCGTGCAACGGCGACCGCTCGGCCTTCGCCGAGCTGTATGACCGGCGCGCCCGCCTGGTCCGCGCCATCTGCTACGACCAGACCGGCGACCCCCACATCGCGGCGGACCTGACGCAGGAGGTCTTTCTGCGGGCGTACCGCAACCTGCGCCGGCTGCACGACCCGGGCAAGTTCGCCGCCTGGCTCGTGGGAATTGCCCGCCAGGTGTGCCGCGAATGGCGGCGCCAGCGCGGCCGCGAACGGCGGGGCCTGGCGGGCTGGCGCTGTGCCGGCCAGTCCGCGCCGCGCTGGGCCGAGCCGCCGGACGAATCGCTCGTGGAACTCCGCGACGCGATCGCCGGGCTGACCCGCCTCGAGTCGAGTGTGATCCCCGCGCTGAGTGTGAAGGAGCGTCTGGCGCTGCATGCGTTTTACCTGCAGGGTCGCAGCGCCGAGGAGGCCCGCACCGTGCTGGGCCTGTCGAGATCCGGTTTCTATCGCGTGCTGTCGTCCGCGTGTGAGCGACTGCGCCGCGTGCTGCAACCGCGGGAGGTGCACTCATGAACTGCCCGAACGCGAGTCAGTGGGATCTGTTGGCGCTGGAGGTGCTGGAGCCGGCGCCGGCCGAGGCGCTTCAGGCGCATGCCGCGTCCTGTGCCAACTGCCACGCGCGCTGGGAGCAGGCCCGGCGGGCCCACGTCCAGCGCATGCGCGCGTACGAGTCGTTCGACCGCGGCCACGACATGCTGCGCGAGCAGCTCATGGCGCAACTGCCCGCGGATGCGCCGCCGCACCACGGCGGCGACAGGATCCTGCGGATCTGGGGGCGCCTGGGAGGTCTGTCGGTGATGCCGAAGCAGAAACTCGTGCGCCGCGCGGTCGCGGTGCTCGTGCCCGCCGCGTGCGTGCTGATTGCAGTGGGAGTGTTATTGTCGCCCGGCGTGCAGCGCAGCGCGTTCGCCGCCGCCGTGGACCAGTTCCGGCACGCGCACACGATCGTGTGCCGCCTGTCGATGCCGGAGGGGATGGAGTTCCAGGGCGTGCACCTGGAGGCCGACGGGAAGCTCTATATCTCCGATGTGTACGGGAGCTACTCGACGATGTCGGTGAACGGGATGGACGTGACGCGGCATTATGCCCCGCCGGTGGGCCCGATGACCGTGATCCAGCCGATTACGCGCACCTACATGGAACTCGATCTCAGTCAAATCGCCTTCACGGAGATGACCGAGCAGACGCCGGCGGCGTTCGTGTCGGCGTTGACGCAGCTGGCGGACGACTCGGCGCAGGAGCTGCCGGCCGCGGCGGGCACGGATGCGGGCCTGGTGGGGTACCGCATCCCGGGCGAGAAGCTCGGCTTTGCCACGGCGGGGCAGTCGCCCGCGGCATACGCGGAGCTGTGGATCGAGCGCGCGAGCGGACTGCCGGCGCGGTTCCTGCTCAGCATGCCCATGCCCGGGCAAGAGCAGCCGTTCAAGCTGGTGTACGACGAGTTCGCCTGGGACACGCCGCTGGATGCGCGTCTCTTCACGCCGGACATTCCGGAGGACTACGTGAAGCTGGATGCGCGGCTGGCGCGACCCACCGAGGAGGCGCTGCTGAACGCGCTGGAGCGGATCGCGGCCCTGACCGGCGGGCGGTACCCGACACGTTTCGACTCGATTTCGGTGCTCGCCGAGCTGCACGGGATGCTGACGGCCAGGAGCATGGCGCAACTGGATGAGCTCGGGCAGGCGGGCATCACACAACTGGGCCTGGAGATCGGCTCCGGCGCCATGTACTACATGAAGCTGGTGCGTGACGGGGCCGCCCCGGAGTACTTCGGTGAAACGGTGACCAGCGCCGATGGCGACCAGGTCCTGATGCGCTGGAAGCTGCCGGATGGCGGGACGCGGGTGATTTACGGCGACCTGCGCGTGGAGACGCTGGGCGGCTAGGCCGGGGAGTCACGCAAAAGCGACCACGAGAGGGCCCGGGACGGGAGCCCGGGCCCGCTTCATGCGCCGCGCGCGGCATGGAAATTGCGGCGTTGATCGCTAAGATGCGGTCCCTTGAGGAGTTGAGGCGCAGGAGTGCCGCTGGCGATGGATTTTGCGTTCAAGCCGTTCGAGGCGATGACCCCCGCGGATTACGCGCAGATCGGGCTGCGGTGCGGGCTGGAGGTGCACCAGCAGCTCCGCACGGCGACCAAGTTGTTCTGCCGCTGTCCGGCCGGCCGCTACAGCCGGGAGTACGACGCGGAGATCCTCCGTCACATGCGGCCGACGCTCTCCGAGCTGGGCGAGTACGATGGTACCGCCTTGATGGAGAAAAAAACCCGCAAGAACATTTACTACCGCATCCACCACGACACCGTCTGCACGTACGAGTTCGACGACACGCCGCCGTTTTTGATCGATGACCAGGCGCTCGACATCGCGCTCAAGCTGTCGCTGCTTTTCAACCTGAACCTGGTCAGCGAGCTGCACATCGCGCGGAAGCAGTACCTGGACGGTTCGATTCCGACCGGGTTCCAGCGGACCGGCATCATCGGCGTGACGGGCTGGCTGCCGTACGGCGCGCAGCGGATCGGCGTGCGGCAGTTGTCGATCGAGGAAGACGCCTGTCGCGAAGTCTCCGACGTGGGGCACGACCGCGTGTACCTGACGGACCGGCTGGGCATGCCGCTGGTCGAGGTCGTGACCGAGCCGGATATGCAGACGCCTGACGCGGCCGCCGGCGTCTGCCAGTTGATCCGGCGCGTCTGCCGCAGCACGGGGAAGGTGCGGACCGGGTACGGGGCGGCGCGGCAGGACGTGAACGTCAGCGTGCGCGGCGGGACGCGCGTCGAGATCAAGGGCGTGCCGCAGATCTGGCGCATCCCGCGCCTGGTGTACAACGAGGCCCGCCGGCAGTGGACGCTGCTGCAGATCCGGGAGGAGCTGAAGCAGCGCGGGGTGACCGCGGAATCGCTGGTGTGCGGCATCCACGACGTGACGCGGGCGCTGGCGAAGACGCAGTGGGACCCGGTGCGGACCGCCGTCGCCGCCGGGCAGCGCGTGAAATGCGTGGTCTTGAAGGGCTTCGCCGGCATCCTGAGCGTGGTGACGCAGGAGCACACGGCGCTGGCCAAGGAGTTCTCCGACCGGGTGCGCGTGATTGCCTGCCTGACGCGCCTGCCGAACATCACGCACTCCGACACCGCGACCGAGACGCTGTCGGCGCGCGACTGGAGCACGCTGCGGCGCAAGACGCAGGCGCAGCACGAGGACGCGCTCGTGCTGGTGTGGGGCGGCGCCGACGATACCGAGACGGCGTGCAACGAGATCGTGATTCGCGCGCGCGAAGCGACGGTCGGTGTGCCGTCGGACACGCGCCAGCCGCTGAAGGACGGGACGACGGGGTTCGAGCGCGTGCTGCCGGGGGCGGAGCGGATGTATCCCGATACGGATCTGCCGCCGCAGGCGATCCCGCCGGCGCGGGTGGCGCGGATTCGGGCCGGTTTGCCGCGGAACGTGTGGGACCGCGAGGGCTGGTATCGCGAGTTGCGGGTCCCGGCGGACACGGTGCTGGACCTGCTTTCGCCGACGCGGGCCGCGGTGTTTGATCGCCTGGTGAACGAGTTGAAGATCGCGCCGACCCTCGCGGCCGTGATCCTCGTGCAGCGGTTCAAGGCCTGGCGCCGGGCGCGGCTGGCGCCGGAGCGGCTGAGCGCGGATGAGCTCGTCGGGGCGTTCGCGGCTTACGCGGCGGGGCGCCTGGCGCGGGAGGGCATCGTGGAGGTGCTGGAGGCGGCCCTGCGGGCCGGATCGGATGTGTCGGCGCTGGCCGAGCGGCTGCGGCCGGCAAGCGAGGCGGAAGTGCGGCAGCACCTGGCGCTGCTGCTGCGGACGAGAGAGCCGGCGCGGTTTGCGACGCCGGTGAAGCGGTACCGCGCGCTGATGGGGGACATGATGCGGGCGTTCGTGGGGCGTTTCGAGGGCGGGGCGCTGGCGCGGATCGTCGCGGAGGAGCTGGGTGTTTCCACGCCGGCGGCCGCGACCGCACGACAGAGCGCTGTAGCGGCGGCGACCCCTCGATCATAGACCAGCGTCTCGGGGGCCCGTGTCGACAGGCGCAGGTCGGCGGCTTCCACGTCCGTCAGCGCGTACCTTCCAGCGCTGGGACTGCGATGAGCCTTGGGACCGGATCCGGTACACTGGCCGGCGACATGCAACGCCCAAATGCCACACCTCCGACGATGATCCTGCCCGCCGGTACGAAAGTCGTCATGCGCGCGGCGTTGGCGCCGCGCGACGCGGCCGCGGCGCAGCCGGCCGGGGCCGTGGGGGTAATCGTGAAGTCGCCGGTGGATGCGACGCATTCGTATCGCGTACGGTTCGTGGACGGGACGGAGGCGCCGCTGCGGCGGGGGGAGTTTGCCCTGCTGAAGGAGATGCAGGCGGAGGCGGCCGGCGGCGCTGGGCATGCGCTCGACGAGTTCGAGCTGTACCAGTATGTGATCTATCGCTGCGTCGTCGGTTCGCGGGCGTATGGTCTGGCCGGGGCGGACTCGGACGTCGACCGGCGCGGAATCTACCTGCCGGCGGCGGAGATGCACTGGTCGCTGTACGGCGTGCCGGAGCAGCTCGAGAATCCGGCGACGGAGGAGGCGTACTGGGAGTTGCAGAAGTTCCTGGTGCTGGCGCTGAAAGCGAACCCGAACGTGCTGGAGTGCCTGTACACGCCGCTGGTGGAGTACACGACGCCGCTGGCCGAGGAGCTGCGGGCGATGCGTGGGGTGTTTCTGTCGAAGCTGGTGTACCAGACGTACAACGGATATGTGCTGAGCCAGTTCAAGAAGCTGGAGGTGGACCTGCGGCAGCGTGGGGCGATCAAGTGGAAGCACGCGATGCACCTGGTCCGGCTGCTGCTGGCGGGGATCACGGCCCTGCGCGAGGGGCACGTGCCGGTGAGCGTGGCAGATGAGCGCGAGCGGCTCCTGGCGATTCGGGCGGGGGAGATGGGGTGGGAGGCGGTAAACGCGTGGCGGCTGGAGCTGCACAGGGAGTTTGATGCGGCATACGCCGTGACGAAGCTGCCGGAGCAACCGGAATATGAGCGGGCGAATGCCGTGCTGGTGCGGGCACGGCGGAGCAGGGTCCTGGCAGAGCAGCCGTAGTGCTGGGATTTTGGCGGCCGCGGAGGCTCGACGCATGGTGCGCGATACCTCGTACGCCCGGCGTGCAGTTGTCATGCTTGGTTGCAGTGCTTGATGAACCAGGAGTTGCTCAGTTCCGTTCTCGAGGGCGAGCCGTATCCGCTCCTGTTCGTGACGATCAGCGGCGCGCATCTGTATGGGTTTCCGTCGGCGGATTCGGACTATGACGTGCGCGGCGTGCACGTCTTGCCGTTGCGGCGGGTGATCGGGCTGGAGGTCAGCCAGGAAACGATTGAGCGGACGAGCGTGCTTAACGACCCCGCGGACAGTTCGCGCCCCACGTCTGACACGGGGGTCGCACGCTACAGCGCGGGTCTGGATTCAACCTCGGTCACGGGGGGCCGACGCTACGAAATCGACCTGGTCACGCACGACGTGCGCAAATTCATGCGGATGCTGCTGAAGAGCAACGGGTATGTGCTGGAACAGCTTTATTCGCAGCTGATCGTGCGAACCACGCCGGAGCACGCGGAGTTGAATGACATCGCGCGCGGCTGCATTACGCGGCAGCATGCGCACCACTATCTCGGATTCACCCGGACGCAGTGGGGGTTGTTCGAGAAGGACCGGCGGGCGAAGCCGCTGCTGTACGTCTACCGGGTGCTGCTGACGGGGATTCACCTGATGCGGACGGGCGCGATCGAGGCGGACCTGCGGCGGCTCAACGAGGTCTTCCGGCTGCCGTACATCGACGAGCTGATCGCGGCAAAGACGGCGGGCGCGGAACGTGGTTTGCTGCCCGAGGCTGACGTCGAGTTTCACGCCCGCGAGTGCCAGCGGCTGACGGCGGAGTTGGAGACGGCCCGCGACGCGAGTACGCTGCCGGACGTGCCGACGGCGCGGGCTGCGTTGAATGAGCTGCTCGTGCGGCTGCGGCAGAAGTACAGCCGGCTCGATGCCCGCGAGTCTGAGAGCCAAAGTCGGACGTCGAGCTCGCCCTGACCGGCTCTGAGCACTGAGGATTTGATGAGCACCGCCCGCTCCTCCACCCTCGACCTCTGAGGCTACCGCGCCGGCGGCCGCGGGAAGGCGCAAGGCCGAGCGGGCGGGGACGGCGCGGTAGCGGTGCAAAGCGCGGCAGAAAAGGGCCTGTGCGTCCATAGCCGCGACGGAAGGCCGGCGTATGTACACGGCGGAGTTGCGATTCTCAGCGAAGAAGGGACTGAGCGAGCAAATCCTGGATGCGATCGGGGACATGCTGCTGGCGCTGGAGCGGAACGGGCAGATTGTACCGGACCTCGATCGGCTGAGCGCCGGCGGGAAGAATGAGCTGCGCTACTTCGTCGCGCTGCCGGAGCGAAACTCGCTGAAGGGGGTGCGGCCGAATGCGCACGTGCGACGGGCGCAGGCTCAGCTTCGGAAGTGCGGCGTGTCAGCGCCGGCGGTGCGCGTACTCGGACGAGATGTCGAATCGGACGCGGTGTGCGAGTGCCGACGGTGGTCCGCGCTGGTGCTGGAGGCGAACTTCCTGAGTGCCGAGTTGCCGCTGCGGTGTGGCGACTGCGCGGGCGTGGTGCC
>CAZVRR010000204.1:5425-7514 GCA_964629745.1 uncultured Planctomycetales bacterium | reverse complement strand
CATCGAAGACGTAGGCGGCCCCGCCAGCGGGCGGACCTGCGTGGTCGTGCGTTGGGGCGCCTACCAGGCCCAGCTCACCCGATGCAGCCGCAGCCTCCCCGAAGAAGCCGGTTGTGCCGTCCGAGCCGACCAGTCGCCGGCGCATGGCCCAGCCGGTGTCCCCGCGCGTGTACCAGTATGCGGAGCCGGAGCCGCCGAGGATGGCTTGGTCATCTGACACGGCCACGGCGGCGCCAAGGTACTGCTGGGGGAAGCCGTCCGACGGCACGAGCTTGGATTCGTGAATCCAGTCGACACCGTCGTAATGGAATACGTAGGCCGAGCCGGACTCGAGGCCGTTCACGTCATCTTCTCGGGCACCGCACATGATCGTGTCGCCGTCGATGGCCACCGACCAGGCGAATTGCTGGTACGGGTAGCCGCCCGCCGGCGGCTCGAGCTTGCTCAGCTCCATTGCGCTCAGGACGTCGTAGACGTATGCCGCGCCCTTGGTGCTGTTATGCGCCCAGGCTCCCGCGACAACCACGTCGGCGGCAGAGCCAGGCCGCGCCGCGAGTGCCGCGCCGAAGTTGTCAAAGGGCGCACCATCGGAGGCCAGCAGCTCGGCCCGCGGACTCCAGATGATGGGTTCAAATACGTACGCGGCGCCGCCACCCGCCAGCGGATGCATGTGATTCGGCGCGCCCACGACCGGGTAAATAAAGCTGAGCGCGACCGCAGCCCCGAACTCGTCCCCCGCTGCGCCGTCGGGCGCTACCAGCTTGCCTGACTGAAACCACATCCCCTCATCGTAGACGAAGACGTACGCCGCGCCGGCGTTTTGCCCCCACGCGTTGTCTTCATACGGTGCGCCGACCAGGATCACCTCGGCAAATACGGCCACCGCCGCGCCGAAGCCGTCCTGTGCCGCGCCGTCCGCTGCGAGCAGCTTCACCTCTTCCACCCACGCCGACCCATTCCAGCGATACACGTACGCGGCGCCGGCGTCCAGTCCCTTGATGTTGTCATCGAACGGCGCGCCCACGACGGCCACGTCGCCGTAGCTGGAAAAGCGCGTGTCCAGAGCGGCCGACGTGCCAAATGAGTCGCCGGAAGCCCCATCCGAAGCGAGCAACTCGTCAATTTCGTCCAGCACGCTGCCGGGGCGGCTGATGCCCTCGATCGACCAGTCGGACGCCAGCAGGCCCGAATCGATCGTGCGGACGGTCCAGTAGTAGATGTCCGGTTCGACCTCGAGTCGCAGGCTCGTGCGCTGGCCGCAGTTTCCCATCAGGGGTGTGCCATAGGTCCCGGACAAGACATCCGAGCCGCCCGGCGTCGTGCCGACGCGCACGCAGTAGGAAAAGCCCGGCTTCGGCGTTTCCACGTCCTGGGCGCAGATCCACGTCAGGCGCAGTCCGCCGAGCTGGCTGCTCGATAACCCGGCAGGTGCCGTCGGCGGCGTGTTTGGCACTCCACCGGTGTGTTGATAGAGTTCGGCGTACACGCCCCACCAGTCTGCGCCCGTCACGAGAAAGTCCAGGTCGTTGTCCTGGTCCACGTCGGCCCAACTCAGCGAACCTTCGCGCACGTACGGCAGCATGAAACCCTGCGGCGCAAACTCGGAGCCGGTGCAGCAGAAAACGGAGGTAACCAGCGAGTCGCCGGTGTAGCCGCAGAACGCGACATCCAGGTACCCGTCGCGATTGATGTCGCCCCAGGCGCACGAACTGCGGTACACCTGCCGGAGGTCGCCGCCGAACTGCGTGAAGTCGCCGTCGTCATTGCGATACACGCGGGCGCAGTGGGGGGCCGCCCCGTCGTTTCCGGTGAGCGCCAAGTCCAGGTCGCCGTCGGCGTCGTAGTCCCCGAAGGCTGCATCGGAGAAGCACACGGGGGCCAGGCCATGCGCGCCATCGTCCGTCAGCACTCCGGGGGCCTGGTTCAAGTAAACGATGAGCCGCGGATTCGCGCCGTCCGAACCCGTCAACAGCAGGTCCGGATCGCCGTCGCCGTCGATATCACCCCAGTCGGCCGAACCGACCCACAATGGCTGGAGTGAAACAGCGGGATCGGCGAGCAGCGTTCCGGTCGGGTGGTTCCGGTACAG
>CAZVRR010000204.1:0-5325 GCA_964629745.1 uncultured Planctomycetales bacterium | reverse complement strand
GAACTTTCGCTGTCGACGCCCACCAGGTCCTGCAGGGCGGTGAGCGTGCCGCCATTGTTGCGATAGGTGCGCGTGATCCGTGTCCCCGCGGGGTAGCCATCGACGCCGCTGATCACCACGTCCAGGTCGCCGTCGCCGTCCAGGTCGCCCCATTGTGCGTCGCTCTTCCACACGCCGGCAAGCGACTGCCACGGCACGAACTCGTCCGGCGGGACGCTCATCGGCACGTGGACGCGATAGCCGTCGCCATCGGGCTGCATGAAGTGGCTCCCGGCGAAGTCCTGCACCCAGACGTGCGGGTTCCAGTGGAATCCGTAGGTGGTGCGCCAGGTTCCCCACGTGCTGGGATTCGGATGGTCGAACTGGAAGCGGAACGTCGATTCGACGGCCGGGTCGCAGGCCGGGCCGCTCCACCACGATGCCCACCATTGTCCCGCGACTTGGTGGACGGCAAACTGCCAGTTCTGGGGGGCCACGACGTCGGTGTAGTTCTCCGGATCCGGATCGAACACTTGCACGTGGAAGTCGCAGATCGGCTCGGCCGGCGTGACGTCGTACCAGTACGTGGTGGGGTGCGTCGGGTCGGTGCCGCCCTGTGGTTCGCAGCTGACCACATCCGGGCCCGGCGCATCGTCCGGCGCGATGGCGTGCAGGCCACTGGCGCAGGCTTCGCCGTTCCACCAGATATGGGTGTTTCCGACGGTCGGCGCACCGTAGATGATCTTCAGCACGAGACATTCATCCTGCAGGAGCAGCTCGTCGAGCGTGCCGAAATCGAACAGATGCGGCCAGCCGGGGAACGCTTCCGTGAACGCCTCGTCGACCACAACGGTCGCGGAGGCGAGCAACTCACCCGTCGCGCCCCAGCCTCCCCGGCGCAGTTCGACCGTCACCAGCTCGACCGATTCGGGCCAGTTGTTGCCGAGCCAGATCTCGGCGTAGAAGGCGTAGCCCGAATAGTCGACCGTCAGCGGGTAGCTCGCCGCATGGTACGGCGCTTCCGGCGCCAGGTCCTGCATGGTGCAACCGGGCAGCGGGCCGGCGTCCATCCGTTCCCAGAGCGGCGGTTCCGCGGTCAGCCCCCAGCCGGACGTGCCCTCGTCCCGGAAATACCAGGCGTTGCAGCTCACGCTCAGCAGGCCCGGCCCGGACTGGCCGCTGCGGCCCCCGACCTCGATCAGGTACTGCGCGTCGCGAACGGCCGTAAACGTCACGTGTGACTGCTGGCCGCACGTATCGTCGTCACACGCCCGCAGCGGTCCCACCGGCGTGCACGTGCAGCCTTCGTAGACTGCCAGACGCGTGTCGTAGCTGCTGCCGCACAGGCTCACGTTGACCGCGCCGGTCGACGGCGCGGTGTAGCAGTACCACAGATTCGGACCATCCATGCACAAGCCCGGTCCATCCGCTGTCGCGCCACTCGTGTCGAAAGGCAGGTTGACGACGTCTCCGATCGGCATGGCCTGTGCGCAGGAATCATTCGCGTACTCCTGGGCCCGGCTCGCCGCGTGGGCACTCAGGACGGCCGCGACGGCCACAATAATGGTTGTCCGCAACATGGTTCTGACCTCCGCGGCCGTGGAAGGCTCTCGCCGGTCACGTCCGAGTCGGGGTGGTGCATTCGGCGCCGGCGGCCGCCCGCCCAGCGTGGGCCGCCACGAACCAGCGTCGCATCACGGCGGCGGGCCCTGCGGTCCGCCATTCTCTGCATCGTTCGTACGGCGCTGCCGTGACGTGCGGCGGTGTGCCGCGTCAGGGTGTGAGATCCGCCGGCGGGGGCGGCAGGGTCCGGAGCCGCCACTGGGCCAGCTCAAATTCGTTCATCGGTGTCAGGGCCCCCGCGCCGCGATCATAGGCCATCCCGGTTTCGACGCAGCGCGCGAAATACCGCCGCGCGTCTTCGGTTCGGCCGGCGAGCCGGCAAGCCTCCGCCGCGTAGTAGTCCGCTTCGCAGTTACGTTCTGCGTTGGTGGCCAGCTCCGCCTCGGCCACGAGCTCGGCTGGTGCCAGCTCGCCGGCCAGGCAGCGGAAGATCTGGCGCAGCCAGGGATCCTCCACGTTGCGCAGGGCATCGGCCAGATGCCGTTCGGCCACGGCGGGGCGTCCCAGGTCGCGCAGAATCACGTAGGCCCGCGCGTCCGAGTAGAAGGGCCGTCCGAGCAGCGACCGGACCAGCCGGTAGTCCGCCAGCGCCTCGTCGGTGCGGCCCAGGATCCACAAGGGGGTCGCCCGTTGGTAGTACTCCCACAGGCACGCGCGCGGGTTGGACGAGCCTTGCACCACGCGCGTGTAGTCGTCGACCGCGTCGGCGTAGCGGCCCAGCTTGCGGTAGACGTGGGCGCGGAACAGGTAGTCCCCGATGCGCGTGTACTCGGCAAGGGCTTCCTCCAGCTTTCCCTGGCGGGCCAGGAAATGCCCACGCGCGCGTGTCCAGCTCACGCGGTCTTCCCCCAGCGCGATCAGGTGATCCGCGCCGGCCAGCGCACCATCGAAGTCGCCGGTCTCCGCGCGGAGGTACGTCAGACGCATCCAGGCGAGCCGGAAGCCGGGCGCCCGGCGCACCGCTTCCTCCGCGGACTGGAGCGCGCCTCGCAGATCGAGGGTCGCGAAGCTGCGCACGT
This sequence comes from uncultured Planctomycetales bacterium, assembly GCA_964629745.1. GTDB lineage: Bacteria > Planctomycetota > Phycisphaerae > UBA1845 > Fen-1342 > JAAYXS01. Next base: position 2,704 of record CAZVRR010000204.1, on the reverse strand, counting down.
ACCATGCTTCGGCGGTATTCGGAATGGCCGGGTCCGCCGGGTCCGGACGCTGGTCGGGCTGCCGCGGGCTGTCGCTCGTGAGGTAGAACTCATTCAACAGCAGGCGATATGACCAGTTTTCGGGGTGCGCCTGCAGTTCGCGCTCCAGCAGGATGAACGCGGATTGCCGCATTTCCGGGCTGCGATACAGCGCATGGGCGCAGAGCAGGCCTGCCTCCCACAGTTGCGGGAAGCGCGCGAACAGGCGCTGCGAGGTGCCCAGGGCCGGCAGCTCGGTTCCACGCTCGAGCGACTGCTGCTCCGCCAGCACCTCGCGGCGCGCGGTATCCAGCGCTTTCCGCTCCCGCCAGGCATGTACCAGAAAGACCGCCAGCACCACCAGCAGAGCGGCCGCCGTCGCGGTGGCCGCGTAGCGGTGCTTTCCGAGGCGCCGGCGTAACAGGTACAGGCGGCTGGGCGGCTGGGCCAGCACCGGCTCGCCAGCGAGGAAGCGCTGCAGGTCGTCCGCGAGATCCCGCGCGCTTGCATACCGGCGATTCCTGTCTTTCTCGAGCGTTTTCAGCAGGATCGTCTGCAAGTCGCGCGGAAACCCCGGCGCCAGCGTACGTGGCAGCAGCGGCGGCGTCTCGATGATGCGCTGAAGAACGTCCGACAGCCCTCCGCCCGTGTCGAGCGGCAGCGAACCGGTCAGCGCTTCGAACAGCATGACGCCCAGCGCGTACACGTCGGTGCGCTCGTCGATCTGGACGGTGGCGCCGGCCGCCTGTTCGGGCGCGAGGTACAGCAGCGTGCCCACGACCTGCCCAGGGTGCGACAGCGCCGCGATCATGGAATCCGCGTCGCACTGATCCGTCGCCTTGGCCAGGCCGAAGTCGAGCACCTGCGGATGGCCTTCGGCATCCACCAGCACGTTGCCCGGCTTCAAGTCGCGGTGCACGACGCCTTGTCCGTGCGCGTAGTGCACCGCCGCGCAAATTTCGGTGAATAATCTCACAACATCTGGAATGTGCTGTGGCCCGTGCGCGAGGTATTGATCGAGCCGCTGCCCCGCGACGTAGTCCATCGAGTAATACGGCTGGCCCGCAACCTCCCCGCTCTCGAGCACGCGCACGATATGTGCGTGCCGCAGTCGGGCCGCCAGTTCCACCTCCCGCGCAAAGCGCCGCCGGACTTCCGGCGCGGCGAACGCGCCCGCCAGGATGACCTTCAGTGCGACGGTACGCTTCGTCGAGAGCTGGAGGGCCTTGTAGATCACCCCCATTCCGCCGCGCCCGATCTCCTCGACGAGCCGGTATCCGGGCACCGCCGGCAGGGGCGCGGTGCGCCCGGGCGCTGCGCCGTTCAGGCAGGCGTTCTCGATCAGCGCCAGACCGCCGAGATGCGCACGCAGCGCGTCGGCTGCCGCCGGATGCTCCGCCATGAACGCTTCAGGAGAGATGTCCTCCCCGCGGGCGCGCCGATCGAAGAACTCGCCCACCAGGTCGGAAAGGCGGGAATCGGGCGGCGGATCGTCACGGGGCGGCGGATCGGACATGCCCGGCTCCGCGTCAAAACTGGCTCACACCCCTCCTATCGACCACTGGATAGTACTGGCCGGGTTGGCCTGCAGCAATCGAAATCGCCCCGGCGGGAGGAGTGCGGTATGATTCACAGTGTACGGAAGTTGCGGAAAACCGCTGGTTGGTGTCCCGGTGCCGGTCCCAGCACCCGGCCCCGTGCGGCACGGGAGCCGCCCATGTCGGAAGTGGATCCGACTCAACCGTGGATTGCCGCGGCACGCGGGGGTGATCGACTCGCTTTGGCCAAGCTGTTGACGCTCTACCATCCACGCCTGCGGCGATGGGCCGAGGAGCGTATGCATGCCGTTCTGCGTGTCCGAACGGCCCCGGAGGACATTCTGCAGGAGGCATACCTGGACGTGGCCCGGAGCATCGATCGTTTCGAGAACCGCGGTCCGGGCTCCTTCTATTCCTGGGTGCAGTCCATCCTCAGCCATAAGCTGGCCGACGCCTGTCGGGCCGCACACTGCCAGGCCCGGGATATACAGCGTGAGGCCCCGTCGGTGGGGGTGGGTGCCTGGCCGGACCAGAGCTACTGCAACCTGCTCGACCGGCTCTCGTCCGATTCGGGGACGCCCAGCCGCGTGGTCCGCCGCCGGGAGGCGATCACGGCGGTTGCGGAATCCTTGACCCGGCTTTCGGAGGCGCACCGGCAGGTGATTCAGCTGCGCTTTCTGGACGAATTGCCGCTCAGCGAAGTCGCCGCCCGGCTGGGAAAGACGGATGCCGCCGTCGCCGCACTCACTCAACGCGCGCTGCAGTCGCTCCGCGGCGTGCTGGCCGACCGTGGCGAGGTGAGCTGGGGCTGACTCCTGTTCGGCGTAAGCAGGTGGAAGAGTGGGCAGGGGCGCAGACAGCAAGCGCGCCCCTGTGTCCCCATGTCCCCTCTGTCTCTGTGTCCTCCGTCGCTCGCTCGCACCCTTGATCCCTCGATCCCTTGCTCCCTCGTTCTCTTGTGGCACCGGTTTCCTAACCGGTGTCCTCGGTCTTCAGTCCCTGTGGCACCGGTTTCCTAACCGGTGTCTGCTCTGGTTCCAACTGGTGTGCACACCGCTTGGAAAGCGGTGCCACAAAGGAGCTGGTGCCCAACCCCTGTGGCACCGGTTTCCCAACCGGTGTCTGCTTCGGTTTCAACTGGTGCACAC
>CAZVRR010000203.1:0-7547 GCA_964629745.1 uncultured Planctomycetales bacterium | reverse complement strand
CTGGTATTCCTGCTCCGAAAGGGACTTGCGCTCGATTTGCGCACGCACGCTCAGGTGTTCGGCCATCGCCGTGTGAAGTTCGGGATCGTCGTCACGCATTTCCAGCGCACGTTCCAGCACCGCCTGCGCCTCGTCCCAGCGGGACTCCGATCCGAGGTGGGCGGTGTAAGCCGTCACGATACGCACGTCTGCGGGGTTCTTCTCCACCGCGCCGGCCAGTAGTGCCCGCGACTCCTGACGGAGCTCCTGCTCGATCTCGCCACGCTCCTTTGTGGCCCCGGGCGCCAGGCCCTGTATCCTGGCCTTCGCGTCCGCTTTTGCACGCGCAATCTGTGCGAGCACGACGCGTGCTTCCTGCGGGTCCAAAGCGACCGCCCGCGCGATCGCGGCGTCCCCGTCAGCCCGCGCTTGCGGCTCCACATCCGCAAGGCCCCAGTCGGCCACGGCCTCGCTGACGTGGCCGAGCGGGTTGTCGGGCTCAAGCTCCTGGAACGCCTTGGCGAACTCGCGCAGCTTGCTGCAAAACGCCGGCGGTACCGACCAGAAATTCTCGCTCAAAATCTCCCAGTACTGCTCCAGGTAGGTTTGGACGACCTTCTTGAACTCCGGCGCGTCCGGCTGGGCCTTCTGTGCGTCAAAGGCACGCTGAAGCGTCTCCCGCGCACCCTGGAATTCGCCGTAACGCAGCGCGCAGTCCGCCGCCTCCACCAGGTATTTCACATTCTCGCCGGTGCGGTAGGCCCGGTCGTACAGCCTGAACGCCAGCTCGAACTGCCCTTCCTTGTCCCGCAGGCGCGCCTGCTCCGCCCACACCTCCGGGTCCTTCCGGGAGGCCCAGCGCGTCGCGATGAACACCACGATCACTGTGAGCATGATCCCCATGACCACCAGGAAAGCCACGAGGTTCTTGTTGACGCGTTTGCGTGCCATCGCCGTTCCCTCTTATTTCGCCTGCGCCCCGGTCGCCCGCACCTCGTCCCAGGCGAAGTGGTCCTTCAGCAGGACGGGCATCAGCCGGGCCAGCAGCGGCGCCAGGGCCGCCCTGGACTGCTCCTCGTCGGCGGACGAGACGCGCTGCAGACTCGGACTGTCGTTCGTCAGCGTGATCTCGATCTTGGCGTAGTACGCGTGCCGCTCGCGCAGTCCGGCCAGTTGCGTGCGCACCTCGTTCCGCGTCGTCCGGTACTTGCCGTTCACGTGGAAGAAGTAGAGGACCGTCGTGGGGCGCTGCCCCGCGTCGCGCGACTGGAACTGGAGCACCCGCACCGGGATCTCGTCACCCTCGGCCCCCACGCCCGCCACCGGCACCCTCACCGTGTCCGGCGCTTTCACCGGATCGAAGCCACCCGCCAGGTAACATTCGTCCGGCACGTGCGGCACCATGTCGGGCTGCCCCGTGTAGTACGTGATGAACACGTTCGCCACCGCGGTCGGATCTGTCGCCGCACGCTGCGTGTCCACCAGCCGCTCCTGCACGTAGTCTTCCGTCCCTAGTTGCTGCCGCTCCTCCTCTTTCATCAGCGGCGGCTGGATCGCGTGCGGCCGGTAGCGCGGGGCCAGCTTGAACCAGTCGAGCTGTGCCAGCGGGCGCTTCAGCGGCACGGGCTCCTTCCGGAAGTACCATTGGCAATACGCCGCCAGCGACTGCATGCCCGCCGCCGCCACCAGCAGGATGCCCATGCAGAGATACCAGCGCGGGCTCGCGTTGCGCAGCAGCGTGCCCGGGCCGGCGCGGTGCGCGGCCACCGTGCGGGCCGGGCGCGGATCGGATGCCGACGAGACTTCGCCGCTCATGCCTTCTCCGCCGTAGCCGGCTCCGGCTCGTCGACGAACAGGTTGTTCAGGATCCAGCCGATGCCCAGGAACATGCCGGTCGCGATCAGGATGATCAGCAGCCCCAGCGCGGTGTGATACGTGCCGGTGGCGTACTTGGGGCCCACGTAAATGTGCAGCACACTGGTCGTGGTCACCCGCAGCATGTTGCACAGCGTCGCGATCGGCACGCAGGCCGCGATCAGAATCAACCGGTGCCACCAGGGCCGCCACGTCAGGAACGCCACCGCGACGCCCAGCGCACACAGCACCATCGTGCTGCGCATGCCGCTGCACGCCTCGCTCACGCTCAGCGGTGGCAGGACGGCCCCCTGGCGGTACGGGTGAATGTTGATGCCGATGCGCTCGATGTGCAGCCCGGGCAGCCACTCCAGGACCCCGCAGGCCACCAGCGCCGCGAGCCGCTGCAGCGGGTCCGTCAGCTCGAAATACAGCCGGCGCGGGATCGGGATCGCGAAGAACAGGTACAGCCAGGGCAGCCACGCGTACCGCAGCACCGGCAGCCCGCAGAGCAGCACGATCACGCCGAGCAGGCACGCCATCATCGCCAGGTCGCGCACGTAGCCGAACCGCAGACCCCACAGCGAGTACTGGTAGAGCGCCAGCGCCCCCACCATCAGCAGGGCTCCCACCCACGTGTAACGGATCGGACAGCGTTGGATCGCGTCCCAGCGCAGGTACACCAGGTACGCGCTGAACAGCGGAATCACCGGACCGTGCGACCAGTCCGATTCGTTGACCCAGCGCCACACGATCGAGCCCAGCCCGCCCGCGGGGTTGAAGTCCAGGAGCTCCCAGAACACGGCGCAGAATGCGGCGGCCACCAGCGCAGCGCGCACCTGCGCCGGCCGGTCGAACCCGATCGGCCGGCGCGGCTCGTACGAGGCCTCCAGCGCCAGCGGGCCCGCCGTACTCATCAGAACGGCAGCCCTCGCCGCTCGCGCCTCGTGATCTCGAGCGTCTGCGGGTTGATCTGGGCTTCGTAGGCATCCTTGTCTGCGAAATTCCGGTCATAGACGAAGCCGAAGCCGTACGTGAAGCGGAACGAGTTGCGGATCACGAACAGGAACGGCGCAACCACGTGCGTGCCCACGTTCACGATGTCGTCGTCGCGCAGGTACACGTCATCATCCAGCCCCGCGAAGATCGCATCGAGATTGACCGGAATCGTGAGCTGCTTGTCGGTGCCCGGCTCGTGGCGGATGATCTCCGCACGCTGCGGCCAGGCAAACGGAGCGAAGCCGCCGCTGCTCGCCAGGGCCTGCTTGATCGTGATGTCCCGCCCGTTGAACGCAAACGCGCCCGGTCGCGCCACCTCGCCCATCAGGTAGTACACGCCCGTATCCACCGGCACGTTGATCACGTCCCGGTCCCGAATCACGATGTTGTACTTCGGATCACCGGCAAACAGCGCCCGCGCATCGATCTCGATGACGCGCTGCTCCAGCTCGACCTCGGGCAGCGCTTCCCAGTCGAACGGCTCACCGGTATCCACCGGCGGCATCGTCGTCGACTCTGGCGCCGGAACCACAGGCTCCGCCGCCGGCGACGGCTCCACCACCTCGCCCGTCTTGGGGTCGAAAATCAGCAGCGGCGGCAGCACCGGCTCGCTCGGCAGCGGCGTGGCCGTGCGCGAGGCCGGCGCCGTCTCCGGCGCCAGAACCGCCTCCAGTTCCGCCTGCTCGGGCGTGTCTTCCGTCGGCGGCGCTACCCGCTCCGCGGCACCGGCGGTGTAGAAGTTCACCTGGAATTCCGCGTCGGCATCCTCCGGCGGCGGAACGATGAATCGCTCGGTCGGCGGCGTCGGCGGCGGCTCCACCGGCACGCCGGTATCGTCAGCGGCCAGGCCCTCGTCGTTACGCCTGATGACGTAAAACCGCGGAACGGTCGCCGCAACGTCCTGGAACAGCCCCACGACGTCCAGCAGCCGCGTGTCGGGATCGGAGATGGCATACTGGCCCGGCGCGCCGACCGCCCCGCGCACGGAAAAAGTCCGGCGGCGGCGCGTCTGTGCGTAGACACGCACGTCGGGGTCGGCCAGGAGTTCTGCTTCCCGCAGCCGGGCCACCAGTTCCTGCTCGAGTTCGGTTTCGCTCAGGCCCTCCACGCGGACCGTTCCCAACTGCGGTATTCGCAGATTGCCGGTCGCCGACACTTCCAGGACGACCTGCTCCGGAACACCCGGCCCGCCCAAGTCCTGAATAATCACGGCCACTGCGTCGCCGGGCGACAGCCGGTAATCCGCAAAAATGGGGACCAGGTCGTCGGGCGTCGGCTCCGCCGCGTTCGGAAGACCCGGTGGGGTGTCACGCGGCGTCAGGATGTGACGAATACCCCGCTCCTGGTAGTTGGCGGGGAACTGGCCGACCTTCGTCGGGTCCAGGAAGCCGTTCAACAGCGCGCAGCCGGTCGTACCGCTCAACAGGATGACCAGGCCGGTGGCCATTCCGCATGCCACGCGCAGGGCTCGTGGGTAACACATTCCGGACTCCCTCACCACATCGGCGGCGCAGAACTGCGGCGCGCTACGCTGGAGAATCGCTCGGTTTGAAAGCGCCTCGTTCGTTCGGTCTCGCCTGAACCGCAGACTCTAATCCGCGTGCGCGACGGCTGTCAAACCCGCCCAGCGCGGCGCACCCTCGCCTCAGCACGCGAGTTACGTGTTTGGCGTGCCGGCGGTTCGATCGGCCGATTCTCTTTCGACGATCCCAACTGTTATCGGCACAAGGCGCTGGCGGGCTTGCGGCCGCCCATGCCCAGGCTGGGACGGAAAGTGCGCAGCCGGGACCGCTCCCTTCGGGCGCCCGAACCGGCCCCGCCGATAGCTGCTGCGGGGCCGTCGCGCCCCGTCCAGAGGACCGCATCGTGGCGCACTTGCGACCATCTCACCCGGACCCCGACGAGCGCATCCTGATTCTCGGCGCGGGCGGCCACGGCCGCGTTGTCCTTGACATCCTCAGCTTGGCGCCCCGGCGACGGGTCGTCGGATTCCTGGACAACAATCCGGCCATCGCCGGCCGGCGCATCGATGGCATTCCCGTGTACGGACCGATCGACGATCTCCAGCGCGTCGCCGGAGAACTCGACATCAGCGGCGTCGTCGTCGCGATTGGCGACAACGGCACGCGACGGGAACTCACCCGGCGCGTCCGCGCCAGCGGCGTGGCACTGGTGAACGCAATCCACCCCGCCGCCACGCTGGCCTCCACGGTCCTGCTGGGGAAGAATGTCGTAATTGCTGCTGGTGCAGTAATTTGCGATCGGTGCCAGGTCGGCGACTCTGTCATTCTCAACACGGGCTGCATTGTCGACTACCAGACCATGGTCGGAGAGGGGAGCCACGTGTGCCCCGGCGTGCGCATCGCCGGCCGCGTCAAGGTGGAGTCGGGCGCGTTCGTGGGTGTCGGGGCCACGGTGGTGCCGAACGTCACGCTCGGATGCGAATGCATCGTCGGCGCGGGCGCGGTGGTGATCAGCGACGTCCCCGCCCTGGCGACGGTTGTCGGCGTACCCGCACAGCCCATCAAGCTCGCCGCCGCCAGCGAGGACGAAGTCGCCATGCTGCTGCCGGCGCGCGCCTGACTCGCACGGCCGGCGGCTCAGGCTTTACTGGCGAGCTCCGCCGGCTCCTGGGCCAGGATGCGGGCCAGCGGCGTGCCGGCGACGGGCTCCTGGCGCTCGGCGGCGGCGTCGACCTTCGCCACAACGCGTGCGCCTTCCTCCCGGTATTCGCTCGCTGCCCGCGCCGCGCCGGCAAGGTGTTCGCGAATCGCCGCGCCGACGCGTGCCGTGCCTGCCGCGAAGCCTGCATCCAGTGCCCGCGCCACTGCCTGTTCCACCGACGGCCTCAGCAGCCGATCGAGCAGGAAGGGGAAGGCCCACGCCACGAAGACGAGCAGCAGGCTGTGCACTGCGAAGTCGGTTCCCAGGTACGGCGCACCTGCGCGGAAGTAATCGCGAACCACGCGGTAGCCGACCGCGGCCAGGGCAATTGCCGGCAGCGCCGTCATCAGGCATCCCGTGACGCGCCGCAGCAGGCGTGCGGCGGGCAGCCCCGGTTGAACCAGCGCCACACGGACCTGGTCCTGCACCGCCTGCACGACCAGCTTGCCGGCATCCTGGAGCACGCACTCGAGCGGAGCGCGCAGCGTGGCGGTCGCCAGGCCGCTTCGCAGCGCCGCCTGTTCGAGGGCGTCCAGGTGGCTGACCAGCTTGGCCTGGCACCACTCGTCCCACGTGCCCTGTGACAGCAGCGGCAGATCGGGCACGGCATCCGTGGAGCGTTCGCCGACGGTCCCCCCCGGCTTGGCCTGCGACAGGAACTCCTTGACCAGGCGCTGTGGCCAGGCCGGATTGCGGATGGCGAAGCGCGCCGCCACGGATTGCAGCACCCAGCCCATGCCGCGGGCGAGTTGTTCCTGCGTCTGTGCCCAGCGCCGCTCTTCGCCCTCCGACAGCTCACGCCAGGTCTGTTCTGTGCCCAGCGGCGTGGCGATCTCATTCACCGCGGCGCGCAGTTCGTGCAGCCGCACGCGCAGCCCCAGCCGCGTGAGCTCGCGGACGGCATGCGCGTCGAGCAGTTCGCGCAGCAGTGCGTGGATTTGCGGGAACTCGTCCGGCGTCGGAAGCCGCGCGGGGCGCGGCGCGCACGACGTGCACAGCAGCAGGGGATCGGCGAACCCCGCGTCGCAGAGCATCCGCCGGAAGTCATCGCGCTGCCGCGCATCCCCTTCGTCCCAGCGGTTCATCACGAACAGCCAGCCGTGCCGGTGGCCTCGCGCCCGGAGCACGCGCCAGCCGGCGTCGTCGCGGTAGCGTTCCGGGCTCACCACGTAGCACAGCAGATCGACGTGCGGCAGCCAGGCCAAGGCCGTCTCGCGGTTCGCCTCCTCCACGCTGTCGATATCCGGCGCATCGATCCACAGGATGTCAGAGTGCTCCGCCAGCTTGTGTCGCTGTACGCGCACACGCTCCACGGGCAACTGGGCGGGCAGCTCCGCCAGCGCGGCGGTCTCATGCGCGTACACCGTAACCTCGTGGGACGTCGGCCGTTCGGCCCCCACGCGTGCGACCGGCGCGCCCGCCAGGCGATTGAGCAGGCTGCTCTTGCCCACGCCCGTGCCGCCGAAGAGCGCCACGACCAGCGGCCGCGCGCTGCCGCCGGCGGCGAACAGGTCGCCCGGCGTGGCATGCTCGACGGCGGCCAGCCGCAGCCGCTGAACCTCACCAAACCAGCCGGCCTGTGTGCCGCGCTCCAGCCACGCCTGGGCCGCCGCCAGGATTTCCACGAGCGGATTACTCATGCGCACTCTCTCGGCTGCAGCGGGCCAGGGCGCTGCGCGCCGCCTCCAGCTCGTCGGGATCGATGCCGAACACCGCCGGGTCGTTCACGCGCTGCGCCAGGCCGCGCAGCGCCGGCCGCAGCACGCCCTCGATCAGGTTGCCGCGCATCGCGCGTGCCTGCCGAAGCTTCAAGCCGCGCGCCACCCCCGCCATTTGCGCCCCGGCCATGCCCTCGATGAGCAAGGAGCTCAGCGCGAAGGTGGCCGGAGCATACAGCGCATCGACCGGCGACAGGCCGCCGGTCTTGACGGCCAGCAGGATCGCCCCGAGGTCAATCGTCGCCCGGCCTGCCCGCAGCACGGCCAGGCGCGCCGGTTGTCGCCGCAACTGCTCGTACAGCTCGCTGGCCGTGGTATGCACCTCCTGCATCA
>CAZVRR010000202.1:4258-7681 GCA_964629745.1 uncultured Planctomycetales bacterium | reverse complement strand
CCGGGACGTGGGAGCAACTGGCGATCCTGGCGCGGCTCGCCGCCCACGACGCCCAGGCCGACGATTACGCCCGCCGTGCCGCACAGCGCGGCGCAGCGCTAACCCGGTATGCGGAAATCTCGGCCCGCGTGCTGCTGGCGAACGGCCGGGCGCGCGAAGCGCTCCTGCACGCCGAGCATCTCCTGCGTCAGAGCGGCAGCCCCGCGGCGCGCGTGCTGGTCGCCGCGGCCAGCGTGCAGGCGGAGAACCCCGCGGCGGCCGAAGGGCAGTTGGCAGCGCTGGTCGGGTTCGGCGGATTGGAAGTGGTGGATCGCCTGCTCCTGGCGCGCGCCTGTGTCGGCCTGCAGCGCTGGGAGCTGCTGGCGGCCACGCTCAACACGCTCGAGTCGGCGCCGCCGGCCGAACTCCTGGGGGAATTCAACTTCCTCCAGGCGGTCGCGCTCGCGCAGCAGACTTCGCATTTGCCGGAGGCGCTGGCCATCCTCGCGTACCTCGGCAGTGAAGACCATGCGGATGAGGCGGAGGCGGCCCGTGCGGCGCTGGCGCCCTATCCTGATCCCTACGATGTGCTCACGTGGCAGGGCGTGATCCTCGGGCGGGGGCGCCAACTGGAGGCGGCGCGCGAGGTGCTGGACCGCGCCGTGCGGTTGCGCGAGGCCCGGCCGGAAGCGCACTACTGGCGCGCGCGACTCGAGCTGGACGCCGGCCGCCCGGAGGTCGCCCGCATGCACATCGAGAACGCGCTGGTCGCGTCGAGCCGCTGTGCGCCCGCCTGGGAGGTGCTCGGCTCGATCGCGCTCCAGTCGGGCGAACTGGAAACCGCGGTCTCGAGCGCACGCAAGGCAGTCGAGGCCAACTCGCGGCGCGGCGCCGCGCATTTTCTCCTGGCGCTCGCCTACGCCCGCGCGCAGCAGCCGCAACCGGCGGCGGAGGCGCTGCGCACGGCGATCGCGCTCGAGCCGGGCTGCGCGGAGGAGGCGCGGCGGGCCGAGATCCTGCGTCCGCTCTTCTCGGCGAGCGAGTGGGAAGAACTGACCGGTCCCGGCGCTACGCAGCCAACGACGCCGGAGTCACCGCCGGCGGGCGCCCCGCAGTCCGCCCCGCTCGACTCACCCGAGTAACGCCGCTGCAACACGGGGCGGGTCGGATTCCCGCTGCTTGACGTCCGGGCGGCCTAGCATCTATACCAGCGGCGCACCGAACCCCGTGACGAACGCCGCAGCCGGGCCGCACGGGAGCCCGGTCCCCGGGGCCGAATGGGTCAAGCTCACGGATGCCAGCCAGCGCGTTTATCCTGATCGTCAGTGCTGACGACGCCAAGGCGCAGCAACTGCGGGACGTGCTGCGCGAGAAGCACCGCCAGCGCTGCGGCGTGGCCGGCACGCTGGACGAAGCGCTGGATTCCATCCGCCGGCGCAGCCCTGATCTCGTCGTCACGGACATGCGAGTAGGGGACAGCGAGGCCGTGGCGCCGCTCGGGGCCCTGCTGGACAGCCTGGCGCCCGATGCCACGCTCATCGCGGTGGGCGAGCCGGTCGACAAGCCGGTCCTCGCGCACATCGAGCTCGTCACCCTTCCGATCAACACTGAATTCGACCAGCTTCTTCAGAAGACCGTGGAGGCGGCCGCCCGGGCGGTGGATCGGCGGCAGAGCCGGCTGTTCGCGGAATCGTTCGACACCGCAATTGAGGTGTTCGAAGGCATTGTGGGCAGCACGCCCCAGATTCGCCGCATCGTCGAGCGCATCCGCAAGGCCGCGCGCAACAAGCTGACGGTGCTGATCCTGGGCGAGACGGGCACCGGCAAGGAGCTGATCGCCGAGGCCATTCACCGGCAATCCGACCGGGCCCGCAAGCCGCTGAAGTCGCTCAACTGCGCGGGCCTGAACGAAAACCTGCTCGAGAGCGAGTTGTTCGGGCACGTGAAGGGTGCGTTTACGGGCGCGATCGCCGATCGGAAGGGGTACTTTGCCGCCGCCGACGGGGGCACGCTGTTCCTGGACGAGATCGGCGACACCCCGCTGACGATGCAGGCCAAGCTGCTCCGGGCGCTGGAACGGCGCGAGATCACGCCCGTGGGCTCGACGGAAGTTCAGCGCGTGGACGTGCGCGTGATTGCGGCGACCAACAGCGATTTACGTAAGGCCGTGGAGGAGAGGAAGTTTCGCGAGGACCTCTACTACCGGCTCAAGCAATGGGAAATCCAGGTGCCACCGCTGCGCGAGCGGCGGCAGGACATCCCGCTCCTGGCGCTGCACTTTCTCAAGCGCGCCAACGAGACGCATCGGCTGCACGTGAGCGGCATCGCACCCGAGGCGATGATGTACCTGGCTCGTTACTACTGGCCGGGGAACGTGCGGGAACTCGCGAACCTGATCGAAGCCCTGGCGGTCGAGGCGGAGGATCGGCGCATCGAGCCCGAGGACCTGCCCGAGTCGATTCGCGGCAGCCGCGACATCGTCCACGTGGCGCCGGGCAGCATGATCGGACTCACCATGGCGCAGGTCGAACGATTGATGATCGAGCGGACGCTCCAGTCCACCGGCGGAAACCGCGAGCAGGCCGCGAAAATGCTCGGAATCGGCACGCGCACGCTGTACCGGAAGATCAAGGAATACGAACTCCCGTAGCCGCGGCTGCGCACCTCTGCGGCGGCGTCCGGTATTCGCCCGCCGACCCCGTGGCGCGACTCCGCCCCCGAAGCGTTTTTGATGCAATGGCTGCCGGTCACCGGCGTTATGCCGATTGAGGACCCCTCGTGGAGGCACGCGAGCTGGAGAATGCGGTTCGGCGGGCGTGCCGACGGGACCCGGTCGCGCTGGCCTGGCTGGTCGAGGCATACAGCCCGCGCGTGTACGGCTTTCTGCTGCGGCTGAGCGGCTCGCCCGAGGCGGCCGAGGACTTGATGCAGGAGACTTTCCTGCGGGTCGTGCGAACGATCGGTGACTACGTGCACGCAGGTCGCTTTGAGCCCTGGCTCTTCCGGATCGCGGCGAACCTGGTGCGCGATCACAATCGGTGGCGCCAGCGGCATCCGGTCACGGTCCTGGACGAAGAGGGAATGTCGGCCGTTGAAGGACAGCCCGCGGTCGCGGGCGGGGACCCGGCGGCGCGGCTGGCCGACCAGGAAGTGGCCGCGCGGCTGAGTGCCTGCCTCGATCGACTCGGTGCGCACGAACGTGAAGTGCTGTCGTTGCGACACTATGGCGGGCTCTCGTTCCGGGAGATTGGGGAGTTGCTGGAGATCCCGCTCGGCACGGCGCTGGCCCGCGCGCACCGCGGACTGCAACACCTGAAAGCCGCGCTGGAACTCGGCACGGCGGAGCCGGCGATCGCGCCGCTCTCCGGTGATTCGGAAGGCCGGAATGAATGAGATGAACAGCCAGATTCGAGAACTCGAACGCTCGCTTGAACGCGACATGGC
>CAZVRR010000202.1:0-4248 GCA_964629745.1 uncultured Planctomycetales bacterium | reverse complement strand
CTTCACCGGTCGCAAGAACTTTGAAACATTACCGCGGCGCAGAATACCAATCGACTCTCAAACCCATCTCGGGGCATATCCGGGAAACGTTCATGGGCAGGAAAGAACTCGAACTCACGCTTGAGCGCGAAATGGCGTTGCTGCATTCCCTCCCGGCTCCGCCGCTGCCCCGTCCCGAGTTTGTCGCGCGCCTGAAGCTCGCGGTGGCCGCGGAAGCGGTGCGGGTCGGGGCGCCGGCCGGCGGAGGCGTCCGTCGCTGGATGGGAATTGCCGCCGCCCTTGTGCTCGCGGTGGGGTTGGGCCGCTTCCTGTCCCAGTCGCCCCCATCCGGCCCCGAGCCCGAGCTCGTGGACGCCTGGGTGGTTGCTGTCGAGCAGTCCGGTGCGGCACTGAACCAGTGGCTGAACGACGGCTGGATCGTCGAAGGTCGAGAGAGCCCGGCGCAGGCCGAGGACTGGCTCGACAGCCTCGAGCGATCGTTCGAGCAGTTTGAACAGATGTAGCAGGTGATTCATGCGCACGAAATGCAGGTGTCGCGTGCTCGCCGGCCTGGCGCTGGGCCTGTTTCTCTGCGCGGTGGCCGACGCGCAGCCGAGGCAACGGCGCCACGAAGGGCCGCCGCCACCCATGACGGCATCCGCCCCGGCACGTTTCCAGCTTGGCCCGTGGTTTCGTCCGACCAAGGAAGACCACGGTCCACTGCAACCCGGCGAACTCGAGGAGCTGCGCACGTTCGTGCGGGAGAGCGTGCCCGGCCTGGAACGCGCGCTCGACCAACTGGAGAGAAGCGACGGCCGGGGAGAGCGCAAGCAGGCGCGTCGACTCCTGGCGCACCTGCGGCACTTGCGCCGCCTGTACCAGGAGAATCCCGAGATGGCCGTGCTGGTCGGCAGGTATGCCGAGAACCTGTTCGAGATCGAGCAGTTGCGCCGCGCCTGGCAGGATGCCGGGGCACAGCAGCGGACCGTGATCGAGCTCGAGCTGCGCGGTCGCGTGGCGGGCAACGTGCGGGTCGAGCTCCAGGCGCTGCGGCTGGGAGCCGAGCAGCTCCAGGCCCGGCGCGACGAAGAAGTCTCCGCCCGGCTCGCCGCCCTGACGAGCCCCGAGGCAGATCTCAGCGCGGAGCCGCCCCCAATTCGCACGCGCGTCCATGACTGGCAGCAGGCGCCGGACGAGCAGGCGCGGCAGTCCGCCCAGAGCCAGCTCAAGCAGTCGCTCGAGCGGCAGTTCGATCATCGGGTGGAGGCCATGCGGGAGCGGGCTGCCGAGCTCGAGGGCAAGGTTGAGGCGGAAGTCGATTCGCGCGTTCAGCGCCTCCTCGAGGAGGGGCCGCCGCCCCCGCCGCCGGACGAGCCCTGACCCGCCGTACCGCAGTTCCGCCGTACAATTCCGTGCGGGTCCGCGCGATCGCGTAATCCCTGGTTGCGGGACGTGGGCCTGACTGACCAGGCGGATATGACGCGCGGCGCGAAACCGGACACTGTGGAGCTGGTCCTGCCGCTGGCGCGGCTGCGCCGTCGCGATGCTTCGCGGGCCGGGGGCAAGGCCGCGAACCTGGGGGAGCTCCTGGCGGCGGGGTTGCCGGTTCCGGACGGGTTCTGCGTGACGACGGCGGCGTACCGCCTCGCGCGCGGCGGGACGCAAGTTCCCGAGTCGGTAGCTGTCGCCGTCCGATCCGCGTGGGCCGCACTGGCGGGGGCTGCTCCCGACCTGCCGCTCGCGGTCCGCTCCAGCGCGACGTCCGAGGATACGCGCCACGCGTCTGCGGCGGGGCAGTACGAGACGGTCCTGAACGTACGAGGACCCGACGACCTGCTGGCCGCGGTGCGTCGGTGCTGGGATTCGCTGCACTCCGGTCGGGCGGCAGCCTACCGCGCGCGCCGGGGACAGGGCGGTCACGACCCGGCCATGGCAGTGCTGGTTCAACCCATGCTCGCCCCGCAGTGCGCAGGGGTCGTGTTCACGGCGGACCCCCTCAGCGGCGACCGCCGCCGGGTCGTATTGGAAGCCGTGCGCGGCACCGCTGACGCGCTGGTGAGCGGGCGGGGCACGCCCGAGCGGCTGGTCCTGACGCGTGTCGGCGAAGTTCTCGAACGAACCGCCAGCGGGCCGGTGTGCCTGGACGACGAGTGGGCGCGGCGGCTGGTGCAGCTCGCGTTGCGCGCGGAGCGCGTCTTCGGGGTGCCGCAGGACATCGAGTGGGCGCTGGCAGACGGACAGTTCTGGCTGCTCCAGAGTCGACCCATCGCGAAGCCCCCACGCACGCGGCGCAGCAATGCCGCCGCACCGGTGGTCTGGAGCAACGTGAACGTCGGCGAGCTGCTGCCCGACGTGGTCACCCCGATGGCCTGGTCGCTGCTCCACATGTTCGTGATGCAGCTGTTTGCCCCATTCTTCCGCTTGATCGGCATCGACTTGCGCCGCGAACCGTGGTTCGTGCGGATCGCCGGCCGGGTCTACGCCAATCTCAGCATCTTCGCCCGCTTCGGACGAGCCCTGCCGGGGGCGCGGCTCGAGCTCGACGTCGCGTTCGGCGGGCACGAAACCACACGACCGGAAGTGAGTGCGGCACTCCGCGCCAGCGCGGCGGACTGCGGATGGGGCGTTCGCGCCCGCGTGCTGGCCGGACTGCCCTGGCTGCTGCTTACGTTTCTGCGCTACTGCGGGCCGCGCTCGAACGAGCGCCTCGTTCAGAAGGTCACGCGCCGTACGGATGCACTGGTGGCGCTCGAGCTCGCCGGGCAGTCGGATCGCGCGCTGCTGGAACTGCTGACGACGGGGATCAGGGACGCGTGCCGCGACGCGAACGCGCTGGCGGCCGCCGCGGTCGGCGTAACATTGAGCCAGGCGCTGTTCCGCCTGACACGCCGATGGCTGGAGGACGATTCCGGAGCACTGGCGAACCGGTTGCTGTCGGGTGCCGGTGCGATGGCTTCGGCGGATTCCGCGCTGGAGCTCTGGCGGCTGGCGGAGTGGGGGCGCGCGCAGCCGGAGGTGCGCCAAGTGCTCGACTCGCAAGCCGAGTTCGGGCAGGCGCAGCCCGCATTGCAGGCCACGCCGGCGGGGCGCGAATTCCTGGCGCGCTGGGGCGAGTGGAACACACGCCACGGTCATCACACGTTCGCGGAGCTCGACGTGGGGCGCCCGCGCTGGTCCGAGTCCCCAGACTATGTGCTGGGGCTGCTGCGCTCGTACGCCGCGGCGCCCGCCGACCACACCCCGCCCGCGGTGCACGCACGGCGGGATGCCGAGCGTACGCGACTGGTGGCGGATTGCCGGCTGCGCCTGGCCGGGTGGCGCTGGCGTCTGCTCGAGTACGTGATGCGCCGGGCACGGCGGGGGCTCGCAACGCGGGAGAACTTCAAGAGCCAGGCCGTGCGGGTCGTCGCGGTGATGCGCGGTGCGCTATTGGAATTCGGTCGGCGGCTGGTGAGGCGTGGCGTGCTTGCCGCGCCCGACGACGTGTTCTTCTTCGAGGTCGAGGAACTGGAGTCGCTGCTCGACGGGAGGCTCGGATCGGCAGCCGGCGCGCGGGTTGCCGCCCGGCGGGCGGAATGCGAGCGTTACCGGGCGCTGGATCCGCCGCCGGTGATCGTCGGCACGTTGGATGAAGCGCAGTCGCGGACGCCTGCGGCGCAGCCTGTGGATGGCGACAGCCACGTGTGGCGCGGGTTGGCGGTGAGCCCGGGGCGTGCGGCCGGCCCGGCGCGTGTGGTCCTGCGACCGGACGGCACGGACCCGGTGCGACCCGGCGAGATTCTGGTCGCGCCGTTTACCGATCCGGGCTGGAGCGTGTATTTCCTCACCGCGGCGGGCCTGGTGGTCGACATGGGCGGCCTGCTGAGCCATGGCAGCATCGTGGCGCGCGAATACGGCATTCCGGCGGTGGTGAACGTGGGCCCTGCGACGACGCGAATTCGTACGGGTCAATGGGTGGAAGTTGACGGGGATCGCGGAGTTGTACGCGTCGGCGGGCGCGCGGGGACGGCTGGGCGACACGGTTGAATGCGGCAAGAACTTGGCCCGCCGAACTGAAGCGTCCGGCTATGCATCAGCTTAGCCTCCCGACCGTGTCCAGGAAGCCGCTGGTGTGATCCGCGCTTCCGGTTCGCCGTCCCTCCAGAAAGCCCGGCTGAAGCCGGCTGGCCGTATGTAATGTGCAGGATCGTCGCTCTCGCTATTTCCCCCGGCTTAAGCCCTTGTCGTTACCCACAATTCTTCGCTCTCTCACGGGCCAGATTGGCCCCG